>JBKJMN010000049.1:0-18291 GCA_046596405.1 Burkholderiales bacterium
GATGAAAATCGAGCTGCCGCACGCGGTAGCCGGCAAAGTGCCGCTGGTGGCTAGCCCGATGAAGTTTTCGGGCACGCCGATCAAGCATGAAGTGCCGCCGCCGGCGCTGGGGCAGCACACGGATGAAATCCTGCGTGGTGTGTTGAAGAAGAGCGACGCGGAGATTGTGAAGTTGAAGGCGGAGGGGATTGTTTAACGCTGGCCATCAGGGGTCGCGTAAGCGGCGCTCGCCAGCGGTCCCCTGCACTGCCTTGTTAGCCGCGGTCATGCTATCTCGGTCGAAGAAAGCATGTCCTTGAAGATCCTTAAGAGATCAATAAGTGACTGCCGGACAATCTCGCCGTCCGACCATGCGCCTTTGCCTCTATGGCTCAAATTACTGCGGACTTGATAGAAATAATCGACGGCCCGCTCCGGCCGCGTTGTATCAAGATAGCTGCGCTGTCCAGGATCTCGACTATCGGATACTTCCTGGGATAGAGAAGAAAATTGCCTTCTAAGCGCGGAAAGAAACCGTGGGTCATTGCCAAGAGCTTTGATCCTTTCCTGTGGAGAGAGAGCCGGCCCATACGCAAAGGCCGAGTAGCGTTCGATAGCCGACCAAAGCAGCAGATAAGCCATTTGCAACCGGAAAAACCGGGGCCAGTCGAAGTGGTCAGGCGGCGCGCTCAGAAAACGATCTTGGGCCGAGTGAACAGCCGTTGTCTCCACGACACCGAGGCCATGCGCGAAAACCGGGTCGAGCCGGAAGGACCAACTGTCTTCCTCGAGATCGTGGGGCCGTCCTCGGTCGAGCTTCTTGCCGAGCAGGAGGTTGGCGCGTACGGTCGGAAACGACAACGTTGCTGCCTTCCAAAAGTAAACGGCACTTGGCTCAAACCGGGAAATTGTCTTGTACGCCACCAAGCGATCACTTTCTCTGAAAACGAGGAGGGACCCGCGGATACTTCCATCACCTCTTTCGTCACAGAGCGGAAGACCATCCCGAACCTTGAGACTGCCCAAGGCGGAAGCGGGCGCAGGTGGTTGTTCTAGGAACTGTTGAATCTGCGTGAAGGCGAGTTCGCCGGGCTTGAAGGCCCCGTACGCGAAAAACGGAAGTTCCAGATTTTCGGGAAGTGGTAGCACTGGACTCCTTCGCGGCTAACGTTTCCAGCCAGCGGCGCGTGACCGTGGTGCTGAAAGGTAGTACGACGCTTCACGCGCGTCCGGCTGCGCTGGAGGGTTAGGCACCACTGCCTCCAATGGGCGGAGACTTGTGGCCATTTGCTGACTCGTACTTAGCTAAGAATTCATATAGTGAGTCCACAAGCGAAGCACCTCCGAACGCTTTTGCCGCGACGATAGTGGCCATCAGGCCACGATAGACGTAGATCTCAGCGTCTCGTGCGCACTCAGCCATTCTACGCGTGCCGCGCATTCCGCCGATGTGGAAGTAGGGTGGATTGCCTCCGTACATGTCCATGATGTTCTCTGATGCTGCATGCACGTAGCCCGAGTAGGCTGTGCCTACACTCTCGCTCGCAGCCAAGGCTTTGGAGACGTTAACCCCCTGACCCAAGACATTCATTGTGTGCGCCCGGATCCTTTTTCTTGGCACAAGGTTCGGTTTTGGAATGTCCAGTGAACCCGCAGGGCGGGAGAATACGGTTTCTGCGTAAAAGGCCTCAAGGAACTGAGTATGACGGTTAGTACGGGCTCCATTCGTTTCGGCGCTGGCAAGGAAGAAGATGTCTTCATGAATTTCATCGAGCGTACGAAAGAGGACTCCAGCCTCTTGGCTATAGCCAGCAGCAAGCAAAACCTCCACTGCGTTGAGACCGCTTATGTTCCGGGCCAGCTTCTGAATGATGGCTTCATGAATGCCCTTGTTCGCGTACCTGAAGACGAAAGAATCTCCGTAGGGAACTTGGTTGGGAGGGGCAATGGAGGCTTCCATCCGTCGGAAAGCCTGGGAAATTGTTTCTACAGCTTCGGCCTGGAGATGCGGCATTCTTTCGGTGCCTAAACCATAAATGGATACCGGTATCGTCAGGTAAATCTTACAGCACCCCGGCGCCTCCGTCTAACCCATAGCCAACTACTACCGCGTCATTTGTAGCCCTAAGATCTAGCGCATGCCTAAGAGCGTATTTCAAAATGCCGGTAGCGCGGGCGCCTCGCCTGCATTCGTTTCGTAGCAGGCGGGGCGCCTGCGCTACAATTTCGCAGAAGTGGCGTTGACGAAATTCTCATTTTGAACTGCGTTTTAAATCCTACAACTTGCTCACGATGAACCGCCATTCCGCCGGATCGACCGGCGTGATCGACAGGCGGTTGCCGCGCTGCAGGAGTTGCATCCTGGCAAGCTTGGGATAGGTGCGCAGTTCCGACAGCGGGACCAGCCGCGTTTTCCTGACGTACTTTACGTCGACGTGCACCCAGCGCGGCTTTTCGCGCGTGGCCTTGGGATCAAAGTATTTGCTCTTCTTGTCGAACTGCGTTTCGTCGGGATAAGCGAGCTTGCTGACTTCGGCGATGCCGGCGACGCCCGGCACTTCGCAACTCGAGTGGTAGAACAGGACCTTGTCGCCAAGCTGCATCTGGTCGCGCATATAGTTGCGCGCGAGGTAGTTGCGCACGCCGAACCAAGCCGTCGATTTTTTCGGCGCCTTCGCGAGGTCGTCGATACCGAATTCGTCGGGTTCGGATTTCATCAGCCAGTAGCGCATGGTGTTTCCATTTTAATGAATTAAAAAAGCATATAAAGCATTGGCCACAGAGAGCACAGAGGAAAAGCAAACTACAAAAGAACAGACTGTTGTCTGATTTTGGAATTTCTCTGTGTCCTCTGTGACCTCTGTGGCAAATGCTTTTTGCGTTAAGATTGCAGGCCGCAAAAAAGTTATTCAGGAGAGGTCATGATACGCAAGCTCAGAACGGAACGCGACAACCAGCAGTGGATGCTCGACCTTGCTCTCAACATGCGCGGGCGCGTGCAGAACTTCGAGCGCGACGACATCGAGGTGCCTGCCGGCAAGCGCGCGCGCAATTACCGCATGCTGCCCAAGGTCTGGCGCGAAGCCGCCGAGCGCAATGAATTGCTGGCGCGCCGTGCCGAGGCGCAGGGCGCCAACGCGACCGCGACGCATCATTACGACCACGCGATCGAGGGCTACCGCATGGCGCAGCATCCGATTTTTTACGACAACCATCCGGTCAAGAAAGCGCTGTACCGCAAGCTCAATGAGATGGTCGATCGCCGCTCGGCGGTCGCCGACTACCCGATCGAGCGCGTCGAAGTGCCTTTCGACGACGGTAAAACCATCTCGTGTCTGTTCCATCTACTGCCCGATCGGCGCCGCGCGCCGGTCGTCATATACGTGCCGGGCATGGACCAGTCGAAGGAAGTATTTCCGAAGGCGAGCCACAATATCGCGCTATCGCGCGGCTTTCACGTGCTCGCGATCGACGGCCCCGGCCAGGGCAACTCCAATATTCAGAAAATCCGCGCGGTCGGCGACAATTACGAGCGTGCGGGCGCGGCGGTGATCAGTTACCTGATGAAGCGACCCGAAGTCGATAAGAAGAAAATTGCGATCTACGGCATCAGCATGGGCAGCTATTGGTCGCTGCGGCTGTCGAGCTACGATCATCGCGCGGCGGCGGTCGTGAGCTCGGTTGCGTGCTTCAACCCGAACAACACGATCTTCACGCAGTCGAGTCCGCGCTTCAAGCAGATGTTTATGTACATGGCGGGCTACGAAGACGAAGAAAAATTCGACGTCGAAGTCGCGCAGGGCATGACGGTGCGCGGCTATCTCGACAAGATCAAATGCCCGACCCTGCTGGTCACGGGCGAGTTTGATCCGCTGTGCCCGCTCGAAGACGCGGTCGAGGCGTACGAGGATTTGAAAGTGCCCAAGGAAATGTGGGTGTTCGAGAACCAATATCACCCGCTGTGGGGCATTGCCAACTTAGGCGGCATGGATTGCCACGACTATGCGCTCGATTGGCTCAAGGGATTTTTCTCGGGTAAACGCGTGCCTTCGAGGCGCGGGCGCGTTGCTTATATCAAGGAGAACGGCGACGGGCCGTGGGGAAAATGCGAATGGACGCCGCCGATCAAACGCGGGCAGGCGTACTTCTAGAGAGGCGTGAGGAGAGAGGGGGGGGCGGAAAGCGCGCCGTCAATCTCTAACCGGCGATCTCCAAGACGAGCCGGCCGGCCGTCGCGTTGCGGCGTATCAGGGCGTGCGCTTCCTCAACCTTGTCCAGCGCAAACGTCTGCGTAATCACCGGCTTGATGCGTCGCAAGCGTACGAGTTCGAGTGTCTGCGCGATTTCGGCGGCGTTTACATAGCGCGACGAATGCAGTTCCAGGCCACGATGCAGGAAATCGATGGGGTTGACGTTGAAACCCGGGTCGGCGCCGTAAACCGCTTTCGGCTGCGCGCCGACGATTACGAGACGGCCGCCGATCGCGAGCGATTGCAGCGCTGCTTCGAGCGTGGCGCGGCTCGCGACGATGTCGATCGCGGCATTGACGCCCGCGCCTTGCGTGAGCGCTTTGACCGCGTCCGGTAAATCAGCCTTGCGCGCATCGATGACTTCATCCGCGCCCATCGATTTCGCGAGCGCGAGCTGGTCGTCGCCAATGTCCACGGCCAGCACGCGCGCGCCGCATAGCCGCGCCATTTGTACCATGTGGATACCGACGCCGCCGCCGGCGCCGATGATCAGCACGCTGTCGCCGGGACCGAGGCGCGCTTCCTTATGGCACGCGTGATAGGGCGTGGCGATCGCATCCGACGCGACCGCTGCATCGACGTGCGACACGCCATCCGGAATCGCGATGACGTTGCGCGCGGGGAGCACGACATACTCCGCGTAACCGCCATCGATCGCGGCGCCGATATTGCCGCGCTGATTCAGGCACAGCGTTTCGCGGCCGGCGCGGCATTGTTTGCATTGTCCGCAGGTCAGATAAAAATGATTGGTGACACGCTGGCCGGCTTTCACGGTGCGCACCGCGGCGCCGACTTCGACGACGTCGCCGGCGATTTCATGGCCCGGAATGCGCGGATACGACGTAACGCGGCCGGGTGTCGCCAGCAGATTGACGACCGTCAACCCGATGCCGCACGCCCGTACGCGCACCAGCACTTCGGCGGGGCCCGCTTGCGGCAGCGGTCGATCTTCGAGCTTGAGCGGCTGCCCGTGCGCGTGCAGCACCATCGCTTTCATTGTTTCAACTCCGGTACTCGTCGAACGCCATAGTGCACCAAGCGGCGCCAATGCGAAATAGGTCGCGATTCAATTTGCGTCGCAGTGAGTTAATATCGCGGCTTCGTCCATAAGAGCCTGGTTCACGATGAGCAAAACCGTCGCCGCAATTTCTCCCGTGATGCGTAAACTGAGCGACTACATCGCGCGGGTGCCGCGGCAACGGCTGCCGGCTGAGGTCATGGAGCGCGCGAAGTATCACGTGCTCGATACGCTGGCGGCGATGGTCTCGGGCGCGCCGTTGCTACCCGGCCGGCGCGCGATCGAGTACGTCAGCGCCCTGGGCGGGGTACCGGAAGCCGGCATCGTCGGTAGCCGGGTGGTGACGTCGGCGGCGAATGCGGCGCTCGCCAACGGCATGCTCGCGCATGCGGACGAAACCGACGATGCGTACTACCTGGCACTCGTGCATCCCGGGTGCAGCGTGGTGCCGGCGGCTTTGGCGATGGCCGAGCGCAACCGCGCCAGCGGCACCGCATTGTTGCGCGCGGTCGTGCTCGGTTACGACGTCTGCGCGCGAATTTCCAAAACGCTCGGTATCGAGCGCTTTCGCAGCGCCGGCCATTCCACGCACAGCTACGGCGGCACCTTCGGAGCGGCAGCGGCGGCCGGCGCGCTGGCCGGCATCGATGGCGAGCAGGCGCGCTATATGCTGTCGTATGCTGCCCAGCAGGCGTCGGGGCTCTCGTGCTGGGCCCGCGACGTCGAACACGTCGAGAAAGCGTTCGATTTCGGCGGTATGCCTGCGCGCAACGGCGTGACAGCCGCCACCATGGTCGCGAGCGGTTTTACCGGCGTCGAGGACGTGTTCGCCGGCGACCGCGGGTTTTTTCACGCGCATGCGCGTTACGCGCAGCCGGCCCTGCTCGTCAAGGGGCTCGGCCGCGAATTCGACATCATGCAGACCGCTATCAAGCGCTGGCCGGTCGGCTACCCGATCCAGGCGCCGCTCGACGCATTGTCCAACTTGATGGCAGCGCACAAGGTCGCAGCGAAGGATATTGCGCGCGTGGTGATCACGCTCGATGACCAGGGCGCGCGCACGGTCAGCGGTCGGCGCATGGCCGACATCAACATCGAGCATCTGACCGCGCTCATGCTGCTTGATGGCGACATCACTTTCGCATCGTCGCACGACGCCAGGCGCGTGCGCGACCCGGCGGTATTGAAGCTGCGCAAGAGCATCGTGCTGAAGGGCAGTGCCGCGCTCGGCAAAGCCAAAACCACGCAGGCAATCGTCGAAATCACTACGCGCAAAGGTGCGGTGCTGCGCCATCATACGAAAGCCGTGCGCGGTAGTGCGACCAATCCGATGACGCGCGACGACGTAGCCGCCAAGGCGCGCGGGCTGCTCGCGCCGACGCTGGGTGCGCGGCGCGCAAAGCAGCTGATCGAGGCGATCTGGAACCTCGAAGCCATGACGGATTTGCGCCAATTGCATACGTTGTCGCGCCCGCAGTGAGCTCGCCTGAAAGACAGTTTTACGCCGCGGAGGATTCATGTTGAATATGAGATTGCCGGCGCTCACGCTTACGCTCACGCTGGCCGCCACCGGCGCCGTCGCCCAGGGTCCTGCGTTTCCAGTGAAGCCAGTGCGCATCGTCGTGCCCTCGTCGCCGGGCGGGGGCACCGATATCCTGGCGCGCGTGCTCGCGCAGAAAATGGCGGAGAGTCTCGGCCAGCAGTTCGTGGTCGAAAACCGGCCCGGCGCGGGGCAGGTGATCGGCATCGAAGCCGTCGCCCGTGCCGCCCCCGACGGCTACACGCTGCTCATGGCGGCCAGCGCGATCGTGATCGCCGAAGTGATATACGCGAAGCCGCCGTACGACACGCTGCGCGATTTCGCCCCCGTCACGCTGGTCGCTTCGCTGCCCAATATTCTGGTCGTGCATCCCGCGTTGCCGGCGAAGACGGTGCGCGAACTGATCGCGCTCGCGAAAACCCGTCCCGGCCAGCTTAATTACAGTTCCGCCGGCAACGGTACTTCGCCACATCTGTCGATGGAATTGTTCCGTCTCATGGCGGGCATCACGCTCACGCATATTCCGTATAAAGGGACCGGACCCGCGACGGTCGATCTCATCGCCGGACAGGTGCAGCTGTCCATGCCCAACGTGCTCACGGCGTTGCCGCAGATCAAGGGCGGCAAGCTGCGCGCGCTCGGCGTGACGAGCACCCGGCGCGCGACGGGTTTGCCCGCTATTCCCGCGATTGCGGAAACACTGCCCGGCTACGAGGCGATCCAGTGGTACGGATTGCTCGCGCCGGCGGCAACGCCGCGCGAAATCGTTGCCAGGGTGCAGTCCGAAACCGCGCGCATCCTGATGCTGCCTGAAGTGAAGGAGCGCCTCGCCGCGGATGGCGCCGACGCGGTGGGCAACCGCCCCGAAGAATTCGCCGCGTACATTCGGGCCGAACTCGCGAAGTGGGGCAAGGTCGTGAAGACGGGCGGCATCAAATTGGAGTGAGGCGTGAGGCGTCTACCCCTCACCCCTCACAAAAAAAGCGGCGCATGCGCCGCTTTTTTAAAGGGTCCCCCGCAGATGCCGTTGAGCCCGCATCTTGAACCAAAGGCTCAAGTGGTCGCTTTCCGGGCGCATCAGGCGCTTCCTGTCGGACGCGCACAACAGCACCGCTATGGTCCGCAACCAGTTAACAAATATTGGTTCAAAGACTTTAAGGCCCTGACGAACACCGCAGGGGATAGAGGGTGCTACTTTAAAACAATTTGTCCTGGTCCGCGAGCGCTTGATCGAGCGTGGTCTCGATGCCGGACATTCTTCGCTTGAACTCGGACACGTCGAAACTGCCGAGCCGGGTGGTCAGGAATTCGTGCGAGATGTTGAGCGCGGCCATGATCGCGATGCGGTCGAGGCCGTTGATCTTGCCCTGGTCTTTGATATCCTGCATTTTGCGGTTCAAGTAGTCGACCGCTTCCTGCAGCGACTTTTGCTCGTCAGGTTCGCACGCGACGCGAAATTCGCGCCCCATGATGCTGATTTGCATGCCCGTCGTATCGGCGCTCACGTTTGTTCTTCGGGAATTTGCGCGAGCAGGGACTCGAGCCGGGTTTTCGCATCGCCGATTTTTTCGTTCAATTGCTTGTTGTCGTTGTGCGCGGACGCGAGTTGCTGGCGCAGCTCATGGTTGTCCGAGCGCAGCCGCTGACACAGCGTGACGAACTGATTTATTTTGGCTTCGAGCGATTTGAGTTCGACATCCATCACGACACTATAGTTTCAAAAATCCTGATAAGTCAAGACGTAACGCCGATTCTTGAAAGTGCTTTACCATCAGATGCGCCCCGCAGAATGAGCCATTGTCCTGATTTGTTGGACGGTTCCTGACAATGCTGCTGAGCCGCATCGCGGTTACGCTACAATCCATGCCGCCGGCGTGACAGAAAATCATGACGGTACGGTTCGAGGTGCCCGGGTCGAAATCTTCGGCCAGGGAGAATCGGGAAACAAGTGCGGTAAGGCAGGATTGAGCTATTAGGATTGAGTTGAAGGCGGGTTTTCCGCCTTTGAATTTCTCGATCCTCAATCCTGCCCCCAATTCTTGTGCTGCCCCCGCAACGGTAATCGAGCGCGGGCGCGCTAGGGAGTGCCTAAGTTAGTGCAACACGTGATGCGCTGTCACGATTTTGGCTCAGAACGCGAAGCAAGGCACGACGCCTAGTCATCTAGGCTAGTGGCTTGCGACAAAGTTATGAGCCAAAACTCGTGCCAGCCCGAAGGGTTGTAGCCAGAATCGGCGCTGGCCGCGTTGCTCGTCTTGCGAATACAGAAAGTATTCGCTGCACCGGGCGCCTTGCCAGCACCAATTCTGGCTGCAACGCACACGTGTTTCACTAACTTAGGCACTCCTGCCACTGAGCAGGTAGCTTGGGAAGGCGGCGCGCCATATCTCGAAAGCCCGTAGACCGGCCTCGGAACCACTGGGTAAGGTAATGCCGCGGGGAAGCGGCGTTCGCGTACCGCTATGGGTCCGATGAATGTTTTCTCCGTGGTGTTTCCTTGTGTAAGTGATCCGCGCGCGGCGGGCGTGCGTCAATTCAAAGGGAAATATCATGCAATCAATTTTCAGGGTACGTCGCAGCTTTGTGTCGTCGTTGGTTTTGGCCGGTTCGCTCAGCGCGGCGAGTCCGGGTTTTACGCAGCAGCAGATGCCGGTAACGCTCGCCGATGAAGTCGTCGTGACCGCGACACGCTTCACGGGGCTGCAGCAAAAGTTGCCGGTTGGCATCACGGTAATCACCACGGCAGACATACGCAACAGCACGGCAACAACGGTGCCCGAGTTGTTGCGGCAGGTTCCGGGCATACAGATACGCGATAGCTCCGGCTCGCCGAACCAGCAGGTCGACATGCGCGGGTTCGGCATATTCGGCGATCAGAATACGCTGGTGCTGCTCGACGGCCAGCGCATCAGCGAGAACGAGCAGACCAGCGCCAACTGGACCGCCATACCGCTATCCTCGATCGAGCGCATCGAAATCATGCGCGGCAGTGGCGCAGTCCTGTATGGCGGCGGCGCCACGGGCGGCACCATCAACGTCATCACCAAGGCACCGCAGAAAAACAGCAAGAGCGCCTATGTGGGCGCCGGCGGCGGCAGCTATAACACCAGTGATTTTCGCACCGGCTTCAATCTCGCGGGAGAAAATCTCGGGTTGATCGTCAATGCCGGCCATCTCGAAACCGACAACTATCGCGACAGCAACCGGCTGCGCCAGCAGGATGCGCAAGCGGACCTGCGCTACACCGGCGAGCGCGGCACGCTATACGCAAAATTTGGCGGTGATGATCAGAGCTTGCTACTCCCAAACGCGCTCACGGAAGCGCAGATCGCGGTCAATCGGCGGCAGGCCGGAGCTCCATCGGGTAGTTACACCAACATGTCGGGCGGCTATATGAATCTCGGCGGGGAATTCAAATTGGGCGATGCGGAATTGGCGTTGAATGGCGGATACCGCGGCCGAGAATCGAATTCAAAGCTGTTTTTGACGACCAAGAATTCGGTCACCGTCACCAGCCTGACGCCGCGCCTGAAACTTCCGTTTGCGATAGCGTCTACCAACCACACGCTGGTGGCGGGCGTGGACTATGAAGACTGGGATTCCGACGGGACGGCGCTGGCAAATCCGGCATTTTTCGCCACGTTAAAACGACCGCTTTCCAGCCAGCGCAACCGCGCTTTCTATTTCCAGGACAGCATCGCCTTGTCCGAAGCGACGGTATTGTCCGCCGGCGGGCGTTTTCACCGCGTGACGTATGCCACTAACGACATTGCAAGCGGGACGGCAGGCTCGAGCAAGCGCGATTTACGCGCTTTCGAAATTTCCGCGCGCCACCGCTTCGGCGAGGCGGTGGCTGTCTACGGCAAGTTCGGCAACAGTTTCCGGGTGCCGAACGTCAATGACAATTACAGTCTGTTCACCGGCACCATTGCCCAGCTAGAACCGCAGACCTCGCATGACCGCGAACTCGGTACTGAACTCAGGTTTGGCAGAGCGAATTTCCGGCTTGCGGTCTACGAGATGGACGTGAACAACGAAATTCACTTTAACCCGGTGACGTTCACGAACGTCAATCTGCCACCGACGCGGCGCAACGGTTTCGAGCTTGAAGGCAAGGGGCAACTTACTCCTGCGCTGAGCGCATTTGCCAACTATACCTATGCGACCGCCAAGTTCCGCGAAGGCGCATTCGCGAACAACGATGTGCCGCTGGTGCCGCGCAATGCAGTCAAACTCGGGGCGACCTGGGAGTTCATGCCGCGTACGAAGGTCAGCGGGCTGGTGACTTACACCGGCGAGCAGGTATTCGACGGCAATGAAACTAATACTTTCAACCGCAAGATGCCCAGTTATACCGTGGCAGACTTGAAACTGACGCACGAAACCCGCGGTTGGCTGATCAGTGCGAGCGTGAGAAATCTCTTCAATGAGAAATACTTTTCTTACGGTATTTTCACGGGCTTTCCGACCTTCTCCGCGTATCCGGCGCCCGAGCGATCCTTCTTTGCGTCGGCGCAATATAGCTTCAGGTAAAGCCGGCATTGCGGTGGCATACGGCGTCTCGCGCCCGCCGGACGCCGTTTTCTTTTGTAAGGCAACTTTGCTATTGTTGCGCCCATGCGACAAATGACCAGCACGGAATTGTATTGGCGTCTGCTGCGCCAGATCGCACCTTATCGCCTGGTTTTTGGTCTCGCACTGCTCGGCATGGTGATCGTCGCCCTGACGGAAATCGCGCTGCCGGCGCTGATGAAGCCGTTGCTCGACGGCACTTTTGTCTACAAAGATGCAACGCTGATGCGCTGGATGCCGCTCGTCATACTGGGCATCACGATCGTGCGCGGCGCCGGCGAGTACATGGCGGCTTATTCGATCAACTGGGTCGGCAACCGGCTCGTGCTCGATTTGCGCGAAGCGATGTTCGGCAAGCTGCTCACGCTGCCGACCGCGTACTACGACGACCATGCGAGCGGCAACCTGATTTCGAAACTCACTTTCGACGTGACGCAGGTCACCGCCGCCGCCACCAGCGTGTTGACCGCGATTTTCAAGGATTCAGTCGCACTGGTCGGATTGCTTGCGTACATGCTGTGGCTTAACTGGAAACTCACGCTGCTCGCGCTCGTGATGACGCCGTTGATCGTCGGCGTCGTGCGCGTGATCAGCATACGGCTGCGCACGAGCAGCCGCTCCGTGCAGCAGGTCATGGGCGACGTCACGACGGTGCTCCAGGAAACGATCGAGGGCCACAAGGTCGTGAAACTGTTTGGCGGCCAGGGATATGAGGCCGCGCGTTTCGGCGAGCAGGCCGGCCGCGTGCGGCGCTTCATGATGAAACAGGTGACGGCCGCCGCCGCCAGCGTACCGGTCGTGCAATTGCTCGCCGGTGTTGCCCTCGCCACGATTGTCTACCTCGCGACTCAGCAGTCGAATGCCAACGAAATCACGGTCGGCGAATTCGTCTCGTTTATCACCGCGATGTTGATGCTGACCGCGCCTTTGAAACGCATCACGAGCGTCAACGAACCGCTGCAACGCGGACTTGCCGCCGCCGAGAGCGTATTCGAGCTGATCGACCAGGCCGGCGAAAGCGATCCGGGTCGCACCGAAATCACGCGCGTGGACGGCGAAATCCGCTTCGACAACGTGAGTTTTTCGTACGCGAATGCCGAACGCCCGGCGCTTGACGCGATTACCCTGACGATCAATCCCGCCGAAACCGTCGCTCTGGTCGGCGCCTCGGGCGGCGGAAAAACCACGCTCGCCAATCTGGTGCCGCGGTTCTACCGGCCGACCGGCGGGCGCATCCTGCTCGACGGCCACGATCTCGAGACGCTGACCCTGGCAAGCCTGCGCGCCAATATCGCGCTCGTGAGCCAGGACGTGGTGCTGTTCAACGACAGCGTCGCCGCCAATATCGCTTACGGCGTAATGCGCGAGACCAGCGAAGCTGAAATCGTCAAGGCGGCCGAGGCCGCGCACGCGATGGAATTCATCCGCGCGATGCCGCAGGGGCTTAACACGCTGGTCGGCGAAAACGGCGTCAAGCTGTCCGGTGGCCAGCGCCAGCGACTCGCGATCGCGCGTGCGCTGCTCAAGAATGCGCCGGTATTGATCCTCGACGAGGCGACCTCCGCGCTCGATTCGGAATCCGAACGCCACGTGCAGGCGGCATTAGAAACACTGATGCGCGGACGCACGACCATCGTCATCGCGCACCGGTTGTCAACGATCGAGAAAGCGGGCCGCATCGTCGTGCTCGATCGCGGCCGCATCGCCGAAATCGGCAGCCATCATGAGTTGCTGGCCGCGGGCGGGATATACGCACGCCTTTATGAAATCCAGTTCGCGCCGGGCCGCGCGCCCGCGCCGGCCTAACGCGCGGACGGATCTTCGGCTGCGTGCGCGGCGGTGTTCGCCGCGATGTTTTTGACCGAATAGCCGCTCAACCACCACACGAGGCTGCCCGGCAGGCTCGCCGCCGCCAGCGTAAGGCCGAACAACACGGACACCGCGAATGCGCCGCTCGCCGGCACGCCGATAAAGCCGAATGCGACCACCATCGCGCCTTCGCGCACGCCCCAGCCGGCGATCGAAATCGGCACCACCGTTACGACGATTACCGGCGGCACCAGCAGGATGCAATCGAGCAGCCGGATGTCGAGCTGCATCGAGCGCGCGAGGCAGTACACGATCACCGCGAAGCCGACGAAGCTCAGCACCGAAAGCGTGATGGCCGCCAGCGCATAGCGTGGATTGAACACCACGTTGCGCGCGAGCGTGGCGAGCGCCAGCAGCGCGCGCACTGCGCGCCAGCGCAGCGCTGCCCGCGGCAGCCGCCGGAGCGCGAGAAACGCGCCAAACCCCGCGACGCCCGCGCAAATCACGGTCAACAGCGCCCACCGTGCGACCGGGTCGGTGACGATCTCGAAGAGCCATGGCAGCCCCGCCGCGCTCAGCAGCAGCAGCGAAAAGAGCGTGATAGCGCGATCGATGACGACAGTGTTGGCCGCGGCGCCGAAACTGAGCCCGGCACGGTACGCGCACCAGATGCGCACCGCATCGCCGCCCACTGAAGACGGCAGCGCCTGGTTGAAAAAATGCCCGATCAGCACGACCTGCAATGCGGTCTTGAAGGTTAGATGCGAGCCGTTGGCGTTGATCACCGCAAGCCAGCGCAGCGTGTGCAGGAGCGCGATGGCCAGCGCGAGCGCGACCGCCATGACCAGCGTCAGCACGTCAACTTTTGCAAAATGCGCGACGACGCCGCGCACGTCGAACGCGCGCAGCACGATCGCGATGAGCACGACCGAGATCGCGATCTTGAAGAGCGGCTTCCAGAATTTCATGCGGCGCGGCTCAAGTGCGCGAGCACGGCTGCGACGATCCGTGCGGCCGCGCAGCCATCGCCATACGGCGAAACGCCGCGCGCCATGCGCGCATATGCCGCATCGTCGCGCAGGAGTTCAGTGGCGGCGGCGACGATGCGCGCACGCTCGGTGCCGACGATTCTGGCGACGCCGAGTTCGACGGCTTCGGGACGCTCGGTCACTTCGCGCAGCACGAGCACGGGTTTCCCGAGCGCCGGCGCTTCCTCCTGGATCCCGCCTGAATCCGTCAGGATCACCCGCGCCTGTTGCATCGCGGCGACCAGGTCCGGATACACCAGGGGTTCGCTCACTACGATTTGCGCGTGACCCGCGAGCAGCCGGTCGACGGTCGCGCGCACGTTCGGATTGGGATGCACCGGGTAGAGCACCTTTAAGCGTGGAAATTCACGGCACAGGTCGAGCACGGCGTTGCAGATGTTGACGAGCGGCGCGCCGAAATTTTCGCGCCGGTGCGCGGTCAGCAGAATGTCGTGATCGAAGCGCCGCGCCGGCGCGCGCGCGAGTTTCGCCGTGGTGAATTTCAGCGCGTCGATCACCGTGTTGCCCGAGAGGTGAACGCCGGCCGGCGCGACGTGCTCGGCGAGCACGTTCGCGCGCGCACGCTCGGTCGGACAGAAATGTAACCGGGCGAGCCGCGTGACTGCCACGCGATTGAATTCTTCGGGAAACGGGTTCGCGATATCAAACGTGCGCAGACCCGCTTCGACGTGGGCGAACGCAATCCCGCGGTAAAAGCAGCTAAGGGCGGCGCACATTACGGTGGTTGTGTCGCCCTGCGCCACCACGAGATCGGGCCTGGCCGCCGCAAAATACTGCTCGAACGACTGCATGAGCCGCGCGGTCAGTTCGCCGAGCGACTGGTTGTCGCTCATCACTTTAAGATCGTGGTCCACGCCGATGTCGAACCACGCGAGTAGCGGCGCCAGCATGTCGCGGTGCTGGCCCGAGCCCAGCACTTCGACGGCGAGTCCCGGCGCGGCGCGCAGGGCGCTGATCACGGGCGCCATCTTGATGACTTCCGGGCGCGTGCCGACGATGCAGGTTATTTTTTGGGTCACGGGATGGGCAGGGCCGCGGGCGCTCGCCGCCGGACGCTTATTCTAAACCGCGCACGCGCCAGACCACCAATTTCCTGAGCAACCGCGTCGTATTCCCGCCGACATCCATCTTGCTCGCGCTCTGCTTCAAGTCGTAGCGCAAGTCGAGCGGAACCTCGCACATTTTTGCGCCGAGATGATTGAGCTTGAGCAGAAGCTCGACCATGCAAGCGAAGCCGCGCTCCTCGATCAGACGCGCGCCGAAGTGAGCCGTCGCGCGCTTGAGCAGCGCTACGCGGTAACCGCGAAAACCGCACGTGTAGTCGAGCACGCCGGGACACCAGTGCAGCAGCTTGAACAGCGTCGCGGCGCCCAGGCTTAACAGCTGACGGTGCGGCGCAACCCCGGCAATGCGGGCGCCGCGGCGGTAACGTGAGGCGATCACGACATCAAACCCGCGGTCGAGCGCCGCCAGCATGCCGGCAAACTGGCGCGGGTGATGGGTGTCGTCGCAGTCCATGACAAACAGCACGTCGTCCGCGGCGCCGTGTTCAGCCACATGCGCAACCAGGCAGCGCAGGCCTTCGCCAAGTCCCCTGTTCACCGGCTTGCCGATGATTTCGACGTTGAGCCGGTTTTTCCACTCGAGCGCGCGCTCGACCGTGCGATCGGTGCAGCCGTCGTTGTAAAGCACAATGCGGTAGTCGGCGCGGGCATCCGCCAGAACTTCCTTGAAGCGCGGAAACAGTGCCGGTATCGTGGCCTCCTCGTTGTATGCGGGGAGCCCGATCCATAGTCTGCGCGTGGCGGGGTTGGTCGCCATCAGCAGCGCGCGCTCCGCCGACCGTCACGAGCGCGGCGCAACTGCTTTAAAATGGCCGAACCGCAGCGACCGCGCCGCGGCGGGCCAAGTGCGGCGACGTAGAGTGCCGTTGACAAGATGAATCCAACTCCCTATTCAGCGAAAACATGGTGGTGGCTGTACGCGGCCGCCGCCTTGAGCTTGTACACGACGCTTACGCTTCCCTATATCGGGGAAGAAGCGGTCTACACCATTACGTCGCTCGAAATGCGGCTCAACCGCGACTTCTTCGTGACCACGCTTTACGGCACCAGCTACGGGCGCCCGCCGCTGCTCAACTGGCTCGTCATTCCACTGGCCGAATTGCTCGGTTGGGACCGCATGTTGCTCGCATCGCGCATCGTGACCGCGACGGCGACCGTGCTGACGGGTCTCGTGCTGGCGTGGCTTACGCTGAATCTTACCCGAAACCGCGCGCTCGCCGCGTTTGCCGCAGTGGTTTTTCTGAGCGGTGACGTGCTGTTTTATCGCGGCTGGCTCGCGTATGCGGACTCGCTGTTGACGCTCTTCGTATTCGGCGCGATCGCCTGCCTGTGGGTCGCGGTGCTGCGCAAGCAAGGTGCGCTGCTGTGGTTGGCAGTGCTGCTCGTTACCGGCGGTTTTCTCGCCAAAGTGCAGACGGCCTATTTGTTCTATGGCGTGGCGCTCGTCGTGCTCGCCGCCGAACGCGACGCGCGGCGGTTCCTGCTCGGCGCGCATTCGATCGCCGCGCATGCAGCCGCGGTTGCGGCGCTTTTCGCCTGGAACGCCTATTTCACGCACGGCACGCAAAGCGCGAGCACGGCGGTCGACATCATGCTCAAGATCAAGAGCGTCGACCTCGGCGACTATCTGCAGCAGCTGTGGACTTTCCCGCCCGAGACCCTGCTGCGCATGGCGCCGGCGAGTCTGGTGGCAATCTACTACGGGTGGCGCAACCGGCACGCGCCGCCGGAAGAACCGGTGGCGGGATTTCCATGGCGCACGCTCGCGGCCATATTGATCCTCAACTACCTGCCGTACTGGCTGGGGCCGAAAACGCACATCCGCTACATTATGCCGCTGTATCCGCTGGCGGCGCTGGCACTCGCCGCGGCGATCTGGCAATTCGGCACGCGCCCGCGCGCGATTGCGATGCGCTGGTTGGTCGCCGCGGTGGTCTTGAGATACGCGATCGGGCTGTGGATTTTCCCTTGGTATCAGGAGAACTACCGCGGGCATTACGCGGCAACGGCGGCGCAGATCGCGGCCGCGACGCGCGGCTATCCGTTGTATGCAACCGACGTGTCGGCCACCGGCCTGAGCGTCACCGCGCATCTCGATACGCTGCGCTTTCCCGCGCCTTATTTGCATTGGCCGCCCGCGCAATGGAGCGATGGCTTCGTGCTGAGCTACACCGCGAATGCGGAGTTGGGCGAAGTCAGTGCGAGTTATCCGCTCGGCGGCAATACGCTTTATTTATTGTGCCGCGGTACCGCGTGCCGGACGCCGCGGCCGGCGGCACAGTAGCGGGCGCACCGCGCAAAAGGCGGTGCATCGCGCAATTCATATTGCTATCATCACGCCCATGAAGAAAATACCATTCAACCAGCCGAGCGCCGTGGGCGCGGAACTCGCGAATATCGCCGACGCGCTCGCGCGCGGCCATCTTTCCGGCGACGGCTATTACACCAAGCGTTGCCACCAATGGCTTGAACAGCGTCTGGGGTGCGCGCGCGCGCTGCTCACGCATTCGTGCACCGGCGCGCTCGACATGGCCGCGATCCTGTGCGATCTCGCGCCCGGCGACGAAGTGATCATGCCGTCGTACACGTTCGTTTCGACGGCCAATGCGTTCGCCATGCGCGGCGCCGTGCCGGTGTTTGTCGACGTGCGTGCCGATACGATCAACATCGACGAACGCCTGATCGAGGCCGCAATCACGCCGCGCACGCGCGCCATCGCAGTCGTGCATTACGCCGGGCTGGCCTGTGAAATGGACGCGATCATGGCGCTTGCCGCGCGCCATAACCTGCTGGTCATCGAGGACGCGGCGCAGGCGTTGCTCTCGACCTACAAGGGGCGCAATCTCGGCACGATCGGCCATTTCGGCTGCTTCAGTTTTCACGAAACCAAGAACCTGCTGAGCGGCGAAGGCGGGGCGCTGCTCATCAACGACGAGCGCTTCATCGAGCGCGCCGAGATCGTGCGCGAAAAAGGCACCAACCGGAGCCGTTTCCTGCGCGGCGAAGTCGA
>JBKJMN010000298.1:0-18807 GCA_046596405.1 Burkholderiales bacterium
GTCAAGTACAGCGGCCGGAACAGCGGCTTCAGATTATCGAGGATAGTGCGGGTGTTCATCATGGACGGCAGGCGCGTGCCGTGATGCTCGACGGGATCGCCGATCGCGGTGATTTCGACGCCAATCCTGCCGAGATGGCTCGCGAGCCGCGGCTCCGTCAAAACGAACAGGGTTTCGATGCCGTGGACGCGCGCGAGCTCGATCGTGCCCAGATAAAGGCCGACCAGCAGGTATGGAAAGCGCGGCCGCGGCAGCTCGGCGAAAGCGTCTTCCGCAATCGACGCGGGTTGGTGCGCCTCACCTTTGCGCCGGCGGTAGCGCGCGATGACCGAAAGCCGCGATATTTCTCCGAGGGAGTTCCGCGGCAGCGACTCGGGATCGACGATGGCGAGATCGATCGTGCCGGCGCAAACCTGTTCGAAAGGCATGGCGCGCTGCGGGTCGTGCGTCCGCGCGCGAATGATGCGGGTGCAGCCGACAAAATCGTGGCTGTGAACGCTGCGGATCAGCAGATGCAGCGACTGGCCGTCGTAGGCATCGCTTTCGCGGTGGTTCAGTCGCGGCGGTTCGAAGCCGAGATCTTCGCAAAAAACCTGATGGCGGATCTTGAATACTTCGTCTTTCAGTGCAGCGGAAAGCGCCGGGACGATCTCGAAGTACTGCTCGAAATTATTGCCCGGAACGCGGACTTCCGGCGTCCCTGTCGATAGCATGTGCGGTCTCGTGAAACGCGGGGCCGGCCGTGACGGGCGCTTACTTGCGGTCGATCGAGATGTTCTCTTTCGTGCCGCTGTTCGCGACCGAGAACATGATGCCCAGGCCGAGCAGGATCACGACGCCGATTACGATCCACGTCGTATCGATCGTCTGCAGGATGCCGAGTTTCCAGAGCGCGGCGAGAATCCCGCCGATGAGAACGACGAAGCCAAAAAGATACATTCCTGCCCACTTCATGACGAACCCCCTTTCAACGCTGGATTTCCAACCCTGCAGGTTAGGCGCCGGCGGGGCAAGCGTCTGTGTGGTGGCGTACGTAAGCGCACGCCGCGAATCCCTTGCCCGAGCCGCGATTAACGATTAGCGGGCGGTCGTAAGGTCCACGCAACTCTTGTCGAACTCCCTGGCGCCTTTCAATCCCGCGAGCGTTCCCACCGGCCCATCGACGTAGCCGCCGGCCGTGCACCGGATGCCGACGCCGTTGTTGCTTTGCGTGGTCTGGTTGGGCCCGTCCTTGCGCGGCTCGCTGTCGAAATTAACGCCGCTGTTGTAGCTGACCGTGATTGCATCGCCGCCATTGCCGTTGATCGTGTTGGCGATAACGTCGGCCTGCGAGTTGCGGTGGATGGCGATGCCGCTTTCTTTGTTGTTGCTGATCGTATTGCCGACAATCCAGGCGCCGGATGTCCGTTCGATGTTGACCCCGGGTCCGCCGTTATTGCGGATCGTGTTGGGCGCGAGCGCGGGCACGCGGGGAATGAAAACGCCGATGTAAGCGTACGAAGCCCCCGTGACGTCGATCCCGATGCCGCCGCTTTGCTCGACGGTCGTGTTGAGGATGCGCGCGATGCTGCCTTTGTCGATGTGGATTCCGCGTCCGCTGTTTTTGACGATTACGTTGCCGTCGATTACCGTCGACGCGGGTCCGGACAGATGAATACCGTCCAGGCCGCCAGTGACGGTGAAGCCTTTGATCGTTATTTCCTTGCCGCGGTTGTAGAGCGCATGGGGAGACGTCTGCTGGCCGCCGGGATGCTGGATGGTCGTCTTTTTCTGGCCGTCGAGCGTTATCCGCGTGACTTCCGGCGCGATGTTGACCTGCTCCTTGCACACTCCGCTCACGAGCACGATATCGCCTGGCTTGACGTTGGTCAGCGCGGCCATGATGGTGTTGCCGGCGTCGCAGTCGACGGATATTGTCGCTGCATGGGCCGAAAAGCAGGCGCCTATGAGAAGCGCCGTCCCGGTGGCCGTGCTGAACCTCAATGTTTTTTTCATGGCGTCTCCCCGATGTAATCGTTGTATGTTCAGTGGCAGTACATACTGCCACACGCGTCTGCTGGATGTTCGGCTCAATCCCAGACAGGCGCGCGGCCGGCGGGGTTCGCGATGCGGCCATCAGGTCGGGCGAGGCCGTGAATACGGCGCATCTCGTCATCGGTGAGCGTAAAGTCGAACACGGCCAGGCTCTCCGCCATATGCGCGGCATCGGACGAGCGCGGGATCGGCGCTATGTTGCCCTGCTGGATCTGCCAGCGCAGAGCTATCTGCGCAATCGTCTTGCCTTTGGCGCGCGCAATTTCGGCCATGACCGGATCCTTGAACAGCTTGCCGCGCCCGAGCGGACAGTACGCGGTGAACACGAGGCCGGCGCGCCGGCAGAAATCCAGCACGCGCGTCTGATCGAGGTAAGGATGGTATTCGGCCTGCAGGGTCGCCAGCGGTTCGGGACACAGGCGCATGGCATCCTCCACCAGTGCGATGTTGAAGTTGGCGACGCCAATGTGACGCGTGAGCCCGTCGCGTTTCGCCTTGGCGAGCGCGCCGACGGTTTCCGCGAGCGGAATATTATCGACGCTCGGCCAGTGTATATGCAGCATGTCCACATAATCGACCTGCAGATTGCCGAGGCTTTCGTCAACCGAGCGCGCGAAATCGGCCGCCCGCAGATTTTCGTGCGAGACCTTGGTGACGAGAAAAATCTCACCGCGTGGTACGCCCGAGGCTTTGATGCCTTCGCCAACGCCTTTCTCGGAGCCGTACTTCCAGGCGGTGTCGAGGTGGCGATAACCGAGCTTCAGTGCCGTCGCCACGATCCCGGCGCAGTCGCCGAGCTGGGATGTGCCGAAGCCGATTGCGGGGATCTCGGTGCCGGAGGCAGAGGATAGCGAGGGGATTGCGGATTGGGTCATGGGTTTAGGATCAACTATGGAAGCGCGGGTTTTACACCTGCACCGCGTCGTCGACCGGTTCGCGGCGGCGGTGATCGCCGATCAGCCGCTCGCGCAGGATTTTCGACAGGTAGTCGATCGCGTACACCGCCACGATCAGCACGATGATGATCAGGCACGCCTCCTGCAACTCGTAGGCGCGCAGCCGGTCCGCCAGCAGAAACCCGATGCCGCCCGCGCCGACGATGCCGAGGATGGAGGCCGAGCGCACGTTGTGCTCGAACATGTAGAGCGTATTCGACAGCATCATGGGCAGCACCTGCGGCAGCACGCCGAAGCGGATGCGCTGCAGTCCATTTCCGCCTGCGGCGTTGATGCCGTCGATCTGCTTTCTGTCGAGATTCTCGATCGCTTCCGAATAGAGCTTGATGAAGGTGCCGGTCTCGACGATGGCGATGGCCATGATGCCGGCGAGCGGCCCCAGGCCGATCGCGCGCACGAAGATCAGCGCCCAGATCAGATAATCGAACGAGCGCAGCAAATCGGCGAAGCGCCGGGTGCCGAATTGCAGCGGCCGCGAGCGGGTCATGTTCCTCGACGCGAAAAAACTCAGCGGAAAAGCCAGCGCAGCGCCCATCAGCGTGCCGAGGAATGCCATGGCGATGGTCTCGCCCATGACCTTGAGGAAGAGCGGCAGGTTCGCAAATCCCTGCGGCGGAAAGAGCTGGGCGACGACGACCGCGGCGAACTTCGATACGCCGTGGAGAAAATCCTGCGTGAGGAAACCGAAGCGATACAGGCAATAAAGGGTCAACACCGTTGCGGCGCCCCACGTCAGCCCGTCGCGCAGGCGCTCCGCGACGGGCGCTGCGTAGAAACGCGGAAAGCGCGCACGCTCGGCGGCGATGTCGCTGCTCGTGATATCTGCCAGTTGAACGGTCATCGTTGTCAGTGCGCGAAGCTCGCCTTGCCGATTGCGCTATGCCGGAATTTTTCGCTCACCATGTCGATGAGCATGATGGTCGCGACGACGATGAGCAGGATCGCGCCGGCGTCCCCGAAATAAAGCAGCTGAATGGACGTAAAGAGATCGTGCCCGATGCCGCCGGCGCCGACGAAGCCGACGATGGTGGCGCTGCGCACATTGAGCTCGAGCCGCCAGAACGTATACGACAGGTAGTTGGGGATCACTTGCGGCAGCACCGCGAAGCGGATTTCCTCGTACCAGCTGCCGCCCGCGGCGCGGATGCCGTCGATTGGCAGCGGGCTGATGTTCTCGTTCACTTCGGCGAACAGCTTGCCCTGCGCGCCGATGGTGTGCACGGTAATGGCGAGGATACCGGCGAGCGGCCCGATGCCGAACGCGATGATGAACAGCAGCGCCCACACGATGTCGGGCACGGTGCGCGCGATTTCGAGCACCCGGCGCATCACCCAGTAGGTCGCATAGTGCCGCGCGAGGTTGCGCGCGGCGAAGAAACTGAGGAAGCCGCCGATGGCCGTGCCCAGCACCGTGGCGAGGTACGCCATCAGGAGCGTGTTCAAGAGGCTGTCGAGCCATCTCTTGATGTCCCAGTACCACTCGGCGACGTCGTGTGCAATGGTCGCAGCCGCGATCGGCGGCACCAGCTTGACGAGAAATTCAGTGGTCCGCGGCAGCCCGTGGATGAGCGTCAAGAGGTCGAATTTTGCCGTGATGCCGGCCGCCACTACGCAGACGACGAACGCCGTCCCGAACAGGCACGCGTGGATCCGCTTGCTGCGCCTGTAGGCGGCGTATTCGATTTCAAAGCGCGCGGCGGAACCGCGCGGCGCGGCAAGCGCTGCGTTCAGTTCAGTCACTTCGCCTTGCGCTTGCGCGCTTCGCGTTCATCTGCCGCGGCCTGGCACATCAGGAGGTAGTCCTTGTGGCTCACCGCCATGATGCCCGTCGTCTTGCCCTGGGCGACGGCCTCGGCAAGTTTCATGTCGGCTTTCGAAAGGCCGGTGAAGAGCTTCAACATATCGGCGCGCATGTCGGCGGGCACGTCCTTGCGGATGACCACGGGCGGCGAGGGTAGCGGATCGGAAACCCAGATGACGCGGATGTCCTCGCGCTTCAAGAGTCCCTGGTTCATCATCTGCCGCAGGTTGCCGAAACCGTCGTCCTTCGAAGTCCACGTGAACGCGGCATCGTAGGTGCCTTTCAACACGCCCAGCACGCTTTGCACGTGCCCGCCCGAGAGCGGGCTCTTGAAGTACTCGTCGACCGGCTTGCCCATCGCGCGGAAGGCCGCGGTCGGAATCAGGTAACCGGAACCCGACAGCGGATCGGTGCGCGCAACGACTTTGCCCTTCAAGTCGTCGATGGTCTTGTACGGGCTGTCGGCTTTGACGACGATGATCGCGTTGTAGCCCATCGAGCCGTCGACGGCGGCCGCCGCGACCAGCGGTTCCACGCCGCCGTTGCTGTCCGCGTAGGTCTGACAGTAGCTGAAGCCCGACAGCCAAGCGAGATTGATCTGCCCCGCGATCAGCGCGTTCATGACGCCCGAGTAGTCGGTCGCCTGATAAAGCTCCCACTTCACGCCGGTCGTCTTCTCGGCGTGATGCAGGAACGCGTCCATCGTCTTGGTCGTGCCGGACTGGGTTTCGACCGGTATCACGCCGTACTTCACCACCGGATATTTTTTCTGCCAGCCGCCGGCCTGCTGGGCCAGCGCGGCGCCGGCCGGCAGGAGTGCTGCCAGCGTCAGCGCGGCAGCCACCTTGTGGATTTGCATCCTGGTCATGTTCGCCTCCCTCCGTTAAGGATCGCCATATCAATGTGCCCGTCAGTCGGTGCCGGTACGCACCTGCGGCAGAGGCGGTGCGCCCGGCGCAGTCGTCGCGGTGAGCGCAAGCTCGACTTCTTCATCGCCCGGCTCGCTGCTGCCGTAAATTTCGCGCGCGAGGGATTCCGACAGCTCACCCGGCGGCCCATCGAAAACGATCGCGCCCTTGCGCATGCCGATGATGCGATCGCAATAGTCGCGCGCGGTCTGCAACAAGTGAAGGTTGCACAGCACGGTGATGCCGTCTTCACGGTTGATGCGGCGCAGCGAATCCATCACGATGGTCGCGTTCCTGAGATCGAGCGAAGCGATCGGCTCGTCGGCGAGCAGTATTTTCGGTTCCTGCACCAGCGCGCGCGCGATGGCGACGCGCTGCTGCTGTCCGCCCGAGAGTTCGTCAGCGCGGTACAGGCCGTGCGAGACCATGTCGAGCCGCTGTAGCGCCCGGATGGCGAGCGTGCGGTCGGCGGCCGAGAACATCATGAAGAGCGTGGTCAGGGTCGAGTGGTAGCTGATGCGCCCCATCAGCACGTTGGACATGACCGTCAGCCGCGGCACCAGGTTGAACTGCTGGAACACCATCGCGCAGCGCGCGCGCCATTCGCGCAGGCGGCGCCCCTTCAGCGCGCAGATGTCGCCGTCGGCGCCGAACACGTCGTCGCACAGGATGCGTCCCGAAGTCGGCTCCGCGAGCCGGTTGATCATGCGCAGCAAGGTCGATTTGCCGGCGCCGGAGCGGCCGATGATGCCGACCATCTGGCCGGTCGGCACTTCGAAAGTCACGTTGTCGACCGCGACCAGCGAGCCAAACACCTTCGTCAACCGCTCGACTTTCAGCATTCAATGTCCTGCATCGTTAGCGTGTCAGCGCACCGCGCTGCGGGATGGTGGCCGAAGTGCGGAACCGCTGTCAAGAAAAACCGCTGCGGCGTTGACGCGCGTCGCCGGCGCGGTCGGCGGCGGTTGATTTTCCGCGGAACTTGCCCGATTATCGACCCTTTCGTACAGCGGACACACCCATACATGCGGGCCATCATTATCGGTGCCGGACGCGGACGCCGCCTCATGCCGACCACCGCGGATGCGCCGAAGTGCTTCGCCGAAATCCGCGGCAAACGCATACTCGACTGGACGCTCGACGCGTTGACCGCAGGCGGCGTCACCGACATCTGCTTCGTCGGCGGCTATCGCATCGAGGCGGTCGAGCGTGAATATCCGCATTTCACTTTTCGCCACAATCGCGACTGGGAGAACAACAACATTCTCGTCTCGTTGATGTGCGCGGAGGACCTGATGGACCGCCCGTTCGTGACGAGCTATTCCGACATCCTTTTCACCGGCAACATCGTCGCGAATTTGCTGGCTTCCTGCGCGGACATCGCGCTCGGCATGGACACCGACTGGCGTGAACACTACCGGCCGCGCAGCCAGCATCCGCCGCACGACGCTGAAAAAGCGATCATGGCGAACGGACGCGTCACGCGCGTGCAGCGTGAAATTCCCTATGAGGACGCGACCGGCGAATTCATCGGCGTCGCCAAATTCAGCGCGCGCGGCGGCGAGCTTCTGCGCGAACACTATCTTCGCCGCCGGCGCGAATTCTGGGACCAACCCTATCGCGGAGCCGCGCAGTTCCAGAAAGCCTACCTGATACACCTGTTCCAGGACATGATCGAACAGGGTGTCGAGTTCGGCCATGCGGACACCCACGGCCAGTATCGCGAAATCGATACTCAGGAAGATCTCGACCTCGCGCAGAAAGGATGGGCACTATGACGACCACGCTGCCACTATTCCCCACATCGGTCGTCGGCTCGCTGCCGCGCCCGCTGCACGTACGCGAGTTGATTGAGAAGCCGCGCTGGGACGCGGCCGACGAGCGCGCGATGGACGCCGCCGTCCGCTACGCGGTGTCGATGCAGGAATTCGCCGGACTCGACGTCGTGACGGACGGCGAGTGGCGCCGGCGCTCGTACATCGGCGTGATTGCGGAGCTGGCGCATGGTTTCACGCTGGAGATCAATCCGGCGGACGGCCGGCCGTGGACGGTCGTCACGGAGAAACTCACGCCGAAAGAGCCGGGCTTCATCGCGGCCGAGGCGAAGTTCCTGAAGAGTGTTGCGCGCGCCGGCACCAAGATTACGCTGCCCGCGCCCGGGCTGCTCGGCGAGCGGCTGTGGGATCCCGAGCGGTCGAAGAAAGCGTATCCGCGGCGCGAGGACTTCGTGCGCGATTGCGTAGCACCGCTCCGCCGCGAGATCGAGCTCATGCAGCAGATCGGCATCGACATCGTGCAGATCGACGATCCGCACCTGTGTCTCTTCGTCGATCCCGACGTGCGCCGCACTTACGACGATCCTGATCGCGCGGCCGATTTCGCGGTCGAGATGACCAACGCGCTCGTAGAGGGCTTCACCGGTATCAAGTTCGCGGTGCACCTGTGCCGGCGCGCCGGCGCGCGCGTGCGCGGCGAGAAGCATCATGCCGGCACCTACGGCCCCATCATCGAGCAGTTGAACCGCTTGAAGGTGCAGCACCTGACCATGGAGTTCACCGCCGCCGGCGCCGACGATCTGGAAAGCCTCGGCCGCCTGCGTCCCGATTTCGAACTCGGTCTCGGCGTGGTCGACGTCACGCCGGGCGCGAAGGAAGATGCGCAACGCATCGTGGCGCGCATCGACCGCGCGCTGACGCGCGTGGACGCCAAGCGCATCACGCTCAATCCCGATTGCGGTTTCGCCCCCGGCTCAGCGGCGAAAGTCGACATCGACGAAGTTTTTCTGAAACTGCGCGCAGAAGTCGACGCCGCGCGCTTGCTGCGCGAACGTCGGTAAAGGTTTATCTTCGAATCGAGCGCGAGGCTGTGCCCAGCATTGCCACTATCGACGCTCGGCCAACGTAGAGTTCAGGCAGCGCCGCCTATGGGCGCGTCCCTTGGAACGCCAGGTTAGCCACCTCTTCGCCCAACATGGACGCGCCTACTTCCAATTTAAATTGAGCTTTCTGCTCGAAGCAGCACAATCGCGCAAGTAGAGATTGATCAGGCTTTGATAGGGGATGCCAACCTCTTGAGAGATTGCTTTAAAGTATGTAATGGCATCTTCGTCCAGACGAATAGTGATTTGCTTCTTGAGTTGCGAAGCGTAGGGGTTCTTCCGGGAATGCAAGAAGTCGTACTCTTTACGCATGTGGCACCTTTAGGGATAAGACTTCGATTCCTTTGGCACTGCCTTACGCGCGGAGATAATACGAATAACGTTGCCTTCGCTCCGATAGCAGTTATCCCACTCGAATCGAAGTGCACTCATTGGCGTAGGGTAACTACGATGTAGTTATTGTGCGATTGCTATACATCACTTTCATTGCCGGATATGCAGGTGTCAACAGGTCGGGTTGTCCGCGGGGCACGCCGGCCGGACGCCGCCCTTCGAGGAATTTTGCGGCCGCCCGCTCTGCGGGCCGGGATTGGCCGGGGGCTTGCTGCCGGCGGGAGCAATTCCGCTCCCGGTGGTGCCGTCGCCGGGCCCCGGGTCGATGCGCCCGGCGGTGCGCATGTCCGCCGCGGACTTCAACGCGGTCTCCGCGTCCATCCTCATGCGCTCGAGCTGGCGGGTCTGATCGTCGGGCCGTAACGTCGCCTGGCGCTTACGTTCCGCTTCAATCTCCGCCGGCGATTTGAGCGGGCTTGCGGTGGCCACGCCCTTGGGCGTATGCCCGTCGCCGGTGTCGTTTTCCGGATTCGGTGTCTTCGTCTTTACGTCAGTCCATTTGCCGCCATTGATCTGCTGCATGGTCTGCCCGTTAGCCATGGTGATCGTTGTCGTCGTGACTTTGGTTTCGTAGTCTTTCACAAGGGTGATCGTCGAATCCTTATCTTTCACCGTGATGGTTTCGCGTTCCAGCTTGGTGCCGTCCTTGGAAAGCTTGAATTCAACTTCGCCACGGTTGCCTTTGAGCGTTACAGTGCTCTTGTCGCGGTCGGTGCTTCCTGTGATGGACTGCTGGCCGGTCTTGTCGACAGTGTTCCGCCCCTCGCCGCGACCGGGGCCTCCCATGTTGGTTGTATCCAGCGGGTTCGCATTCGCGCGGTCCGAAATCGGATTGCTGCCTTTGGGTTGTTCCGTCAGCGCGCCTTTCGTGTCGGTAACATCCTTGATTTGCTTTTCCCGTGAAAAGTCGCCAGGCGTGACGGTCTTGCCCTCGGAACTCGGTGCGGCATTCCCCGGGCGCGCGCTTTTGGGATCGTACAGGGCGCCGCCCGGCAGCGCGGGCGTGTCCGCCTGCTGCGGACCTTTGTAGTTGCCCGAGGTAGTTGGGCTGGCGCCGGGTACCGCTTTTGCCTGCGTATTTCCGCCGCTGACGCCGGCGTCGGTTTTTGGCGTGCCGCCCTTGTTGGCATTAATGTTCTCGCCCTTGTTGGCGTCGAGCGTCGGTTGCCTGGTCTCCTGCTTGCGAACCGGCTGCGGTTTCTTTTGCTGCTGTTGCTGTTCGGCAGCGCATGCCGGCACAGGAGCGAGCGTGCTGCTCATCAAAAAAATCGGCATGCACAAAAAAGCCTTCGTTTTCATGAGTACCTCACTATTGAATGCCGATGGTTACGCGAGGGAGAACTTTTGAAACGTATGGCAATCCTCCGCGACGCGGCCGCGATTCACGGCGAAAGTCCACGTCACTTCGCTCACGTAGAGGTCGTTCTTCGAGTCGAGCGCGAGGCCGTGGGGTGCCGCGAAGCTGCCCGGCGCTTCGGCTTGCGGCGTGCCCCAGCGCGCGAGCATCTTGCCGCTCTTGTCGTAAATGCTCATGCGCGCGTGGCGGGCCTTGTCCCTGGTGATTTTGCCGCGGCTGCTGAACGACGTATCGCCTTCGTACCATGCGAGCTCGGTCACGTAAGCGCGGCCGAGCGAATCGAAGCACAGATGCGTGGGGCGCTGCGTGTCGGTCCATTCGCGCAGGTACTCGCCGTCCGGTGTGAAGATCTGGATGCGGTCGGCCTCGCGGTCGCACACATACACGAGTCCTGCGGCGTCGATCGCAATGCCGTGCGGCAGGTGGAACTGGCCCGGCCCGTTGCCTGGCTCGCCCCACGAGCGCTTGAGCTCGCCCTTCGGCGAGAAAATATGCACGCGCGCATTGCCGTAACCATCGCTGATGTAGATGTCGCCGTTCAGCCCGATAGCAACATTGGTCGGGCGGTTGAACGGACCGGCGGGGCGCTTGATGCTGGCGACGGTTTTGCCGTCGTAGCCGGTGTCCGAGGGCGTATTCAGCACGCCCATCGTCATCAGCAGTTTGCCCTCCGGCGTGAACTGACGCACGGTGTGATTGCCGTCATCGGTGGCGAAGAGCGTGCCGTTCGGCGCGATGTAGATGCCGTGCGTGCGATGCGAGAACATGCCTTCGCCCCACGAGCCTTTGAAGTTGCCCTGCTGGTCATACACGATGACCGGATGGTCGCCGCGGCAAATCAGATAGACGCGGTCCTCCTGGTCGACCGCCACGCCCGCGACGTCGCGATGCGCCCATCCGTTCGGCAACTGCTCCCAGCCTTCGACCACGGAATAATTAATCTGGTCCGACTGTGTCATGCGAGCCTCCCTGGAGAATCGTTTTAGACTAGGATGTGAGCAGAGAGTAAAACAATCGGACGCCGTTAACAAATGGTCCGGCGAGGAGAAAAAATGTTGGCAAATTGGCGCGTGATTGCGTGGGTGCTGGCGATGATTGCGCTCGCTGCGCCGGCGTCGGCGGCATCACCGGGCGATTATCCGAACCGCTCGATCCGTCTGGTCGTGCCTTTCGTCGCCGGCGGCAGCACGGATATTGTCGCGCGCCTGGTTGCGCAGAAGCTGACCGAGCGGTGGGACAAGCAGGTCGTCGTTGACAATCGCTCAGGCGGCAACGGCGCGATCGGCATGGAAATCGTTGCACGCGCGACGCCGGACGGCCATACGCTCGTGCTCGGCTATATCGCCAATTTAGGCACCGGGCCCGCACTCAATCCGAAACTGCCGTACGACGCGATCAAGGATTTCGCGCCGATCTCGCATATCGTCACGGCGCCGAGCATTGCGGTCGTACATCCCGGCGTGCCCGCAAAAAACCTGCAGGACGTGATCGCGCTCGCGCGCGTGAAGCCCGGCGCGATTGCGTGGGGCACTTCGGCTATCGGCAGCATTGGCCACATGTCGGGAGAATTGCTCAATCGACTGGCGAACGTGCAGATGACCCATGTGCCGTACAAAGGCGGCGGTCAGGCCGTGATCGACGTACTCGCCGGACAAATCCCGATGGTGATCATCGGCATGACCGCGGTCACTCCTCATGTGCGCTCCGGGCGGTTGCGAGCGATTGCGACGACGGGTGCGAAGCGCTCGTTCGCGTTTCCCGACGTGCCAACGGTGGCGGAGCAGGGCTTTCCGGGTTTTGCCGCGGATGCGTGGTACGGCCTGCTCACAACGGCCGGCACGCCACGGCCCATCATCGACAAGCTCTACGGCGAGGTCGTTCGCATCATGAAGCTGCCCGAGTCGAAGGAGCGCATGGCGAACGTCGGATTTGAAATCGTCGCCAGCACGCCCGCTGAGTTCGCGACGCTGATTCGCGAAGAGATTCCGAAATGGACCAAGCTGGTGCGCGAAGCGGGAATCCGCGCGGAATAGGCTATGGCTGTGCCAGGTTCGGCGGGAAAAGCAGGATTTACAATTATCTCAAAACGAGATAAAATTCTGATGTGCATGTTATTACTAAGAAGCGGCTGGTCGAATTTTCGAGTCGTTTCCCGGCTTCGCGCGATCCTTTGCTCAAATGGTACAGGATAGTCAGTGAGACGGATTTTGCATCGTTCATCGCGGTGCGTTCGATTTTTCGCGCTGCCGACCAGGTGGGAAAGCTTACGGTGTTTGACATAGGCGGTAACAAATTCCGCATAGTTGCCGCGATTCACTACAATCGGCGCCGGATTTATATCAGGCATGTGTTGACGCATGTGGAATACGACAAGGGCAAGTGGAAGGAACAATGATGCTGGCCAAACAGTTGGTAAAAGCCGGGAACGAATATCGCACTTTGCGCCGTCAGATTCCCCTGGGCGTTATCCGGTCGAAAGCGGAATACGATCGTGCCGTGGCGACCCTGGACGCGATCATCGACGAGATCGGCGAGGACGAAACTCATCCGATGGCCGATCTTGCGGAGGCGCTTGGTGTCTTTATCGAAGCTTACGACAAAGTGCATCATTCGACGCCGGCGCCCGAGCCGCGTGAGATGCTGCGGTTTTTGATGGAGGAAAACGATTTGAATCAATCCGACCTGCTTGAGTTGGGCAGCCAGGGGGTAGTGTCCGAAATACTGTCCGGAAAGCGCCGCCTTAACGTCAAGCAGGTCTCCAGGTTGGCAAAACGCTTCGGCGTCTCGCCCGCCGTGTTTCTGTAAACAGGGAGGAGCGTATGAAAATCGCATCGATCATGGCGGCGGGCGCGAAGGAGGGGGCGTCCGTGCGGAGCAGGTGACAGCGCGCCCCGCGCTTGACTTGGCGCGCGCGCGGATTGCATGATTTGCCGCAGCGGCCGCGGCGAAGCGCGGGACCGCATGAACAAGGAGTGCAAGTGAACGATTCTGCGGGAAGACTTGCGAGGGGTGTCGGGGCGTTCGTCGTTGTCATTTTGAGCACAGCGAACGCGTGGGCGCAGCCGGCCGCCTGGCCGACGCGGCCCGTACGGGTCATCGTCCCGTTTCCGCCGGGCGGCAGCACGATGGAAACGGTCGTGCGCATGCTCGCGCAGGACATGCCGAAATCGCTCGGCCGCCAGGTGATCGTGGAGAACCGGCCCGGCGCGGGTACCGTCATCGGCGTCGACGCCGCCGCCAAGTCGACCGACGGGCACACGTTTGTCGGAGTCGCCAACAGCTACACGGTCAACCAGACGCTGGTCAAAGATCTGCCGTACGACACGCTGAAGGACTTGCAGCCGGTGGTGCTGATGGCGCGCACGGCGAATGTGCTCGCCGCCCATCCGAGCGTTGCGCCGGGCACGTTGAAGGACCTGATCGCTTACGCGAAACGCAATCCGGGCAAGCTCACGTACGGCTCGTTCGGCAACGGCACGACCGCGCATTTCGCCGGCGAGATGCTGAAGACGATGGCGGGCATCGACATGATCCATATTCCGTACAAAGGGCAGGGGCCGGCGCTGCTCGATCTGCTCGCGGGCAACATCGACGTCATGTTCGGCAACCTGCCGGATTTCCTGCCGCAGATACGCGCGGGCAAGTTGAAAGCCTATGGCACGACTTTCCTGCAGCGGGTGCAGCAGGCGCGCGATATTCCGACGATAGCCGAGCAGGGCTATCCGGGCTTCGAGACCGATTCGTGGTACGGCATCCTGGCGCCGGCCGCCGCCGGCAAGGACGCCGTCGCGCGCATGAACTCGGAGTTCAATCAAGGACTCGCGGACACAGCGCTGCGCAACACGCTCGTCGAGCGCGGCCTTGAGCCGATCGGCGGCTCGCCGGAGCAATTCGGCGCGCACATCCGCCGCGAGATCGCCAAATACGCGCAGCTCGTCAGGGTCGCTAAAATCAAGATCGATTAACGGCAGTGCCGGGAGCCGGCATTTCACTCTTCAATTCTCGAAAGCTCAACCATGGATGTCCCAGTATTCGCAGCAGGCAACTATCGCTACATCAAGGCGGTGTTCCAGTATTCGGGCGGCGTTGCGGCCGAGCCCGGCTATGCGATCGAGCGCGCGCGTTTCGCGCAGCCGCTGCCGCTCGCCGATGCCTACGCCGCGGTGGAGTCTCACCTGAAGTCGCTCGGCCGGCCGACCACCGCGTTTGCCGCCTGCGAATTGCGCACGCCGGAGCCGTTCACCGAGCAGGGCTTTATCGATTTCAACCGGGTTTACGTGAAGACGCTCGCGCGCTGGGGCATTTACCAGGAGCGCGACCAGCCGGTGAACCCGGTGGCGCGCACCAATGTTTGCCCGATGTACGACAATCCCGCGGCGCCCGCAATGTATGCGTTCTCCTATACCGTGCCCGCGCAACACGGCGGTTCAACGCGGGGCAGCTTCATCGTGTCCGGCGGGGGCGAGACGAGACCGGGCGGCAATTCCTATCAGGATCGTATCGTGCGACACGGCGATACTTCACCGGAAGGCATGCGCGAGAAAGTCGCCAGTGTGCTGGCGGAGATGGAACGGCGGCTCAAATTGTTGGGCTTTGCGTGGCAGGACGCCGTCAGCACGCAAGCCTATACGGTGCAGAACATCGGCCACCTGGTCGGCGAATTACTGGCCGCGCGGGGCGCCGCGCACGGCGGCATCGTCTGGTACTACGCGCGCCCGCCGGTGATCGGTCTTGAATACGAGATGGACGTGCGCGGTGCGGCGCGCGAAATCGTGCTTTAACTAGAGCCCATCTCAAAAATCGAAAACCAGATCAAGCCGCGGATGAACGCGGATTTAAAGACTTCAAATTGGCCATGCAATCCTGGCGCTTGGTCTGCCATAATTCATCAGAGACCTGACAGCAAGACACGCCTCCTTCGAGAAACGATCAATGTCCCGTTCGGATCGTCTGCGTGTATCTGCGTGTATCTGCGGCTCAAAATTGTTTTTTGAGATCGCTTCTGACTCTGTGGCAAATGTTTTTCTACTTCTTAAGTTCTAACGCTTCTTGCCGCCACGGCGCGCGATGAAGTCGAGGGTTGCCTGCGCGCATTCGTCGGGCGCCACCGCCGCGGTGTGATAGCCGTCGACTTTGATTGCGACCAGTTCGGAGTCGGGAATTTTCTTCTGGTAGGCCTTGAACTCCGCAATGCTGCGGCGCTTGGTGTCGTTGGCGATCACGAGGGTCGGGCACTTTACGTTCTTCAGTTCGGGATTAAGATCGACGCCGCCGACCCAGTTCACATACGCGTGCCCGGTCGAAACCGCGGTGTGCCCCATGAGATCGACCCACCAGTCGACGCCGCGCGCCGGCATCTTGCTCCCGAGCCGTCCGTCCATCGTCCACCGCGACCAGCTGCGCATGCCGAAGCGGTCCATGTGATCGAGCCAGCCGGGCACCGTCGGGCCTTTGACCGGCGAGCACACGAGAGTCGCCGTCTTGATGAGATGCGGATAGAGCATCGCGAATTTGAGCACCGGCATGCCGCCGCTCTTGCCGCCGACCACATGCACGGGCGCGTGTGGCGACAGCGCACCGATCACGCGCGCAAGGTCGTCCGCGAAGAGTTCTGTCGTAAATGCGAAATCCTTGGGCACCGGGCCGGTCTGGCCGAAGCCGCGCTGGTCGTAGCGGATCACGCGGTACTTGCGCGAGAAATGCGGCACCCACGCGCGCCATGCTTCGGTGTTCTCGGTGAAGCCGTGCACGAACACGACTGTCTCGGGGGTGGTCCACGCGTCGGTGTGATCGTCGATCTTGTAAAAGAGTGTGAGGTCCGGCGGCAGATCAAGAAACGGCATGGAGCTCCCCTGAATGAGCAGGCGCAGGCGGCGCTGCGACGTTTGTTTGCCCGATTCTACCTTGCGCTCCCGCGGCGGCCAACTCGCCCGCGACAATCGCTGTGATAAACTTTACGCTGCTTGCAGCGCATGATTTCAAACTGCGTGCCGTTCGATACGCGAGGAGCTCACCATCTATTTCCCATACCCGCTCAAAGTCGTTGCGTGTGTTGCCGTCGCTGCACTGTCGCTCGATGCGCATGCCCAATGGCAGCCGGCGAAGAACGTCGAAATCATCGCGCCGGCGGCCGCGGGCAGCGCGCTCGACGCGGTCGCGCGGCTCGTGCAGAAAGTGCTGCAGGACAAGAAGATGCTCGGCGCGAATCTCACCGTCGTCGACAAGGCGGGCGGCGGCAATGCAGTCGGCTTCAACTATCTGAATTCGCGCCCGGCCGACGGGCACGCCGTGCTCGTGACGCCGCTCACTATCATCACCAACCGGATTACTGGCGCCAACCCGATCAATTATCAGGACATCACGCCGATCTCGATGCTGGCCGACGAGCACATTGCATTCGTGGTGAACGCAAGTTCACCCATGCGGACCGGTAAAGATCTGCTCGAGCGTATGAAGCGCGATCCCGCGTCATTGAGCATCTCGCTCGCGGCGGCGCTCGGCAATGCTAATCACATCGCGGCGAGCCTGGTGGGCAAGTCGGCAGGCGCCGACCCGAAGAAGTTCAGGATCGCCGTGTTCAATTCGAGTGGTGAATCGATTACCGCCGTACTCGGCGGCCACGTCGAACTGGCGGTGACGACCACCGGTCTCGTCGGCGGGCACGTGCAGGCGGGGCGCGTCCGCGTGTTGGCGGTGGCTGCCGAAAAGAGGCTGCCCGGCGCGCTCGCGCAGACGCCCACATGGCGCGAGCAGGGCGTCGACGTAGTGTTCAGCAGCTGGCGCGCGCTGATAGGCCCGCGCGGCATGGCGCCGGAGCAAGTCGCGTACTGGGACGGTTTGATGGCGAAATTGTCGGTGCAGGACGAATGGCTGCGCGACCTTGAGCAGAACGCGCTGACACCCGCCTATATGAACGCGGAAGCGACGAAGAAATTTTTTGCCATGCAGGCGGAAACGCTGCGGGGAATCCTGACCGATCTGGGCCTCGCGCGTTGAATCCGGAAGGCACTTACACCGCCAAAGGGCAAGAAGAGCCAGTGCAGCGGCAACGAGGTCATACGCAGAAATTTTGAATGGGAGAACGAAATGGCAGCACTACTCAAGAACGCAGTCAAAGAAATGATGAAAGAAGGCAAGCCCGCGCTGGGCATGATTGCGCGTATCGGCCGCTCCGGGGATATCGCGCGCATTGCGAAGACGACCGGCCACGATTTCATTTTCGTCGACGGCCAGCACGCTTTGTATTCGGTCGAGACGACCGGCCATATCGCGCAGGCGGCGCTCGGCTGCGGCGTGGTGCCGATGGCGCGCGTGAGGAGCTGCGACGATCCCGACACGCAGGTGCTGCTCGACAACGGCGTGATGGGCATCGTGTTTCCGGATATCAACACGGCGGCCCAAGCGAAGCGCGCGGTCGATCGCGCGAAATTCCCGCCCATCGGCCGGCGTTCGGTATCCGGCAGCTATACGATGTTCGATTTTCGCGCCGTCTCGACCGCCGACTCGGTGGCCACGCTCAATGAAGCGACACTTATTGTATGCATGGTCGAAACGCAGGAGGGGCTCGACAATGTCGATGCGATCGCCGCGGTCGAAGGCGTGGATGTCATCCATGTGGGTTCCAACGACTTGATGACATCGCTCGGCAAGCCCGGTCAATACGGCACGCCCACGCATATCGCTGCGCTCGACAAAGTGTTCGCGGTGGCCAAAAAGCACGGCAAATTCGCCGGCGTCGGCGGCGACCGCAATGTCGAGCGCCAGGTTGAGTTCATCCGCAAAGGCGCGCGCTTCCTGACGACCAACAGCGACATCGCGTTCATGACGGCGGAAGCATCACGCGTGACTGGCGAATTGCGCAAGGCGCTGGGGGCTTGAGCATTAACGCCAGGATAATTGCGCTGAGCGTACTTTTGCCGGGAGCTGTGCCCGGCTTTGCCGCCGACACGTTTCCATCCCGCCCGATTCGGATGATAGTGCCGAGCGGCGCGGGCGGCGTGACCGACGTGCTCGGCCGCATCCTCGCTCATAAGCTTGGCGAAAGTCTGGGCCAGCAGGTGGTAATCGATAACCGGCCCGGGGCGAGCGGTATTGTCGGTTCGCAAATCGTTGCTGCGGCGGTGCCGGATGGCCACACGTTGCTGATGGTTTTCCCGTCGCACGTGGTCAACCCGTTCCTCTACAAGTCGATGCCGTACGATACCGAAAAGGCGTTCGCGCCGATCACGATCGTCAGCACGGTATCGTTGCTGCTCACCGTCAATCCTGACCTGCCAATAAAGTCCACCCAGGAATTGATCGCTTACGCGAAAACGAATCCGGGCAAGCTGAATTACGGCACGGTCGGCAGCGGCAGCCTCGGCCATCTCGGCGCCGAGTTGTTCCGCTCGATGTCGGGCACTCGCATGACGCAAATCGCTTACAAAGGCAGCCCGCAGATTCTGGCCGCGCTGATTGGCGGCGAAATTAACATTTACATG
>JBKJMN010000377.1:0-3027 GCA_046596405.1 Burkholderiales bacterium
GTTGGGCTAATCGGCGCGCCGATGATCTTCTGCATTTGTGGACTGACAGTGGTCGGAACCGGGAGCGTGCGCGCCGGCACCTCGCGGGCGGCAGGCGGCGATTGGGCCGCAGCCAAATGAGGAAAAGCGGCGACACTCAATGCAAACGCTATGGTGTAATTCAACGATGGAAAACGATTGCAATGTGCCATGACTCCCCCTTTGTTATGCCTGCGAATCGATGCAAATACTGGCTGCACCGGGATGTGCTGTCAAAGATTATTTGATACGTTACCTGCGGCGGTGCGCCGGCCTATCTCAGGGCGGCGGGTTGAACACACCCTTACGATGAAAGTAGACGATGCTTGCCGCGGCGCGCATCGGCCGCGTGCCGAGCAGGAGGTTGAACGCCGTGTCGCTCTGGAAATGATCGAATGCGAACCGCAGCAGGCGCTTTAAGCGAAAGTTTGGATACGTGCTCACGAATTCAAGCGCGGGATCGTCGCCGCAGCCTTGCAAAAAGGTCGCGATTGCGCGGCCGGCCGCAGCCCCGTGCTTGAGCGCCGTATGGATGCCGCCGGCGGTGACCGGCGACACCATGCCGGCTGCATCGCCGACGAGTAGCGCGCGGGACGCCGCGACCGGGGCGACGACGCCACCGACCGGGATCATGCCCGCCCGAATCGACGCGGGGCGCTTTGCGCGGAAATCGAACAGCGGGGAAAGTTTTTCGAGAAAGGCGCTCATTGCAGAATCGGCCGATGGCTGCGTTTCACGTATTGGGCGCACGCGGCGCGCGAGCCCGACTTGCACCACACCGACACCCGCCACGACCCAGCCGATATAGCCGGGCGCTATTTTGCGGTCGATGAAGCAATGCAGCTTGTCGGCATCCGGGATTTCGAGGCCCGCATATTCGTACTCGACACCGAAGAGAAAGCGCGTGTTCTGCCCGAGCGCGAGTTGCCTGGCGACGCGCGAGTTAGGGCCATCGGCGCCGACGAGATAGCGGGTCGAACCGTGGTTCTCGAGTTCGAAGCCGTCAATTGTGGGTTTGCAGCTCGTGAAAGCGCTGCCGTACTCAATCCGCGCACCGGCGGCTTCCGCGCGTCCGGCGAGCCAGCGCATGAGCTCCGGTGTGTCGGTCGCGAGGAAATAATAGCCGGGGGCGGCGAGATCCACGTGCCGCAGGTTAGGCGCGTAAAGACGCACGCCGTCGATGCGGCGCACGATGGCCGCCGGCAATCCGTCGAGCAAAGCGACCTGGTCGATCGCGTCTTTGACGATGATGCCGGTCGTGTGGAGTTTTGCCCCCGAATCGGCCTTGCGTTCGAGCACGCTGACTTTCATGCCCCCGCGCGCAAGCTCCGCCGCGCAGGCGAGGCCCGCGAAGCTCGCGCCGACTACGGTGCAGTCTGTTTGGGTCAGAATTCTACGAACTACAAATCCGCGTGTTTATCATGCGCGGGTTGCCCGAGTGAGCTCGGCACGGGACACTGGCCACGGAATCAAGCAGCGAGCTTCTCAGTTACAGAAAATGCGCGCTGCAGTTCCCGTCGGGTCGCGCCCGTTGCAAATAGTGCTTTTACGATCAGATCCAGGGAGACAGAAGGGGCGGCCGCTTCGATCTTCGCCACGCGAGACTGACTGGAACCTAAACGCTTCGCGAGATCCGTTTGGGAAATACCGCGCTTTTGGCGCGCCTCTTTGAGAGCGGTTGTCAGCGAAAGCTTGAGTTCAACCAGCATTGCTTCCTCTTCGCTGAGCTTGAGGAAGTCTTTCGCATCGCCAACTTTCCATCCCGCAGCACGCAGCTTCCTGAGTCTTGCGCTGTTCATCGCATTGCTCCCGTAATCGTCATGTCGATAAGTATCTTTTCAATCGTGCTTTACACGCGTTTAATCTAGGCTGCGGTGTTTGTTGCGTTGTCTTGGTAAACACGTCAAGTATCGCGATGGCATCTGCGCCGATGTGATAAACGATCCGCCACGTTTTGCTTTCGTCCTGCACACGCAATTCATGACATGCCTTTCCAATACTCGGCATCGGACGGGAATGCGGAAGTGAGATGCTTTCGCCGCGTTGCAAACGCCGCAATAGCACACCCGCTTCGATGCGCGCATTCGCTGACAGCGGCGGGGTTTTAACTTCGCCGTGCAGCCAGATCAGCGGCTTGTCCGCTTTCTCCATCGAAGGCAGTATATGTCAATTCTGACATATCTACAAGTTTAAAGTGTTGGAACCACCCTCATTCCAAATCTCCCCAAAGGGGCTTCTTCCAGGGTCGTGGCGAGGGAGCGCTTGCGGAGACATTGCCATTCCACCCGATTCGTCATTGCCTTGAAAAAAACGCCCTGCGTGGTGGTGAGGAACAGCGCGGTCTTGCAACAAATAATTGCGGTCGAAGTGTCTTATAAAAATTTCAAGCCGCCAGGAATGCCGGCCTTCGCACAAGGCCCCACCAGATAATCGAGCGATAGCAGTTCGACCTTGCCGCGCGTGATCTCGGATACGCGGGGCTGTGAAATGCCAAGCCGTTTTGCCGCACGGGCTTGCGTGAGTTTTTCGCGCCCCATCCACGCGCGAAGTGCTTCCGCAAGTTTTGCCCGCATCAGCATGACTACTGCTTCGTGGGGTGGAAATCCGAGATCGCGAAAAATATTCCCGCTCGATTCCGTTACTTTTCTAATCATCGTTTACTCCTTTCGCAAGCTCGCGAGCCGTCCGATATCGTTGTTTTCGCAAGGTCCATATCCAGCCGGGACGCGCGTTCTTGATTTTACTCTGTGCCCTCTGTGGCCTCGGTGGCAAAGCTTTTCGGGTTGAATTCCATCCGCGTTTATCTGCGGCTCGATCCGATGTTTAGGAGCTACAGGACAGTGCCGAGCAGCCGGCCTTATGCCGCGCCCATTCGGGCCTTCGCTCGGCGAACTCGTCATGCTCGGGTTGCTCGTCGTACGGGCGTTGTAGCACCGCCATCAAACGCTCCATCACCAATGCATCGTCTTTTTCAGTGAGGGCGTCGATCGCGAGTTGCGCGAGGTAGTT
>JBKJMN010000131.1:0-4335 GCA_046596405.1 Burkholderiales bacterium
GGAATTTCCGCGCTGGGACGGCGGCGCGCTCGCCGGCAAGACGCTGCTCGTCTATGCGGAGCAGGGGCTGGGCGACGAGATCATGTTCGCCTCCTGCGTGCCCGATGCGCTGGCGGCAGGGGCGCACGTGGTAGTCGAATGCTCGCCCAAGCTCGAAACGCTGTTTCGGCGCTCATTTCCGGCGGCGACGGTCTACGCGATGACCGCCGACCGGTCGTTGCCGCCCGCTGCAACCGCAGCGGGAATCGATAGTCAAATTCCGGTCGGCAGTCTGCCCCTGCATTTCCGGCGCACGCCAACGGCGTTTCCACCGCATCGGGGTTACCTGCGCGCGGACTCCCACCGCGTCTCACGGTGGCGCGAGCGGCTTGCGCAACTCGGGCCGGGGCTCAAGATCGGGATCTCGTGGCAGGGCGGCACGCACAAGTCGCGCCAGCCCGTGCGCTCGCTGCCGCTCACGCGATGGCAGCCGATCCTGCAGTCAGGCAACGCGCAATTCATCGATCTTCAGTACACAGATTTCAGCGCCGAACTCGCTCGACTGCGCGCAGACATCGGCGTCCCTGTGCACAGCTGGGAGGAGGTTCGCACCGACTACGAGGAGACCGCCGCGCTGGTGACGGCGCTCGATCTCGTGATCAGCGTCTGCACCGCTGTCATTCATCTGGGCGGCGCGCTCGGCCGGCCGGTGTGGGTCATGGCCCCGTTCAGTCCCGAATGGCGTTACGGCTTTGCCAGTGCGGGCATGCCCTGGTATCCGTCGGTGCGCGTGTTCCGGCAATCCCGCTATGGCGACTGGGATTCCGTGATCGACGAAGTGGCGCAGTCACTGCGCCAGGCGCAGTCCAACAATCGATGACCGGGCCGATGCGATTGCGGCCGCACGCGCGTGGCCCGCTTGCCCGGGGTTGACTGGCGTGCTCGGTAAATTGATCAAGGGCTTGCTGCGGGGCACGCGTTCCCAGCGGTTGCCGTGCAGTCCGCTGACACCTCGCGATACGGAGCGGCTCAAGACGGCGCTTGCGCTGGAAAAGGCAGGCCGCGCTGCCGACGCCGAGCGCATTTATCGCGAACTCCTGCTGGGCCATCCGGACCACGTGGATTTGCTGCATTTGCTCGGCAATGCCTTAAAAACGCAGGGAAGCTACGCCGGGGCAATCGAATATTTGCAGCGCGCCGCCGCCCTCGCAGCGGGTTCCGCGGAATTGCATTGCCACCTGGCAGATGCGTTTGCCGCCAACGGGGAGTTGGCGCACGCAGTGGAAAACTATCAGCGCGCGCTCGAGGCGGATCCGGAACTCGCGCCGGCGAGCATTTCTTTGGGCCATGCGCTAAGCAAGCTGGGTGAACTGGGGGCAGCGGCCGCGGCATTCCGGCGGGCGATCGAAATGCTGCCGGGCGGCGCGGACGTTTACGTCGCGCTCGCCGGCGTGTTGCGTGATCTCGGCCAATACGATGAAGCACTGGCCGCTTGCACGCGCGCGATCGAAATACGACCCGATTTTGCGGATGCTCATGTCAATATGGGCCACACCTTGCGTGAGCTTGGCCGCTCGGCGCCCTCGATCGCCGCCTACCGTCGCGCGGCCGCACTGTGCCCTGCAGTACCGGAAGTCCATCTGCACCTGGGAAACGCGCTGTTCGTCGATGGCTATAGCAGCGACGAAGCAGAGCGTGAATTGCAGTGGGCACTCGAGCTGCGGCCGGAGTTTAACGAGGCCCGCTTCAATCTTGCGTTGATTCGGCTGGCGCGCGGCGACTATGCCCGCGGCTGGCCGGACTATGAATTGCGGCTGAGCAGCCCTGATTGGCCGCGTCGCGCGCAGGAATTTCCGCAGTGGACCGGGGGTACGCTCGGCGGCAAGAAATTGCTCGTCTTTGCAGAACAGGGCCTCGGCGATGAAATCATGTTTGCGTCATGCATTCCGGACTTGGCGGCGACGGGCGCGCAATGCGTGGTCGAGTGCACGGCCAAGCTCGAGACGCTGTTCCGCCGCTCGTTCCCGTATGCCAGCATCTTCGCCACAAGGCCCGACCGCAGTGTGCCCGCGGGCGCGCAGACGGCGGGGGTGGAGCTGCAAAGCCCCATCGGCAGCCTGCCTTTATATCTAAGGCGCATGCGCGAGGATTTCCCGCCCCACCGCGGCTATTTGAAGGCCGACCCCCGACTGACCGCGGATTGGCAGGCGCGTCTGGCGGCGCTCGGGCCGGGGCTCAAAGTCGGAATTTCATGGCAGGGCGGCACGCAAAAGTCGCGGCGGCTGGTGCGATCGCTGCCGCTTGCGCAGTGGCTACCCATACTTCAAACGGCCAACGTACACTTCGTCGATTTGCAGTACACCGATTGCAGCGCCGAAATCGCGGCGCTGCAATCGGCGAGCGGCGCGCTCGTGCATAGCTTTGGGGAAATACGCACGGATTACGAGCAAGCGGCGGCACTCGTCGCGGCGCTCGATCTCGTCATCAGCGTGTGCACGGCGGTCATCCATCTTGGCGGCGCGCTCGGCCGGCCGGTGTGGGTCATGGTGCCATACGGTTGCGAGTGGCGGTATGGAATTGCTGGGGAAGAGATGCCTTGGTATCCTTCGGTGCGCCTGTTCCGGCAAGCGGAGTTCGGCGCCTGGGATGAAGTCGCACTTAAAGTGGCGGGCTGCTTGCGGGAGGCGGCACACGTCCCCCGCGCCGGCTTAGTCTGACGAGCCCATCGATCGGCGACCGGTGATTTATGGAAGGCAATACTTCAATGATCGACGTTTTCATCGGCTACGATCCGCGCGAGGCGGTTGCGTTCAGCGTGCTCTCGCACAGCATCCATGCGCGCGCGTCGACGCCGGTGTCGATTACGCCGCTCGTGTTGAGCGAACTCAAAGGCATACTCACGCGCGAGCGGCATCCCCTACAGTCGACGGATTTTTCGTTTTCGCGCTTCCTGACCCCGTTTTTGTCGAATTACACGGGATGGTCGATCTTCATGGACTGCGACATGCTCATGCTCGATGACGTCGCGCGGCTTCATGCGCTGTGCGACGAACGCTATGCGGTCATGGTGGTGAAGCACGACCATCTGCCGAAAGAGTCGGTCAAGTTTCTCGATCAGCCGCAAACGCCCTATCAGAAAAAAAACTGGTCGAGCGTGATGCTTTTCAACAACGCGCGCTGCCGTGCTTTGACGCCGGAATATGTGAATACGGCATCGGGGCTCGAGCTTCATCAATTTAAATGGCTCGCGAACGACGATTCGATCGGGCAACTCCCGGCACGCTGGAATCACCTGGTCGGCTATGACGAACCCGCCGCGCAGGCCGCGCTCGTCCACTACACGCTAGGCGGTCCCTATTTCAACGAATTCCGGAATTGCGAATACGCGCGGGAATGGCGCGACGAGTTGCAGAAAATGCAGTCCGTGGAGCAACGCAAATGAGCCGCCGGCGCGCGCGCTGACCAGAGCGGCATGCTGAAACGATCGATACGGGATTGGTGGTCATCGATGCGGAGCCGGGACCGCCCGCGCGCGGACGTTCCCGCCGCTCAGCGAGGGCCGGCTTACGCGCCCTCGGCGTGGTTTTGCGCCGGATGGCAATTGATTTCAAGCGGGGAGCGCGCCGGCCTGCAGCACACGCTTGAAACGGGCGTCGCCGACCGGTGCGACGCCGCGGAACGCACGTGCCTGCAGGCCGGGGCCTTGCTGCTGAGCGGTGAAGTGCGCCTGGCTGCAAAAATGGCTACGAAGGCGCTCGCCGCCAGAGCCGATTTTGGGGCGCCGTACGTTGTTCGCGCCCGCGCCTTGCGTGGCCTGGGTGAGCACGGGTCGGCGCTCCGTGATTTCGAACAGGCCGCGGAACTCGGCGCCGACGATGTCGAACTCGTAATCGAGCAGGCGCAGGAACATCTGGCGCTCAATGCACTTGCCGACGCGCGCGATTGTTACCAGCTTGCGCTGGGCCGCGCGCCGGAGCACCCCGCCGCGTTGCTGGGGCTGGCGCGTACGCTACGCGGGTTGGGCGATGCGGACGCCGCGCTCGAGCAGTTAGGCCTTGCGACGCGGGCCTCACCCCTGGCCGCGGAAATCCACTTCGAGGCGGCGCAGCTCCACGAACGGGGCGACGATTTACCCGCGGCGGTGGCCGCCTACCAACGCGGACTCGAACTGGCGCCGGACAATTTCGCCGCGTGCGCCAACCTCGGACTATTGTATTTGAGCCGCATCGGCGATCCTGACAGCGCCCGGCACTATTTCGAGCGTGCGCTCGCGCTCGAACCTGCCAGCGTCGAGGCGCAGGCCAACCTGGGTCTCGCCCTTGAGGAGCAGGGGAGCGCCGACGAAGCGCTCGCACA
>JBKJMN010000237.1:0-9236 GCA_046596405.1 Burkholderiales bacterium
ACCCTTCTCCCGGAGGGAGAAGGGCTTTTCTTCCCTCGCCCTCCGGGAGAGGGACCGAGGGTGAGGGAAAGTTTTGACGAGCGGCGCCATTGTCATCTATTACGTAATACTCAATAATTCGTGCGCTTAATTCGTGCGCTTAATTCGTTCAAGCGCGGCCTGCGCGATCAGAGGCACCGCAGACTCTGGAAAAGGCGCCACGCTGCTTACGTTGATTTCGCACAGGACGTAAGTGTCGTCACCGGATTGGTTCCTCGCCCCGAGCAGAAAATCGCAATCCCACAGCACCGGCAGTTGATTCGTCTCGAGGTCGAGGAGCCGCTGCAGCGCCGGCACCCATTCATCTTCCAGTTGGCGTTTGAGCGCCTGGAACCTGGGCAAATCCGGCGGATGATAGAGCCGGGCGCTCGGCTGCGGCGCTGTTTCGGGCGGCGCGCCGGCGGGCGCGGGATACAGCGCATTGACCGCCTGATGGCCGAAGCCCGCAACCTGGTCGTGCACGAGGTAACAACGGATCATGCCTTCGGGCAGGCGCGGCTGGTATGCCTGATCGATCATCTTCCCCGCGCCGCTGAAATACGGCGCGCAGCGCGCAAGAAATTCGCTCAACGGAATTTTTTCTTCGAGGCTGCCGCGCTTCGCATGCCGCGCCAGCACCGGCGTTGCAGGCGGCAGCACGGCGTTCCCGCTTGCCGCCCGCGATGCCAGCGCGACCTTCCACACGCCGTTGCCGCTGTTGCCGCGGTATTGCTTGAGGACGCGACTCTCGCCGGCGGCCAGGCGTGCTGATAGCTCCCGCCGCATTTGCTCGAGGCTGGCGTACAAATGCGTGTCGCAGCCCCATCCCAGTTCGCGCGTCGTGTATAAAACTTCTTTAGTGCCGAGCTTCAGGATGACATCGGGATGCGTGCTGACGAAAACGCCCGCCGCCGCGACTTCGCGCAGCATCGCATCGAGCACCGAGCGGTCGCGCCCGCTTTCGATCGGATTCACCCACACGAGCACGACATCTACTTGCATGAGTTGGCGGCGGACATCCTCGCACCAGTCGTCGTTGTAGACGGCGGGTTCCGCGTGCAGGCCGAGCGCGTTCAGTGCCTGGAATACGTTGAGGAAGCGGCTGTTCGCCGGCGCCGCATTTTGTCTGGCGGCGGGATCGCCGGGATATACGATCGCCACGCGCCCGCGAGTAGCTTCAGTCATGGTCAGGCCCTTTCGTCTATAGGCGCAGCGCGGGCCTGGGACGAAATGGCGAAACGAATCGAACGATTTGCCAAGTCGTATCCCTGCCCGCGGACGCGCGCACAGGACAGAGCTTGGACAAAATGTCTTGGGGATATACCGGGCGTCTGTCGCAACCCGATATGATGGAATAGAAAGATTGTTGCACAGCGCGCTACGCGGGTAAAGCAACAGGTTTGAGTCTGCCGGTGGGCAGGCGATTTGGCATAATGGCCGCCTGCCAAGGAGGCGCATGAACATTCATCGAAAACCGGTCGTTGTGCTCGGCGCGTGTGCACTCGCGTGGCCGTTCGGGTCATTGGCGCAGCAGGCGTATCCGGCGAAACCGGTCCGCCTGATCGTCCCGTATGCGGCCGGTGGCCCGGTCGATTCGATGGGTCGTTTGCTCACACCACGGCTCGCTGACGTGTGGGGCCAGCAAATCGTCATCGACAATCGCGCCGGCGCCAACAGCATCGTCGGTTGTGAAGTGGCCGCGCGTTCCGCGCCGGACGGCTACAACCTCGTGCTCATCTCGGCGTCGTTTACCGTCAACGCCACCTTGTATCCCAAGCTGCCGTTCGACCCGATCCGCGATTTCACGCCGATTACGCTCGTCGCCTCCGGTCCCGGCTTGCTGGTCACTCATTCCTCGCTGCCCGTGCGCAACCTGAGAGAGCTGATCGCGCTCGCCAAGTCGAAACGGGGCGCGTTGAGTTACGGTTCCGCCGGATCGGGCGCGCCGACGAGCCATCTCGGCATGGAATTGCTCAAGATCACCGCCGGGCTCGACATCGTGCACGTGCCGTACAAGAGCATGGCGCCGGCGCTCGTCGATATACTCGGCGGCCAGGTGCAAATGGGCATGCCGACCATCAACGCGGTGTTGCCGCACATTCGTTCGGGCCGTCTGCGCGCGATCGGTGTAAGTTCGCTCCAGCGCTCGCCGACGGCGCCCGACGTGCCCACGCTTGCCGAGGCGGGCATGCCCGGATACGAAGCGATCAACTGGTTTGCGATCCTCGGGCCGCACGGTATTCCTGCCGTCATCGTGGAGAAAATTCACGCCGACACCGCGGAGGTATTGAAATCGCCGGAACTGCGGGCGCGCATCGGCGCGGCCGGCATGGAGCCGAAATCGATCCCGCCATCCGAGCTTGGCGCTTACATCAAGACCGAGATCGTCAAGTGGGGTAAAGCGGTCAAGGCATCGGGCGCCCGGCCGGAATAGTTGCCTCCCCATTGCCTGCATGAAATCCCCTAGGGGATAAGGGGGAGGAATTTTATCCATGGAGGAGGAATGATGACGACACGCATCGACCTCGCGACGTTTATTACGCTGGCCTTCGTATCGAGCGCGCCGGCGCACGCAGACGCCTACCCGAACAAACCGGTGCGCTGGGTAATCCCGTTCCAACCGGGCGGCGGCACCGATATGGTCGCGCGCCCGGTCGCGGCCAAACTCACCGAGCGGATCGGCCAACAGATCCTGTATGACAATCGCGGTGGCGGCGGTGGCGTCATCGCAGGCGAAATAGTCGCCAATGCCAATCCGGATGGCTACACGCTGCTGGTCGCGGCTGTCGCGGTGATGACCGTCACCGGCAGCCTGCAGAAGCTGCCGTTCGATCCGCTCAAGGATTTCATTCCGATCACCAAGTTTGCGAACGTGCCCAATATGCTGGCAGCGCGCACCGCAATGCCGCTGGGCAGAGTGCAGGACATTGCGCCTTACGCCAAAGCCAATCCCGGCAAGTTGCGCTGGGCGTTGTCGGGGACCGGGTCGGCGGGCACCATGTCGATGGAATTGTTCAAGCTCACGACCGCGATCGACGTCATCACGATTCCCTACAAAGGCGCCGGCCCTGCGCTGCTCGGCGTGCTTTCCAACGAAGCCGATCTGATGTTCGCGAACCCGGCGGTGTTCATGCCGCATATCAAGTCCGGACGCCTGCGTGCGGTGGCCACCGCGAGCCTTGAACGCAGCGCCGCGCTGCCCGACATGCCGACGTTTCACGAATCGGGCTTTCCCAATTTCGAATCGCAATCGTGGTACGGATTGGCGGCGCCGGCGCGTACTCCGGCGGCGGTCATCGCGCTATGGCACAAGGAAACCGTCGCCGTGCTGAGCCAGCCCGACATCGTCGCGCGCATCACGCAGGACGGCGGCATGCCGGTGGGCAACACGCCAATCCGGTTCGCGCAGGAAATACGCGAGGAGACTGCGAAGTGGGCGAAGGTGATTAAAGCCGCGGGGCTGAAGACCGATCAGTAGCAAATCAACAACAGTTTTCATTTTTGCTTCGCTCAACCCGCGCCCGCGCTCAGCAGTCCCGACCTGACTTCAATGAGCCTCAGCGGCCGGCGCAGCCACTTTGAATGCCGCATTCGAAGCAGCGGCCTGAGTGATAACAGCAGCGTCTTCCGGCAGCAGAAAACCTGCGCTCATCAATTCCAAAGCAGCGATCCGGATGCGATTCACATAGTCGTCCCGATTGCGGTAGCGCTCTGCGATCGACATCCGCGAGTCGCCAGCCGCCTCGCGCTGTGACTTATTCGCGGCGAATGCCGCAAAAGAGCCGATGAGCCTGCAAGGTGCGGGCAGGCCGTTATGTCCACCGTGCGTCCCTAGCGGCGCCGCCAGGTCCGGCAATCGCACGCCGCCGAGCGCGTTGCCGTCGCCGTCGCGCTTCGGCACCTGGATCACGGCGCGCGGCAGATGCGCAGGCGCGCGTAGAACCAGCGCCTGTGAACCTGCCGCCTCGAGCGGCATCAGTTGGTTCGGCGGCGGCTCGGTATTGGTAGCCACCCAGGCATCGAGCCGGGTCAGGGTTGCGCGCGACACGGGCGTCCAGTCGAGACGGTTCGCGGCCAGTGTGCATTCCTGCGGTGTTTTCGGCATGCGTACATGCGAAGAGCCGGCGATATCGTACATCCGCACATTCGCCGGTAGCGGCAAATCGCTCGTGCCCGATGCGCCCGTGCGGCCCAGCGATGCGCGGATGGAATAGTAATCGGTCACCGAACTGATCAGCATCATTTTCGGCGGCACCTCACCGCGCGCTTCCACCCGTTTGATGATGTCGCTGATTGCCAGCGGGTCTTCATTGACGCCGCGGAATTCCGGATTGGCAAACGTGGGTCCGGCATTCGCGCTGGAGTCGGGGCCGGCCCCCGTCTGCATTATCGGCAGAATCCCCGCAGCCGACACGTACACGTGCATGCCGTCGAACACGCGCCGGCCGCCGGCCATGTTGAAGCCGTGCAGCAGAAACGTTTTGAGGAAGCGGCCGGTCTGCGATTTGCCGCTTGCTATCACGCGGCTGATCGTGCCCTTCAGCGGATTCGGCGTGCCTGCGGCGTCGGCCGCTGCGTGGGCGAGAAAATCCGCGGCGTCGCGCATGATCGCGAAGCCAACGCCCTCGACAAAGCGCTGCTTGCCGTCCGCGTCTGCGAACGATGGCAAGTCGGCGCCTTGACCGAGCTCCCAATACACCTCGGCAATCGTGTAGCCACGGTCTTCGAGAAAGCCATTGCCGTGCTCAAACGTTCCCGAGAGAAACGGCTCGTCGCGCGGTGAATTGTAAAGCGCTTGCGCATAAGCCTTGCCGCGATTGGGCACGTCGACGAGTAGGGTGCCGTTACCGCGGGCCGGGCCGGCGGGCATGATGAGCGCGATGCGTGACGAGTAGTCGACCCGGCCGCGCGCGTTGCGCTGCGCTTTGTCGAGTCCGGGAATGGATTCCTGAGGAGCAAGGTCGCCGTAGATTTTGCCCTGCCAGATGACATATTCGCCGGCTGCGAACGAACCAAACGGTTGCTTCGATATGATCTCGAGACGAGTCAACTCGGCTTGCGCTGTACCGAGGCCAACCAGCAGCAATACGACGAGCGGTGCGCCAGTCCGTACCCATACATTTGGCATTGCATTCTCCCTGTGGTTTTGTCCGGCGCAGCTAGCCGCTGCGCCTGGTTATTCCTCGCTGCCGGGCTTTCTAATTGCTTTGCGTGAGCCACTCCGGCTGGCTCGATCCCAGCGTCGGCGAAGGCTTGTCCCAATAAGGTTTCGTCGCTGCCATTTTGAGCACCGGGCCCAGATGCCTGAGCGTGCCGTGGCCACCGGTGGATTCGATCATGATCGCATTCAGTTCGGCGTCGCTCAATCCCATATCGGGTTTTTGATAGCTCACCTTGCCCTGCTTGTAGATATACATGCCCGAGCGGCATAGTGACACCCGCACATGGTATGAGCCGCCGTCGCGCGCGCGCCGCGCGAGCGCGAGCAGCACGCCCAACGCGCCGTTGTAGCCGGTCGTGTAATCGCATGCCGACGCCGGCAGGAGCTTCGGCCGCTCATCGCCGTTGTCGAGGCAGATGCCGGTCGCCGATTGCCCGATCTGCTCCCAGCCGCCGCGTCCCGAGAACGGGCCGCCGTGGCCGTAGCAACTGATCGAAAGATAAATGATGCCGGGACGCTCTTGCGCCAGTTGCTCGGGACTCAGTCCGTGCTTGTCCATGATGCCCGGGCGGTAGCCTTGGCTGAACACGTCGGCATCGCGCACGAGCTTTTTGATCGTCGCGACGTCGTCGGGCTTGGTGAGGTTCAGGAAAGTGCTGCGCTTGCCGTGGCTCGTGTCCATCACGTGCTCGGGCACCTGCGGAAGATGCGGCGCCGTGATCATGAGCACCTCGGCGCCGTTTTCGGCGAGCGTGCGCGCGGCGATCGGCCCGGCGAGGATGCGTGTCAGATCGAGCACCTTGATCCCTGCCAACGGCCGCTCGCCTGGCGGGAACGGGACCGGCGCGCTGTCGCCGATTTTCGTGATTTCAATCAGCGGTTTGTCCGCCAGCATTTTGCCGTGCGGATGCTCGAGCCATTCCGCGTTGGAGCGAATGATCGAGCCGCACGCGCGCGCCGCGGCGACCGCTTCTTCGAGTTCGTGCGAATCCCATTGGGCGATCGCTTTTTTGACGGCATCGGCATTGGATTCGCAGCCGAGCACGCCGATCACGCGATCGTGCAGATGCGGCAGATTGAAATGCGGCAAATACCAGCGGCCGTCCTTGCATTGCCACGGCTGCGTGATGGAACGCATGTGCTCCATCGACGGCGACTGCACCGATTTCCACTCGCCGCCCGCGCCCTGCTGGCCAAGATACTTTGAGCTCTGGCAGGTGGCCGCCGCATGCCGCACGTCGATAGAAACTTTCTGGCGCCGGCCCGTCTTCATCTCGTGGATGTCGGTGACCGCGACGCCGATGCCGGCGAGGATATTCGCCGTCGTCTCGCCGACCTTGAAGCGCGCGGAAAAAACGGGATCGTGCCCCGTAATTGTTACTTCGCCGTCCGCCGGCGTACCGCGGCCGCGGATGGCCATGATTTCATCGAATCCAGGGTTCAATTGGGTTCCTCCTGATATTGGTTCTATTGTCTGCGGGCGGCAGGGGGCTTGTCCAGACCGATGTAAGGGTAGCGTAAGTTGAACGGCGGATTATTTTGACTTTCAGAAACAGGAGATCAATATGGAAGTCGAAAAAGGCCGCGAGCCATATGTGGTGCCGGTTGGCCCCGGTGGGAATTTCGGCCGTCTTGGCCGCATCGCGATATTCCTCTTTACCGGCGGGTTTCTGTATCCGAACGTGTTTATCGAAGGGTTGGATTGCACCCGCATCCAGGATGCGATGCAGGGCGATCTCTACGACAAGAAGAAATAGCGGATATTTACGCGAAGCTGCGCACACGCGGTCGACCCGAAATGCAGCGCTCGATTCTGAATTTGATCGGTGCGGCGCTGCTGGCTGTGCCTGTGCTGTTGGCGTTTTTCGGTGCCAACCACGGGCTTGCCGCGAGCCGTGAAAGCAGTACGGCGTCCGGCATGCCGGAATGGTTGAGCTTGTCGATTACCGCCGGAGTCTTTCTGCTGCACTGGGGGCCGATGCTGCTCGGCGCGCTCATCATCTTTTACGCCAACCGGCGCCGCGGCTGAAGGGCGCCCGGTTTTTCCCGCACCTGAGGTCTGCACGTTAGAGCGCGAGGTACCCGCTTGATAACCGCCGCCGCAAGCAACGGCGTAGCCGACACTCAGCCGGCGGCAGAAGTTGGTTTGCGCGGGAGAGCAATCGTCACGGTTGTGCCAACGCCCACTTCGCTCGCGAGTTCCATCGTGCCGCCATGATCGACTACCAGGGTGCGGGCGATGGAAAGGCCCAAACCGGCGCCGTCACCCCGCACCATGCCTGCCGCTCCCTGCCAGCCTTTTTTAAACGCGAGCGTTTGCTCCAGCGCGTTCATGCCCTTGCCGTTGTCTGCCACGGCGATCACGAACGATTGGTCCTTGCTTTGCCCGCTCACGCGCACCGAGCCGCCCGCGGGCGAATACTTGATTGCGTTGCCGATCGTGTTCCCCAGCACCCGCAGCATCTGCGCGAAGTCCGCGTGGATGTCAGCATCGGCGACCACGCCGAGGTCCACTGCAATGCCTGCGCGCTCCGCCAGCGGACGCATCATGTCGACAGCTTCACCCAACAAAGCAGCACCGCTGAGCGTTTTTCGGCCGCTAGCAGTCGGCGCCAGCAGGGCGCTGTTCGACAGGAGCCCGTCCGTCATCTGCTTCATGGCGTCGATTGCCCGCGCCATTCTGTCCGCGACCGCGGTGTGCTGCCCGCCCAGCGTTTTTTGCAAAATCAGCGTGCTCAGGTGCAATATCTCCAAGGGGGTCCGCAAATCGTGCGCGACGACAGCGACGATATCTTCCCGCGCGCGAGCCAGTTTTTGCGAGGTCGCAATTTCCTTTTGAGCCGTCGCCAAGGCCACGCGCAGGTTGATTTCGCGGCCTGCCGAGATGGCCAGTTGACGAATAGTCTCCAGTTCTTCCGGGTTCCACTTGCGCGGCTTCACGTCGATGACGCAGAAGCTGCCGACAATCTCTCCGTCCACTTTAATCGGCACGCCGACATAAGCGCGCACGCCGAGCGATTCGACCGACGGCACAGCTTTCCACACCTCGTTGCTATGCGTGTCGTCAATGACCAGTGGGGTCTCGTCGTCCAGCGTAAAGTGGCAGAGGGTCCGGCCCGTTGATTCGCGTTCATCAGCAAGCGGCGCGGGAAGTCCGCTTTGACTTTTGTAGAAGTCCCGCCCGGCGTCCACGATAGAGACGAAGCTTGCGGGCGCATTCACCAGGCGGGTCGCCAGTCGCGTGAGCAGATCGAACGCCTCTTCCGCCGGCGTATCGAGCAGGCCGGTGCTCTTGACCGCCGCCAGTCGTGACGCGGAGTTGAGCAGGCAGTCAACCCGCGCCTGGTAATCGGCATAGCGGCGCCGCGGCAAAGGTGTTGATCCGTCTATCCGGGAGATTTGGGTGTCCATCGCATTTACGCCGTTTTTGCCAAGCGCGGATTATACGGGTGCAAGATACAGGTTTAACAGTTGCCAGCGAAAAACCGACGTGTTTTTATAACCCGTTGTGACTTTTGTCCTCCGCGGACCTGCGCGACTCCCTGCGGCGCTACCGTGCGATCCCGGTCCCATCCGCCGCCCCGACCGCCCCGCTGATAGACGGCGATCTCTGCAATAATGCAGGCCTTGACTAATTTCAGGCGCGTTGGCATGGCATACAAGATTCGGCTGGGGTTTATTGGTGCCAACGTTCGTTCGACCTGGGCTTCCCAGTCGCACTTCCCGGCGTTGCGGGCGAGCCCGGATGTTGAACTCACCGCTGTCTGCACCACCAAACCGGAAAGCGCGGAAGAAGCGCGCATAGCGTTCGGCGCAAAGCTCGCGTTCACCGATTTCCGCGCGCTGTGCGCATCACCGGAGATCGACGCGGTAGCCGTGTGCGTGCGGGTGCCCTCGCATTACGAGACCACCAGGGCTGCGATCGCAGCCGGCAAGCATGTCTACACCGAGTGGCCGCTCGGCCGCAACACGCCGGAAGCGGAGGACCTGACCGCGCTCGCGCGCGCCGAGGGCGTGCAGACCGCGGTCGGCCTGCAATCGCGCGTGAGTCCTGCGT
>JBKJMN010000247.1:0-3297 GCA_046596405.1 Burkholderiales bacterium
ACCCTTCTCCCGGAGGGAGAAGGGCTTTTCTTCCCTCGCCCTCCGGGAGAGGGACCGAGGGTGAGGGAAAGTTTTGACGAGCGGCGCCATTGTCATCTATTACGTAATACTCAATAAAGAACGCCGGATCGCCCCCGCCCTGGTTCCTCAAACCTGCAGCACCGCCATCAACTGCTTCACTTTCGGCAGCGTGTCGAGCGCATGGATCATCGCGAGGCTTTCGTTGACCTGCGATTGCGACAGTATCCCGTGCGAGCATTCCTCGTACTTGCCTTGCAGGTCGCCCCACGTCGCCGGGTCTTCAGACCAGCCGCGCGCGTGCGAGCGTTTCGTCTGCACGGCGCTGCCGTCTTTCATGCGCACCGTGAGTCGCATCTCGCCCCAGTTGACGCCGGCCTCGCCCCATTGGCCGACATGCTTCTTGAGGTCTGCGGGCTCGATTACTTTCACGCGCCTCATCAGCGCCTGCACGTCTGGCCGGTTGACGCGCTCGTCGGTGTACTCCGCGATGCCGGCGCGGCGCTCGATCAGCGAGATCGCCATACTGTAAGGCAGACAGAAACGCGCTTTGTGTGAATCGTTCGCGGTCGCGTACGGCGCGATCGTGTGCATCTGCGGCGTGCATTCGAGCTCGATCGACTCGACGTGCTCCGCTTTCAGATCGCCGGCCTTCGACAGATCGATCATGCCATCGATCGCAGCGCCCGGCGCGGTCGAGCCCGGATGCATGCGCACGAGCGTCGTGTTCTCCGCGAGCTCCCAATGGCTGCCGAGGCTCTCGACCATTTTTTCGAGCCGGTAATTGCCCACGCCGTTGAAAGTGTCCGCCATGCCGAAGCGCGCGTGGCCGTTGACGCCCTTGTCATCGACGCCCTCGATGATGTCCGGGTCGACCTTGAAACCCGCCTGCGCGAGCAAAACGGCGAAGATGCCGCAGCGCACGCCGTGGCCGACGTGAAACGCCTTGCACATCGAGCCGACGTTCTTGCGCACACCTGATCCCTGCGACGCGGCGAGGCCGAACGCCATGCGCAGTTTCATCGGGTCGAAATCCATCATGCGCGCGCCCGCGGCGGCGATGCCCATGGCGCCGAGGATGCCGTTCGGATGCCAGCCGTGGTCGATCAACTGCGGGCGCAGACCTTTCGCCACGCACGATTCGATTTCGAAACCGACGACGAATGCGTCGAGCATGCGCGCGCCGGACAAGTCGAGCTGCTCTGCGATCGCCAGCGAACCCGGCACCATGCAGACACTCGCGTGCGTGACGCTCTTGGTGTAATCGTCGTATTCGAGGGCGTGCGCAGACACGGCGTTGAGATGGCCGGCGAGCGGCGACGACGTCTTGTCTTTTTGTCCGACCACGCTCGCGACAGGGTTGCCGCCCATCTGGCGCGCGACCTCGAGAGAAATCAACGCGGACGGGTGGCGCGAACCGGCGATCATCACGGCGATCGTGTCCAGAAATCTCAACTTCGCCGATGCGATCGCCGCGGCCGGTATGCTGCCCGCGGGAACGTCAATCGCGAAGCGCGCGAGTTGTTCGGTTACACCCATCCAGTGATCCCCCTGCGGTTTGTTTTGGGCTACTCCGGGCAAGTGAAAATTGCCGGAAAAAAAGTTGAGCGCTGCCGGAGCGAAAGAATAATACCGCAGATAACTCGAGTGATTCCGCGGCGCTGCTACATAAGCGCACACCGGCAATTATTTCGACTACAATCGCGGCGGTTCAACTTCCTGGATATGCCCATGAAACCCGCTCTTCCCGGCAAACAGCCCGCCGAATTACGAACGATGCCGCGCTGGATATTCATGAGCCGCTGGCTGCAGGCGCCGCTCTATATCGGCCTGATCGTCGCCCAAGGCGTCTACGTCTGGCAATTCTGGGTCGAACTCGTGCACCTGCTGCAGATCACCACGACCAAGGGTGTCACCGAGGCGGAAATCATGCTGGTGGTTTTGGGTCTGATCGACGTGGTCATGATCTCCAACCTGCTGGTCATGGTCATCGTCGGTGGCTGGGAGACTTTCGTGTCGCGCCTGGAACTGGAAAATCATCCCGATCAGCCGGAGTGGCTGTCGCACGTGAATGCCGGTGTGCTCAAGGTCAAGCTCGCCACTGCGATCATCGGCATTTCGTCGATACACCTGCTCAAGACCTTCATCAACGCGCAGAACTACGACGAAAAAACGCTGATGTGGCAGACGCTCATCCATCTGACATTCGTGCTGTCCGCGCTGGCCATCGCCTACACCGAGAGAATTACCCGGTCGGACCACTGATAGCGGCATTCTGCGCGCGAAACTTCACGTCGAATCAACGGGCATAGGCGCGTGCTAGACTTTACTGCAAGAAGCCATGCAGCACTTTGATATCACTCGGGAGAAACCATGAAGATAATGCTCGGATTGATGGTTGCCGCAGTTGCCGTGTCGGCCGTGCAAGCGGCGGATATCGAGGCCGGAAAAGCCAAGGTGGCCGCCGTGTGCGCGGCCTGTCACGGGCCGAACGGCATCAGCGTCAGCGATACCATTCCGAATCTCGCCGCACAGCGCGCCGGCTACCTCGAGGCCCAACTGAAAGCGTTGAAGGACGGCACGCGCAAGAACCCGATCATGAACGCAATGGCGGCACAATTGAGCACTGAAGACATCGCGAACGTCGCCGCATATTTCGCCGCCCAACCGGGCGCGGGCGCGAGTGCGAAATCGACGTTCCTCCCGAATCTCGCAAAAACCGGCGTGACGTTTCCCGACGGCTACCAGGGCAGTTTCTCGAAGTACCATACGATCAACTTCCCGGCGACGCGTCAGGTGCGTTACTACTACGGCAACAAAGCTGCCGTCGCGGCGGCGAAGTCGGGCAAGACGCTGCCCGACGGCTCTTATCTTCTGGTCGAAGTGCATGCCGCGAAAGTGGACGCGGAGAACAAGCCGGTCATGGGCAGCGACGGTTTCTTCGTTGCGGACAAACTACTGTTCTACACGGCGATGGCGCGCGATGCCGGCTGGGGCAAAGACATTCCCGACATGCTGCGCAACAGCGATTGGAACTATGCGGTATTCACCACCGACAAGCAGCACCGGCCGGGCGCGAACCAGGCCGAATGTCTTGCCTGCCACAAGCCGCTGGACAAGGTGAGCTATCTGTTTACGCTCAAGCAGCTCGCTGAAATGAAATAGGGAAGCTCTGATTAAGTCCGTTCGTGCTGATGTATAGAAGCACGAACACAGCTTCCGCAGAGGGAAACCGTTCACCCTTCGATACCTCAGGGCGAACGGTTTGGGACTTAATCA
>JBKJMN010000319.1:0-3378 GCA_046596405.1 Burkholderiales bacterium
TGACAATGGCGCCGCTCGTCAAAACTCTCCCTCACCCTCGGTCCCTCTCCCGGAGGGCGAGGGAAGAAAAGCCCTTCTCCCTCCGGGAGAAGGGTGGGGAGAGCAAAGCGAGGGGGCCGAAGGCGGGAAAGTTTTTGTCATCAATAATGTAAAACTCAATAATTTGCAGAATCAGCCGGTATTCCCCATGAACAAAAAAATCGAACGCTGGCGCGGCTTCGTGCCGGATACGGACCTTGCAACCTACGCGAAGGGCGCATTCGGCAATCCGATCGGGATGGGCGCGCGCGCGGCGCTGCTCAACATCGACACGACGTGGATGTTCGTCGATCCACAATACGCGATGTGCGGGCGCGAAGATCCCGCGCTCAAAGCGGCGCTCGTGCGCGTCACCAGGACCTTCCGCGAGCTTGGCCTGCCGGTCTATTACAGCCGCCGCGACGACCGCAGCCACCCGACGCGCCGCGGGATCTGGAACCACAAGCTCGGCAACGCGCACGAATTCCAGTACACGAGTGATCCGCGCGCGGACGAATGGCCGCCGGAATACGCACCGCGCAAAGAGGACGTCGTCATCCTCAAGAACAAGCCGTCGGCGTTCTTCGAAACGCCGCTCGAATCCTTCCTGCGCTACGACGGCGTCGACACCATCGTGATGTGCGGGGTGTCCACCTCCGGCTGCGTGCGCGCTGCTGCGACCGACGCGTTTTCGCACAACTTTCGCGTCATCGTCGTCGAAGAAGCGTGCGGCGACCGTTCGGTGGCGGCGCATCGCGCCAATTTGTTCGATCTCGACATGAAGTTCGCCGACGTCGAGAAAATCGACGCCGTGATCGCGGAGCTCGACCAACGTTACGCGGTGCAGCAGCGCGCCGCAGGCGACGCGCGATGATATTGCAAGGGTGCCTTGCTGCCGCGGTCGCCATCGCTGCGTCGGCCGCGAACGCGCAGACGCCAGCTGCCACCTATCCCGCCAAACAGATTCGCGTGATCGTGCCATTCCCCGCCGGCGGACCGACCGACGCAATCGCGCGCGCCATCGGCCAGAAGCTCAATGAAACCTGGGGCCAGGCGGTCATTGTGGACAACCGGCCCGGCGCCGGCGGCAACATCGGCACGGAACTCGCCGCTAAATCACCGCCCGACGGCTATACACTGTTCATCGGCACTGTCGCCAACGCAATCAATCAATCGCTGTTCGCCAGGCTGCCGTTCGATTTCGTGCGCGACTTCGCGCCCGTCACTCAAAATTATGTGACCGGCCTCATTCTGGCCGTGCATCCGTCGCTGCCCGTCACGTCGGTGAGGGAGTTGATTGCTCTCGCCAAAGCGCGTCCCGGCGAACTGTCTTATTCGTCGAGCGGCGTTGGCGGCACGCCGCATTTGGCAGGCGAGCTGTTCAATTCCATGGCGGGCGTGAAAATGGTGCATGTACCATACAAAGGCTCCGCGCCCGCCATGGCCGACCTGCTGGGCGGCCACGTGCAACTCACGTTCGACAACATGCTGAGCGTGCTGCCGCAGGTAAAAGCGGGCAAGTTGCGCGGGCTCGCGGTCACGCTGACGACGCGCTCGCCGCTCGCGCCCGAACTGCCGACCATCGCAGAATCCGGGCTCAAGGGCTTCGAAGTGAAATCCTGGAACGGCGTGGTGGTGCCGGCGGGCACGCCGAAGGAAATCATTGCGCGGCTCAACACAGAAATCGTGCGCATCCTGCGCCAGCCGGAGTTGCGCGAAAAATTCCTGGTGCAGGGCGTGGAGCTCGTGCCAACGACCCCGGAAGAATTCGGCGCCTTCATCAAGCAGGACATCGCCAAATGGGCGAAAGTAATCCAACTGTCCGGGGCGCGCGCGGAGTAACCACGGCACTCAATCGACGCCGGCACCCGCACCGTCGACCATCTGATCTCCAGGAGCAGTCCATGTTCACCCGCATCGACCACGTAACCATCTGCGTCCGCGACCTCGCGGCCGGTATCGCGCAGTTCAAGCACATGGGCTTCAACATGGCCGAAGGCGGCGCGCATCCGGGGCGGGGCACGCACAATGCAATCGCATTCAACCAGGAAGACTACGTCGAGCTGCTCGCGATTCGCGACGAGGCAGAGCATCGGGCCGCATCGAGCAAGCCGGGCAGCAAGAATTCGACGCTCAGCGACTTCATCGCGGCGGGCGGCGGCATCCGCTACGTCGTCCTGCAATGCGACGATCTTGGCGCCGAGGTGGCCGCGATGCGCCAGCGCGGCGTCGATGTGAGCGATCCCATCGACGGCAGCCGGCGTACGCCGGGCGGCCAGGATCTGCGCTGGAAAATCGCGACGCCTGGCGCGCAGAACCCGCTCCCGCTCGTGTTCATCCAGCATCTGACGCCGCTCGCCGAACGCCGCCAGCAGGTGCCGGCGACCGGCGATCAGCCGAACGGCGTGTACAAGCTAGAGCGCGCGTACATAGTGACACCGGATGCGCAATCCGCAGCGGCGATGTACGCCAAAGTGCTCGGCATGCCGCAGCCAAAGCTGCACAAGGGCACGGTCATCATGTCGGACATGGCGGTGTTCGAACTCGGGCCCACCGGGCTCGGCATTGCCACGCCGTACGCGGCGGGACCGGCGAGCGATGCGCTCGAGCGCCGCGGTCCCGGGCCGTTTCAGGCGCTGTATCGCACCACCGGCATGGGCGCGGCCGCGCGCTGGATGCAGGCGCACGGTATGCCGCCGCTCGTGCGCGGCGTGCGCGCGAATGGCGAGCACGCGATGCTGGCCACGCCCGCCGAAGCATGCGGCGCGTATATCGGGTTCGTCGGCCCGGAATAAGCGCGCGGCTCTACTCTAGGCGGCCCGGATTTCGAGCGGCGGCACGGGATACTGGATGCCGCTGGCGGCGAATTTCTCCACGACCGCCCGATTGAGGTCGGCGCTGACGGCGACATAATCCGCGACGTTCACCCACGGCGCGATGGTGATGGTGATCGCGCCCGTGCCGAGCCTGCTCACGCCGATCACCGGCACGGGCGCCTTCAAGACGTTTACGTGTGCATTCACCACCGCCTGCGCGGCGGCGAGCGCGCCATCGACATCGCGTGCGCGGGCGATGCTTACGGTGAGTGCCAGTTGCCGAATCTGACCGTAGTTGTGCAGGATCTCGCCGACGATTTTGCGATTGGGCACGACGACGCGCGAGCGGTCGGAATGACTCAACTGCGTCGCGAACAGGTCGACCGCCTCGACCTGCCCCTCGACGCCGGCGATCGAAATATATTCGCCGACGCGAAACGGCCGCGTGAATATGATCGTGAATCCCGCCACCAGGTTGCCGAGCACGCCCTGCATCGCGAGCGCGATGCCGGCGCCGGCGACGCCGAGGCCGGCGATCAGCGGC
>JBKJMN010000066.1:0-5444 GCA_046596405.1 Burkholderiales bacterium
TCAGTCCACTTTCGCGCCTGAAGCTTTCACGACCTGCGCCCATTTTTTTATCTCGCTGTCGATCAGGCGTGTAAATTCGTCCGGAGGCATGGGGCGGAGCTCCACGCCGGAGGCGAACAACCGGTCTTTAACCTCCTGCGTCTGGAGCGAGGCGAGCGCGGCGTTGCTCAAAGCAGTGACGGCCGCGGGCGGCATGCCTGCGGGGCCGAGCAGGCCGAACCACGCGGAGGCTGCGTAACCGGGCAGCGCTGCCTCCGACATCGTCGGCATTTCGGGAATGGACGGCGAGCGTTTCTCGCCCGTCACGGCAAACGCGCGCAGCCGTCCCGCCTTGACGAGCGGGATCGCCGACGAGAGGCTTGCGAATTGGAGATCGGTCTGGCCGGATAGCAACGCAGTCAGCGCTTCGGAGGCGCCCTTATATGGGATGTGCACCATTTTTATACCGGTCATGACGCTGAACAGCTCCGCCGATAAATGGACCGTGGTTCCCGAGCCGGACGAGCCGTAATTGAGTTGGCCGGGCCGTGCCTTGCCGAGCGCGATCAGTTCCTGGATCGATTTGGCGGGCACGATCGGATTTATGACGAGGATATTGGGGCTTTCGCCGACCAGCGCAATCGGCGTGAAGTCGCGCTGCGGGTGATACGGCAGCTTCGAATACAGGCTGTAGTTGATCGCGTGGGTGCCGACCGTGCCCATCATGATCGAGTAACCGTCGTTGGGGCTTTTCGCCGTCAGCTCGGCGGCGATGTTGCCGCCGGCGCCCCCGCGATTGTCGATAATCAGCGACTGGCCCAGTTTCTCGCGCATCTGGGGCTCGAGCGCGCGCGCGATGATGTCGGCGGCGCTGCCGGCGGTAAACGGAATGTAAACGCGTACTGCACGCGCCGGGTATTGCTGAGCAGGCGCCGACGCCGCAACGATAGCGCCTGCGAACCACAGGGTGCTCAACGCCAACTTCATGGGGCCTCCGCGCGGCGACGCTCAGTGTATTAGCAACTCTGTCGTCGCGGCGAGGCTAGCGTATCACACCACCTGCGGACGCCCGCTGGCCGCCGGCGGATAACCCGCGCTCGCGTCCGGACGCGCTTGGCCGCCCGCCTCGTTACAAAACGCCGGCCAGTTTGCCGTTAGTGAACTGAAGCTGCCGCGGCCCGTCGGGCGGCGAGAAGTAAGTCCATTCCTCGTGCCAAGTGCGGTTCGCCCTGCTGCGCGTGATTTTGGCCGGACGCCCCCAGCCGCGCAGGTTCAATACTTCGGTATCGAGCATGCCCAGACTGAGGCCTGGCGCCTGCGGCACGCCCCGTGCCCCAGGGTCCGGTCTCGGGTCGGGAATCGACGCGGTGTTGGGCTCGAACCTGCTAATGGCGGGCGCAGGGTGCAGCGACGCGACGATCAGTTGCGACTTGGCGGCCCGCTCGCACGGGGTATCCTGATAGACGACCATGGTGTCCTGCGTGCATTTGTAAATCGTCGCCTGAGCGCCGAACGGCACGGCTGCGAAGATAAGGATCAACCAGAAGCAAACTTTTCTCATGAGGGCACCCGCGATTTGATGGCTCCAACAATCGCATGGCGTGCCAGCGCAAACTGTAAGGGGCGTCCGATTCGGCAGTAGGATGATGCTGTCTTGGGATGAAGGTGCTCGCGGATGCCGTTGTCGGTCGCAGCGCCGCTTGTGTCCGGTGCGCCGTGCCCGTTGCCCGGCTAGGCGTCGCGCGGTGCATACGGTATTCTCCGAGACATTCAAAAAAAACCGTCGGAGGAGATCGATGCAGATTCCAGATGATTTATTTGATGTTAAAGCCGATGCGGCGCTCGCCGTGTCAGGCATTGCTCGCCGCGGGTTTCTGGCGAGCCTTGCCGCGCTCGGCGCCGGCACGCTACTGCCCGGTTGCGCCGCCGACCCTGCATTTCCAGTGCTGGCCGCAGGCAAGCCGCAGCGCATCGATGTCCATCACCATTACGTGCCGCCCGGCTACCTAGCCGCGATTCCGCGTGCGCGGGCGTCGGGCACACCGCCGGCCTGGACGCCGGCTTTATCGCTTGAAGACATGGACCGCAATGGGATCGCGCTGTCGATCTCGTCGATCATCCCCGAGGGCGTGTGGTTCGGTGACGTGGCGCTCGCGCGGCGCCTGGGTCGCATGGTCAACGACTACGGCGCGCAGCTTGTGCGCGATTACCCGGGGCGTTACGGCTTGTTTGCGACCATCGCGCCGCCCGACGTCGAAGGCTCCCTGAAGGAAATCGAGTACGCGCTCGACGTGCTGAAGGCGGATGGCTTCGCGCTGATGACGAGCTTCGACCAGCGTTATCTGGGCGACGCCGCGTTCTGGCCGGTGCTTGAGGAACTCAACCGGCGGCGCGCGGTTGTTTATACGCATCCGCTACAACCGGCGTGCTGCCAGAATCCGATTCCACAGCTCTTATCGGCATCCGCGATCGAATATCCGGCCGACACGACACGCACAATTGCCAGCCTTTTGTTCAGCGGCGCGGCCGCGCGCTTTCCCGATATCCGCTGGATTTTTTCGCACGGCGGCGGCGTATTGCCGTTCGTTTACAGCCGCTTTACGCGTCAGGAAGCCGGCATGAAGGACCGCGCAAAATTTCTGCCCAACGGTGTCGCCTACGAAATCAGGAAGTTTTATTACGAGACCGCGCAGGCCAATCATGCGGGTGCGCTCACCGCCTTGTTGAAAGTCGCGCCGCTTTCGCAGGTCCTGTTCGGCACCGACTATCCGTTCCGGCCCGGTTCCGAAGAGGTCGAAGGGATCTCGGGCTACGGTTTTTCGGCGGCCGATATTCAGGCGATTGAACGCGGCAACGCCCTGCGTCTGCTGCCGCGCTGGAAGGCCTGATGCGGCGGCGGGCCGCTTGCTTTGAATTGGCGCGGTGCCCGCGTAACTGTTAAGATTTTGCTGCATGTAGTAGCCGGCAGGTCACGACGCGGCGTCAGTCCGCGGCCATCAGGAGGGCTCAATGAAATCCAGCAGATCGTTCGCTTCGCTCGTCGCTATCCTGTTGTGCGGCGCGGCCGCGGTCGCGGCGCAAACCCTCGACGATTTGAAAAACGACGGCCGCAACCCGGACAACGTACTCACGTACGGCATGGGCTACGCGCAAAATCGCTACAGCCCGCTCGCGCAAATCAATAAGACCAGCGTCAAGAGGCTCGTGCCGGTCTGGACTGCAGGCCTCGAAAACGAATTCGGCGAGCAGGCGCAGCCGATCGTGCTCAACGGCGTCATGTATGTGAGCAACGCGAAGTGGACGGTCGCGATCGATGCGCTGACCGGACGTCAATTGTGGCGTACCGCGGTCGATTTCGATCCCGAGACGCCGCGCGTCGTGTGCTGTGGGGTCTCGAACAAGGGGGTTGCGGTCTATAACGGCAAGGTTTTTCGCACGACATTGCACGCTTACGTGGTCGCGCTCGACCAGAAAACCGGCAAGGAAGTGTGGAAGCAAAAGGCCGCCGAGTGGAAGGAAGGCTATTCGCAGACCGTAGCACCCTTGATCGCCAACGGCGTCCTGGTTACCGGCATTTCCGGCGCGGAGTTCGGCATTCGCGGCTTTCTCGACGGCTGGGACCCCGACACCGGCAAGCACTTGTGGCGCCGCCACACCACCGCGGGCCCCGAGGACCAGGGGCACGCCACGTGGGAGCCGCGCAGCGCGTATCTGAACGGCGGCGGCAGCACCTGGATCACCGGTTCGTACGATCCCGAGCTCGATCTCATGTACTGGGGCACGGGCAACGCCGGTCCGTGGAACCCGTCCGTGCGCAAAGGCGACAACCTGTACGCTGCGTCGATCATCGCGGTGCGCCCCAAGACGGGTGAGATCGCGTGGCATTACCAGGCCACGCCCAACGACGTTTACGACTGGGACTCGGTGTGGGAAATCATCCTCGCCGACATCAGGATCGACGGTGTGGTGCGCAAAGTCGCGATGCAGATGAACCGCAACGGGTTTTTGTACGTGCTGGATCGCACCAACGGCCAGCTCCTGTCGGCGAAGCAATTCGGCGAAGTCAATTGGGCGACGCATGTCGACATGAAAACCGGCCGCCCGGTCGAATCCGAGGCCGCCAAAAAATATCGCGACGGCGCACCCTTTCCGATGTGGCCCAGCGTGCGCGGGGCGAAGAACTGGCCGCACGCGGCGTTCAATCCGAATACCGGCCTGCTGTATGCAAACACCAATCACGGTTATTCGACCTTAAAGCTGACCGCACTCGCCGCGTTCAAGCCCGGCATGCGTTACGTCGGCGTCGAGAACAGTTATCCGACCGTCAATCCCGGCGACATCGTCGGCCATATCGAGGCGATCGATCCCATGACCGCGCAGCCGAAGTGGCGCATACCCGTGCGCGATTACCAGATTGCATCGGCGATGCTCGCCACCGGCGGCGGGCTGCTTTTCAGCGGCAAGCACACGGGCGAATTTTTTGCGCTCGACGCGGACACCGGGCAGACGCTGTGGGAGTACCGCACGAGCTCCGGCATTAACGCGATGCCGATCACATGGTCGCACAAGGGCAAGCAGTACCTGACGATATTGTCCGGTCTCGGCGGCCTGTATGGCACGCGCAACCGCGAAGGCCTCAAGAACGTGCCGGTCGGCGGCTCGGTGTGGACGTTCGCGTTATTTGACAACTGAGTGTTCCAGCGCGGCGCACCGGCCGCACTTTCACCCGAAGGAAAAATCATGAATAAATTATTGACCGCCATCGCGTTGCTTGCTGCAACGCACGCAACCGTTTTCGCGCAAACGCAGCAGGACCTCGTGCGCGACGGCAACGGCGGCAGCACCGACAACGTGCTCACCTACGGCATGGGCTACAACCAGAACCGTTACAGCACGCTGAACCAGATCAACAAGAACACCGTAAAGCGGCTGGTGCCGGTGTGGAGCACGTCGCTCGGCAGCAACTACGGCGAGCAGGCGCAGCCGCTCGTCAATGACGGCATCCTGTTCGCGGTCAACGCGGAAAATACGGTCGCCATCGACGTCGCTACCGGCAAGCAGCTCTGGCGCACGCCGGTCGACTGGGATCCGGCCACGCCGCGCATCGTGTGCTGCGGCATTTCCAACAAGGGGCTCGCGGTCTATAACGGCAAGGTCTACCGCGGCACGCTCGATGCGCACATCGTCGCCCTCGACCAGAAAACCGGCAAGCAGGTGTGGAAAACGAAAATCGCCGAGTGGAAAGAAGGATTTTCCATCACGTCCGCGCCGATGGTGGCCAACGGCGTATTGATCACCGGCGTTTCCGGCGCCGAGTTCGGCATCCGCGGCTTTCTCGACGGCCTCGACCCGGAAACGGGCAAGCAATTGTGGCGCCGTTACACCGTACCCGCGCCGGGCGAAAAGGGCTCTGAAACCTGGCCCGCCGGCGACGCCTACAAGAGTGGCGGCGGTTCGACCTGGAT
>JBKJMN010000219.1:0-3864 GCA_046596405.1 Burkholderiales bacterium
CCCGGAGGGCGAGGGAAGAAAAGCCCTTCTCCCTCCGGGAGAAGGGTGGGGAGAGCAAAGCGAGGGGGCCGAAGGCGGGAAAGTTTTTGTCATCAATAATGTAAAACTCAATAATTCATCGTGGCACGCCGCCATCACCATTACGTTTACGTCGTCCTGCTGTCGAAGGACGTGCTGTACGAATCCAGGTTCAAGAAGTGCAATCCCGACTACGATCCGTTGAAGCCTTGCGTCTACGTCGGCATGACCGGACTCGACCCCGATACACGTTTCGACAAGCACAAGGCCGGCGTGCGCGCGAATCGCTACGTGCAGAAATACGGCCAGCGGCTGCTCCCCGAGTTATACGAATGCTACAACCCGATGCCGTACGCGGCCGCGGCCGAGATGGAGGTCGAGCTCGCAATCGCGCTGCGCGAAGCGGGTTACGGGGTCTGGCAAGCGTGAGATACTTGCTCGCATGTCGCGCCGCGAAGATCAACGATTAACCACCGGTCACGGCCGCTACACCGCCGACTGGAATCTGCCGGACCAGCTGCACGCGGTGTTCCTGCGTGCGGACCGCGCGCATGCTGAGATCGTCCGGCTCGACGCCGCGCGCGCGCTCGCGCATCCCGGCGTGCGAGCGGTGTTCACGGGCGACGACGCGCGCGCGGCAGGTTTCAAGTCGCTGCCCAATGTCGTCAATTTCACCGGCACGGGCGGTCAGGCAATGTTGAAACCCGTGCACCCCGTGCTCGCGCAGGGCCGCGTGCGCTTCGTCGGCGAGGCGGTGGCCATGCTCGTCGCCGATTCGGCCGCGATCGCCGGGGACGCGTGCGACCTGATCGATATCGAGTATCGCGATCTGCCCGCCGTTGCGACGTTCGATGCCGCAGTGGCCCCCGGCGCAGCGCAATTGCATGCGGACGTGCCGGGCAATCTCGCATTCGAATACGAATCCGGCGACGCGCAGGCCACCGCCGCCGCCTTCGCACGCGCTAAATACGTGAGCAGGCTGACGGTCGAAAGCCAGCGGCTGGTCGGCAATCCGCTCGAGCCGCGCGCCTGCCTCGCCGCTTACGATGCTGAAGGCGCCCAATACACGCTGCACCTGCCGCTGCAGGGAATCGGCGGCATGCGCGGGCAGCTCGCGGTGGTGACCGGGCTCGACAAGGGCAAGCTCGACATCGTGACCCAGGACGTCGGCGGCAGCTTCGGGGTGCGCGGCGCGGCGTATCCCGAGTATTTCGCGCTGATGCTCGCGGCGAAAAAGCTGGCGCGTCCGGTGAAATGGGTCGGCACGCGCAGCGAAATGTTCATGACCGACTTTCAGGGCCGCGCGTTGTCTTTGACCGGCGAGCTCGCGCTCGACGCCGACGGCAATATGCTCGCGATCCGCTTTGAGGACCGCGCCGATCTCGGCGCATATGCGGCCGCGTTCGGTCCGTACATCGCGACCAAGAACGTGACGATCACGATGGGCGGCGTCTACCGCATACCGGCGATGTACGCGCGCACGCGGCTGGCCTATACCAACGCGACGCCGGTGTCCGCCTACCGCGGCGCCGGGCGCCCCGACATCGCGTATGCGATCGAACGCCTCGTCGATTACGCCGCCCACGAGCACGGATTCGATCCGCTCGAGTTGCGGCGGCGCAATTTCATTACGCGCTCCGCGATGCCGTATACGACGGCGAACGGCACCGTTTACGATTCCGGCGATTTTTCCGCGGTAATGAAGGACGCCATGAAGCGCGCCGACTGGTATGGTTTCGCGACCCGGCGCGCGCACAGTGAAAGCGCCGGCAAGCTGCGCGGCATCGGCATCGCGACCTACCTCGAAGCGGGCGGCGGCGGCAGCGCGCCCAAAGACGAGGTCGCGGTCGAATTCGGCAACGATGGCGGCATGACGTTGTTTGCGGTCACGCAATCGTCGGGGCAGGGCCATGAAACCGTTTTTCCGCAGATCGTCGCCGAAGCTTTGGGGATAGATGCTCAGACCATCCGTTTTTATCCGCGGCCGCCCGATACCGCTCTCACCGGCAGCGGTACCGGCGGGTCGCGCGGCGCGCTCGGCACCGGCAGCGCGTTTCGCGTGTTGGGCGAGAAACTGATCGAACTGGCGCGCCCGCACGCCGCGGCCAAGCTAAAAGTCGGCGCCAATGAGCTGCGCTACAACGAGGGCGCGTTCCACGCCGGGGACCGCGCGCTCGGCTTCGTCGAACTGGCGCGCACGCTTGCGGGCACGGTGCCGCATCCGCTCAATACGACAGCCGAGGGCAGTTTCGGCGCCACTTATCCGAACGGTTGCCACATCGCCGAAGTGGAAATCGATCCGGAGACCGGGAACGCGGCAATTGTTCGCTACACCGCGGTCGACGATCTGGGCAACGTCATCAATCCGGTGCTCGTCGAAGGGCAGGTACACGGCGGGGTCGTGCAGGGTGCAGGTCAGGTTTTCGGCGAGCACGCGATTTACGATGCCGCGACCGCGCAGCTGCTGACCGGCAGCTTTCAGGATTACGCGATGCCGCGCGCGGGCCTGCTGCGCGAAATCGCCGTGCACGACTATCCGGTGCCGACGCCGACCAACGCGCTCGGCGCCAAAGGCGTCGGCGAATCCGGGTGCAGCGGCTCCTTGCCCGCGCTCGTCAACGCGACGGTCGATGCGCTGCGCGCGCTCGGCATCACGCATCTCGACATGCCGTTCACGCCGTCGAAGTTGTGGCATTCGATACAGGGCGCGCGCCCGCTCTGACTGCGCCAGAAAGACCTGCGGGATGCGGGTACGGCAAACGCTCGGCGCGGAGAAGCGGAGGACTTGCCAGCAACACCGATCATTTGATATCATGATATCTTTTATTCCTTCGGGAGGAGTCGTCCATGGCCCAGTTCATCGTTCGCCATCTGGAAGACGACGTGAAAACGCGTCTGCAACGCCGTGCCAAGCGCCACGGGCGCAGCATGGAGGAAGAAGTCCGGCATATCCTGCGCGACGTGGTGAAGGAAGAAAATAAACGCGTACCCAAGCTGGGCTCGCGCATCGCGGCGCGCTTCTTAAAATTGGGATTGACGGCGGACCTTCCGGAATTGCACGGACAGCGCGTGCGGGCGGCGGACCTCGGCAAATGATTGTCCTCGATACCAATGTGCTTTCGGCGTTGATGCGCCAAACGCCTGAGGTTTCGGTCGTCGCATGGCTCGATCATCAACCGGCGGAATCCGTCTGGATTACCAGCATTACCTTATTCGAGGCGCGACTCGGTCTGGCTCTGCTCCCCAAAGGCAGACGGCGGCAGATGCTCGAGGCGGCGTTTGACCGGCTGCTGGAAGACGACCTGGAAAACCGGGTGCTGGATTTCGACGGCGCTGCCGCGACCGAAGCCGCATTGTTGGCGGCTGCGCGGCAGAAAGCCGGGCGCCCTGTGGACATGCGCGACACGCAGATCGCCGGCATTGCGCTGGCGAGGCGCGCCACGATCGCCACTCGAAATGTCCGGCATTTTCAGGATCTAAACGTTCCGGTGGTTGATCCTTGGGAAGCTCAAGGCCGGTAGATTCGCCCCTTGAGGCAGGGATGCCCGCGCTCGTCAACGCGACGGTCGATGCGCTGCGTCTGCTCGGCATCACGCATCTCGACATGCCGTTTACGCCGTCGAAGCTCTGGCACGCGATATAGGACGCGCGGTCGCGCTGACGGCACCACGCCAGCGCGGCAATGGTAAGATAAACGTTGTTGATCAATTGAGGAGCCATTCGGATGCAATCCTTGGCACTTAATACGACGCAGCAACGCCGCCTTGAAAAACTTGCCCGCGATGCCGGACGTACTCCGCAAGTCATGTTGCGCTTTGTACTTCGGGACGGGTTCGATTTATGTGA
>JBKJMN010000257.1:0-3702 GCA_046596405.1 Burkholderiales bacterium
GGCTGGTTGCGGCAGGACTCGCCCTGCCCATTTTGGCTCTGCTTCCTTGCACTATCATGTGTGCGGTGGGCCTGTGCATGAACAAGAAGATGGGGATTACGTGGTTCAAGCGGAACCGAGCCGACGATAAAACTGGGGTGGAGCAGATTGATAGTCCACCCGCTCCGACTGCAAGTCCGCAAGCGGACAACGCGATTCGACGTGACGCGTAATGCGCATTTACTCTGACTAAAGTCTCGAGATGGCTGAAAAGGTGCGCCGTATGAGTGATAAAAACCGGGCTTTTACCAGAGGCAATTCCTCGTCACGGCTCGTGGAAGCGAGCAAGCATCCCAACGCTCCACTGCAGAACCAGCAGAGGGAACCATTCGCGCATGAACGAAATTTCAGCGCTACCGATGCTCACGGCATTCGCTGCAGGAATTGTTTCATTCATGTCGCCGTGCGTGCTACCGCTCGTCCCAGGTTACGTGTCGTATATGGCCGGTTATACACTGCACGACATCGAGGATGCTGCGCACATGCGCGCGAAGATGGCGGCGCTCGTGGCGAGCTTCTTTTTCGTGCTGGGATTCTCGACCGTATTTGTGACGATAGGTGCGAGCGCAACTGTGCTTGGACGGATCTTGCTTCAATACCGTTACGAAGCCAACATGGCCGGCGGCGCGATCGTCATCGTGTTTGGTCTGTTAACCACGGGACTCGTGCGAATTTCGTGGCTGCAGCGCGATTTCCACCTGCATCCGCAAGTTCATAGAGGCCAGCCCGCGGCGGCCTACGTCCTCGGTCTCGCATTCGGTTTCGGCTGGACGCCCTGTATCGGGCCTGTGTTGGGCGCGATACTCACGATGAGTGCGGTTGCTGCCACCGAGTCAGGCGGGATTACGCTTGCTTGGTGCCTACTCGCTCGGGCTGGGCGTCCCATTTCTCGCAACTGCGCTCTTCACTGGATTCTTCGTGAAACGGCTGAAGTCGTTGGGTCGCCGGACGCTATCTTCAGATCGGCGCTGGCGTCGTGATGATACTGTCCAGTTGCTGCAACGATGGAATTACGCGCCTGCAATGCCGCTGCTGCCGGTGCTGGGTATTGGAATCGTGCCTATCGTTGTGAAAGGAGAGTCATGCGACAGGACTCTAACCACAGGGTGACGGGGGTGGGACGACAAGGCGGAGCATCGACAGCGGCGTTATCTTCTCCGTTCCCTGCCCAGCAGCAAAACCAGCGCCACCGCTGAAATCAGCGCACCGGCATAAAAGGTGGTCGCCGCGCCGAACCGGTCCCACAGGAGTCCGGCCAGCACGCTGGCGATCAGCATGGCGATGCCGCTGACGAAGTTGAAGAATCCGAACGCGGTGCCGCGCAAAGCGGCGGGCGCGGTGCCGGCGACCATGGTGGCAAGCAGTCCCTGTGTCAGCCCCATATGCAAACCCCACAAAAGGACGCCAGCTGTCACCAGGCCGAGTCCGTCCGCGTAGGCGAGCACGAGATCGGCGGCGATCAATAGGGCAAGGCCGGCGATCAGCAGCGTGCGGTGGCTCATGCGGTCCGCGAGTCTGCCCACCGGATATGCCGTGAGTGCATACACCACGTTCATGACGATCAGCACCGCGGGCGCATAAGTATCCGGCAGACCAAAGTCGCGCGCCCGCAGGATCAGGAATGCTTCGCTGAAACGCGCGAGGGTGAAGATTCCTCCTATGGCCACCACCCGCCAGTAAGCGCGACTCAATTGTTGCAGGGTGCGCCAGTGAATCGGCGCGGCGGCCTTGCCGTCACGCGGTCGCCCGGCCGGCTCGCGCACGCCGGCGATCAACAACGCGACACCGAGGAATGCCGGAATCACCGCGACCCAGAATACCGCCTGGAAATCCCCGGCGAATACGATCATCAGCGCTACGGCAAGCAGCGGCCCGACGAACGCGCCGACGGAATCGAGCGACTGGCGCAGACCATACGCCGCGCCGCGAATCTCCGGCGGCGTGATGTCGGCGATCAGCGCATCGCGCGGGGCGCCGCGTATTCCCTTGCCGATGCGGTCCATGAAACGCGCCGCCAGCACCCAGTTGACCGTCAGCGCAAGCGCGAAGATTGGCTTGGAGGCGGCGCCGAGGGCATAGCCCACCACGGCCAGCGCTTTACGCTTGCCCAGGTAATCGCTGAGCGTGCCCGAGAAAACCTTCACGATCAGCGCGGTCGACTCGGCGATGCCTTCGACGATGCCGACCATCAGCATGCTCGCGCCGAGCCCGGCGACCATAAAGACGGGCAGCAGGCTGTGGATGAGCTCCGATGAAATATCCATCAGCAGGCTCACGAACCCGAGCACCCACACGCCGCGGGGAATGGCAGGACCAGGATTCAAGGCGCCTCTTCTCCAGGACGAGCGAGCGGATATCGTAACCGACAAATTACCGCGGCATGCGGGCGCGCAATTTCAGCACCGCCGCTGTCATCGGGGCGCCGCTCGTCAAAACTTTCCTTCACCCTCAGTCCCTCTCCCGGCACGAGACCCCGTGCTCCCTCATCCCCAACCCTTCTCCCTGAGGGAGAAGGGAGCATAGTGGCGCTGGTGCGCAGGGGTGTGAATGGCGAGGGAAGAAAAGCCCTTCTCCCTCCGGGAGAAGGGTGGGGAGAGCAAAGCCAGGGGGCGAAGGCGGGAAAGTTTTTGTCCTCGATAATGTGAAACTCAATAATGGCAGCGCCAATGTACACTCCCCCTGGTTATGAAAAAAATCCTAGTTCTGTGTCCCACCAAGCGCGAATACCGCGATCTGCCGGCGCTCGCGCGAGAACTCGGCTGCGAACTGGTATTCGATAGTTTTTGCGACGGGTATTTCGACCGGTTTTTGCAGAAGAATCCGCCCACGGATTTTCCGCCGCTGGATATTCTCGCCCTGATTGACGACACGGTGGCCCGCTACCGGCATGCAAATCTGAGCGGAGTGACCTCCGGGGTGGGCTATCCGGGCATGAGCGCCGCGAGCATCATCGCCCAGCGGCTGGGACTGCCGGGACCGCGCCCCGAGAGCGTGATCTGTTGCGAGCACAAGTATTACTCGCGCGTGGCGCAGAAGAAATTCGTGCCTGACGCCGTTCCCTCCTTTCATTTGCTCGACCCCGCCAATGCAGACGCAATCCGGGAGATCACGACCTATCCGGTGTTTTTGAAACCGGTCAAGTCCTGCATGTCGATGAACGCACATCGTGTTGACGGCCCCGCTCAGTTGCGTGCGGTGGCGCAATCGGCGGTGATGCCCGAGGGCTTCGTCAGGCCCTTCAACGACATGTTGAGGGCTTACACGGATTATTCGCTGCACGCCTCGCATTTGATGGTCGAGGCGCTGCTCGAAGGCTCCCAGGTGTCGCTCGAAGGCTACGTGTGCGGCGGGCGCGTCCACGTGATGGGGATCCTCGATGCGGTCATGTTTCCCGGGACTCTTTCGTTCAAACGCTTCCAGTACCCGTCATCCCTGAACGACGGCGTGCAGGAGAAAATGCGGGATATCGCGCAACGCTTCCTCGCCGGCATCGGCTACGACAACGCGCTTTTCAACATCGAGATGTTCTTTAATGCGCGCACCGGGGGCATTCACATCATCGAGGTGAATCCCAAGATCGCGTCGCAGTTCGCGGATCTTTTTTTGAAGGTGGACGGCCACAGCTCCTTTACCGCACTCTTGCAGCTAGCCATGGGCGAAGCG
>JBKJMN010000281.1:0-7565 GCA_046596405.1 Burkholderiales bacterium
AGCAGCGACGGCGAGTTTCTCGCGGTCGCCGCCTGCAATGCGCAGGCGCAAATCGTCGCGCGCGTGTGGGATTGGGACCGGCGCGATATCGATGCGGCGTTTTTTCTCGCGCGTATCGAACGCGCCGTCGCGTTGCGCGCGCACCTGCTGCCCACCAGCGACACGGTGCGGCTCGTGCACGCCGAGTCCGATGGACTGCCCGGCGTGGTGATCGACCGTTATGGTGAAACGGTCGTGCTGCAATTGTCGAGCGCGGGTGCGATGCGCTGGCGCGATGCCATCGCGGATGCGGTGATGGAAGTCGTGAAGCCGCACACGATCTTCGAGCGCTCCGATGCCGATGTGCTGGCGCTCGAAGGGTTGCAGCCGAGCGTGGGGTTATTGCGCGGGCAGGCGCCGCCATTGCCCATGCATATCTATGAGAACGGCGCGATGTATGAAATCGACGTGCCGCACGGTCACAAAACCGGCTTTTATCTCGATCAGCGCGCAAATCGCGCGCGCGTGCGCGAACTCGCGGAAAAGCGCGCAGTGCTCGATTGTTTTGCCTACACCGGCGGCTTCACCGTCAACGCGTTGGCCGGCGGCGCTGCCAAAGTCACCGCGATCGACAGCTCGGGACCGGCGTTGGAACTGCTTGCCCGCAACGTCGCGCTCAACAAGCTGCCGGCCTGCGAGTGCCTCGAGGGCGACGTGTTCCAGCTCTTGCGAAAAATGCGCGATCAAGCGCGCAGTTTCGACCTGATCGTGCTCGACCCGCCCAAATTTGCGCCGACCGCCGCGCATGCGGAGAAAGCATCGCGTGCCTATAAGGACATCAACCTGCTCGCGTTCAAGCTGCTGCGTCCGGGCGGATTGCTGTTCACGTTTTCATGTTCGGGCGGCGTGTCGTCCGACCTCTTTCAGAAAATCGTCGCGGGCGCAGCACTCGATGCCGGCGTCGACGCGCAAATCGTCGATCACCTGAGTCCCGGGGCCGACCACCCGGTCGCGCTCAGTTTTCCGGAAGGTGATTATCTGAAAGGCCTGATCTGCCGCGTGCCGGGGTAGAGTTCGTGAATGGGTGAATGTGTGAAGGGGTGAAGGGGTGAAGGGGTGAAGGAGACACACTCGTTCACTCATTCACTTCTTCACTTTATTTGGCGGCACCGGATCCACGCCGCCCGGATGGAAAGGATGGCAGCGGCCGAGCCGCCGCACCGCAAGCCAGGTGCCGCGCAGCGGGCCATGGGTGTCGATTGCTTCGGCCGCGTAGGCGGAACAGCTCGGATAGAACCGGCACTGGCCGCCGAAGAACGGGCTCAGGCACCATTGGTAGAGCTTGATCAGCCAAATCAGGAGTTGCTTCATCGCTCGCACGGCCTGCTATTGCGGTGCCGGTGAGTATAAGTCAGGGCAGCGGCGCGGGATTTTGCAACCGGTTATGCGTTGTGCTAACTTGATGCCCGTTCCCACCGCAGGCGTTTTCCGATGATCCTGAAACGCGGCTTGATGCAGATTGTGCTGGCAGCCCTGCTGCTGGCCGCGCAGCACGGCGCGCTCACGCATCAATTGCGGCACTGGCAGGACCGGCTGCCCGCGCAGCTTCAGCAGCAGGATGACAAACAAAAGTCCGTGCACGCCGGGCTCTGCGATTTCCACGTTTCGTTTGCGCAAGTTCTCGGCGCGATCAATTGCGCCAATCCGCCGCTGCGGCTCGCCGCCAATACGGTCGAGCACCACGGCAATCACTTTCCGCCGGCATTTCCCGCCGACCTCGTCGTTCCCGCCTCGCGCGGCCCGCCCGTTCTCCTCTGATCCAGCTTGGGCGTAATCGGTTACCCCGATTGCGGTTATTCCTATGTTGTTAAGAGGAGAACTCCATGTTCAAACGGAATTTGATCGCTGCGGCGATCGCATTGGCATTTGCCGGTCCTGCGCTCGCGCAAGATTCGGAGTTGGGCAAGATACGCGATGAAATAAAGCAGATGCGGGACGCCTACGAAAAGCGCATCCAGACTCTCGAAAAACGGTTGTCGGAAGCGGAAGGCAAAGCCGGCAAGGCGGAGGCCGCCGCAACGAAAGCGGAAAGCACGGCAGGCCAGGCTCAACAAAGCGCCGCGAAGGCCGAGACCACGGCGAGCGCCGCCGCCAGCCGCAGCGGTGAGAATGCCTTCAACCCGGCGGTGTCGCTGATCATGCAGGGAACGTTCGCGAAGAGCTCGCAGGACCCGAATCAGTTTCAGATCACGGGCTACGTGCCGACGGGGGGCGAAGTCGGGCCGCCCAAACGCAGCTTCGGACTCGCCGAAACCGAGCTTACGATCGCCGCCAATATCGACCCTTATTTCCGCGGCGTTGCGATCATGGCGATTGCGCCCGAGGGCGGCATCGAGGTCGAGGAGGCTTATTTCCAGACCCTCGCGCTCTCACGTGGTTTCTCGCTCAAGGGCGGACGGTTTTTCTCCGGCATCGGCTATATGAACGAGCAGCACCAGCACACGTGGGATTTTCAGGATGCGCCGCTGGTCTACAAGGCCTTCCTCGGCAACCAGTTAAAGCAGGACGGCGTGCAGTTGAAGTGGATTGCGCCCACCGATGTCCTGCTCGAGTTCGGCGCGGAGTTCAGTGCCGGCGACAGGTTTCCCGGCAGCGACCGCAACAAGAACGGCGTCGGCGGCAGCGCGCTGTTCGCCAACCTCGGCGGCGACATCGGCGTGAGCACCGCCTGGCGCGTCGGCACGTCGTACTTGAGCGCCGCGCCGAACGGACGCAGTTACCGGGATGTCGACTCGCTCGGCGGCGCCACAACGAATACGTTCACCGGCAACGCCAGGCTGGCGGGGTTGAACGGCGTGATCAAATGGGCGCCCAATGGCAATGCGTCTTACTACAACTTCAAGCTGCAGGGTGAGTACTTCCGCCTGAAGCAGAGCGGCTCGTTGGTCTACAGCGATGCCGCGGGCAGCAACGTCTTTGGCGCGGTCGCGAGCAGCCTGGACACCTCGCAAAGCGGCTGGTACACGCAGGCTGCGTGGCAGTTCCATCCGCAATGGCGCGTCGGCTATCGCTACGACCGCTTGAACTACAACTCGCTCAACAATGGCATCGTCAACAACGGGCTCGGACCCGCCGCCGCCGATTTTCCGGTGCTCGCCAATCACAGACCGACGCGCAACACGCTGATGCTCGACTGGAGTCCCACCGAATTCAGCCGTATTCGTCTGCAATACGCCGCGGATAAGTCGCGCCTCGGGCTGACCGACAATCAGTTTATCGTGCAGTACATCTACAGCATGGGCGCGCATGGCGCGCACAAGTTTTAAAGCGATGCGGAGGATATGACATGAACACCTGGTGCAAAGTTTGTATCGCAGCCGTCGCCTTGCTGGCCGCCGCCCCGGCAAGCGCTGCGCTCAATATATTCGCGTGTACCCCCGAGTGGGGGGCGTTAAGCAAGGAGGTCGGCGGCGACAAAGTAACCGTCTACCTCGCTACCAACGCGCTGCAGGATCCGCATCGCGTAGAGGCGCGGCCCAGCCTGATCGCGCGTGCGCGCAGTGCCGATCTCGTCGTGTGCACCGGCGCGCAGCTCGAGATCGGTTGGCTGCCGCTGGTGCTCACGCAAGCGGGCAACGCGAAAATCCAGGTGGGACAGCCGGGCTATTTCGAGGCGTCGAGGTTGGTTACGATGCTGGAAGTCCCGCCGTCGATCGATCGTTCGCAGGGCGATGTGCATCCCGGCGGCAACCCGCATATCCATCTCGATCCGCGCAATATCGCCAAAGTCGCGGCCGCGCTCGGCGAACGCATGGCGCAGCTCGATCAAGCGGAGGCGGAAAATTACCGCGCGCGTACTAAAGCATTTCTGGAGCGGTGGCAGCAGTCGATCGCGCGCTGGGAAACCGAAGCCGCGCCGTTAAAGGGCCTGTCAATAGTCGGCTATCATAAAAACCTCTCTTACCTGAATAACTGGCTCGGCATCCGCGAGATCGGCAGTCTCGAGCCGAAGCCGGGCCTGCCGCCGACGACCGCGCACATGAGCGAATTGCTTGCGCGGCTGGCCAAGGAGCCGGCGAAGGCGGTCGTGCGCTCTGCCTACAACGATCCGCGCGCGGCGGAATGGTTGTCGGGCAACGCCAAAATTCCCGTCGTCACCTTGCCGTTCACCGTGGGCGGCACCGACAAAGCCAAGGACCTGTACGGATTGTTTGACGACACGCTCGCGCGTCTCCTGACCGTGGCCAAATGAATCAGGCCGCGCTCGACTTAAGCATCCTGTGGCCCGCGCTGATCGCGGGGGTGCTCGTGACCGCAACGCATGTGCCGCTCGGCATTCAAGTGCTTTCGCGCGGCATCGTGTTCATTGATCTGGCGATCGCGCAGATCGCCGGGCTCGGTGTCATTTGCGCCGACTGGCTCGGGTTCGAGCCGCAGGGATGGGGCGTGCAGATCGCGGCCTTGCTCGCCGCATGCGCCGGCGCGCTGCTGCTCACGTGGACGGACAAGCGCTGGCCCGAAGTGCAGGAGGCGTTGATAGGCGTCACTTTCATACTCGCCGCGAGCGGCGCGCTGATCGTGCTCGCAGCCAATCCGCACGGCGCTGAGCATCTCAAGGATTTGCTGGTCGGCCAGATCCTGTGGGTGGATTCGGCGCGCCTGCCGCTGGTCGCCATCGCTTACGCCGGTATTCTGCTGGCGTGGTTCGCGCTGGGCGCGCGCCTCGGCCATACGCGTTTTTATTTGCTGTTTGCGTGCGCAGTCACGGTGTCGGTCCAGCTCGTCGGCTTGTATCTCGTGTTTACGACGCTGATCGTGCCCGCGCTGGCGACGCGGCGGTTTACCCGCGGACGGCTCGCGATCGCCTACGCGCTCGGCGCCGCCGGTTACGCGTTGGGCCTCGTAACTTCCGCCCTGACCGACTGGCCATCGGGACCCGCGATCGTGTGGGTGATGTCGGCACTCGCGGTAGTCGTGTATGCGGCAGGGCCGCGGGCCGCAAGAACATGAGTGCGCGGCATGCCGCGCGCGGTGGCGTGACGCGACGGGGTAGAATATAGCGGCGCCCGCCAAGTTGACCCTAAGTTGACTTATTCTGCGGGCGGCCCATCTGCAGATGCCTCCACATTCCCACGCCCATCACCACCATGACCACGCGCATGCGCATGCGGGCGACGCGCGCCGCGCGCGGCTCGGGCGGGCGTTTGCGATCGGCATTGCGCTGAATTTGACGTTCGTCGTGATCGAGATCAGCTGCGGGCTGATGGCCAACTCGCTTGCGCTGGTCGCGGACGCCGTGCACAACCTCTCCGATGTCGTCGGCCTGATGCTCGCGTGGGGCGCGTCTGCGCTCGCGCTGCGCCCGCCTTCGGCGCGCTTCACTTACGGCTTGCGTGGCTCGACCATCCTGGCGGCGCTCGCGAACGCGATGTTGCTATTGGTGGTGACCGGCGGTATTGCGTGGGAGGCGCTGCTGCGGCTTAAAAATCCCGGGGTGCTGAACGAATCCCTGATGGTGTGGGTTGCGCTTGCAGGGATTGCGATCAACGGCGGCACCGCGTGGCTCTTCATGGCCGATCGCAAGAGCGATCTGAACGTGCGTGGCGCATACCTGCACATGGCGGCGGATGCCGGAATCTCGCTCGGCGTGGCGCTCGCCGGCGCCGCGATCATGCTGACCGGCTGGCGGTGGCTCGACCCGGCGATCAGTCTTTTGATCGTTGCCACGATATTTGTCGGCACCTGGGGGCTCTTGCGTGATTCGGTAAAACTTGCGTTGCACGCGGCGCCGGCAAGCGTGGATCCGGACGACGTGCGGCGATATCTGTGCGCGCTGCCGGGGGTAGTCGAGTTGCACGACCTGCACATCTGGGGCATGAGCACGACCGAAACTGCGCTGACCGCGCATCTCGTGATGCCGGCCGGTCATCCCGGCGACGATTTTTTCGCCGAAGTCGTGCACGAAATCGAGCACCGGTTCCGCATCGGTCACGTCACGATTCAGATCGAGACGGGAACTTCGGCCAACCCATGCGCTCTAGCTCCTGATCACGTCGTGTGAAATCGTATCGTGTGAAATCGTAATTTGCAGTTCTATACCAACATTGACAGGCCCTGTTATGCAGCAATTTCACGGCACCACAATTGTTTCGGCGCGGCGCGGCGCGCGCGTAGCGCTCGGCGGCGATGGTCAGGTGACTCTGGGCAATATCGTCGTGAAAGCGAGCGCGCGCAAAGTCCGGCGCTTGTTCGCGGACCGAATCCTCGCCGGCTTCGCGGGCGGGACCGCCGACGCGTTCACGTTGTTCGAGCGCTTCGAAGCCAAGCTCGAAAAGCATCAGGGCAACCTGCTGCGCTCGGCGGTCGAACTCGCGAAAGACTGGCGCACCGACCGCATGCTGCGCCGCCTCGAGGCGATGCTCGTCGTGTGCGATGCGCAAAGCTCGCTGATCATCTCCGGCAATGGCGACGTGCTCGAACCGGAGCTGGGGCTGGTCGCGATCGGCAGCGGCGGGCCGTACGCGCAGGCCGCGGCGCGCGCATTGCTCGACCATACCGACATGCCGCCCGAGGAGGTCGTCAAGAAAGCGCTCGTGATCGCCGGTGACCTCTGCATTTACACCAATCAACAGCATGTGATTGAGGTTCTCGAGTGAACGGGTGAAGGAGTGAAAGGGTGAATCGGTCGGCACAGCCGGCCTTCACTCCTTCATTCTTTCACTCTTTCACTCATTCACCCTTCACAAAAAACAATGAGCCAAATGACCCCCCAGGAAATCGTCCACGAACTGGATAAGCACATCATCGGGCAGGATGCCGCCAAGCGTGCCGTCGCGATCGCGCTGCGCAACCGCTGGCGCCGGCAGCAGGTGGCGGAGCCTTTGCGCCACGAGATCACGCCCAAGAATATCCTGATGATAGGCCCGACCGGGGTCGGCAAAACCGAGATCGCGCGCCGGCTGGCGCGCCTCGCCGACGCACCTTTCATCAAGATCGAGGCGACGAAATTCACCGAAGTCGGCTATGTCGGGCGCGACGTCGATACCATCATCCGCGATCTGGTCGAAACCGCGGTCAAGCAGATGCGCGAGCACGCGACGCGCAAAGTGCGCCACCACGCGGCGGACCAGGCCGAGGAGCGCGTGCTCGACGTTTTATTGCCGCCGGCGCGCGACGGCGCGAGCGCGTTGAGCGACACGGATAATGCGACGCGCCAGAAATTCCGCAAGCGCCTGCGCGAAGGCGAGCTCGACGACAAGGAAATCGAGATCGACGTCGCGGGGCAGCAGCCGCACATGGAGATATTTGCGCCGCCGGGGATGGAAGACCTCACCTCACAGATTCAGGGCATGTTCCAGAACCTCGGCACCACGCGGCGCAAGACGCGCAAGTTGAAAATCCGCGAGGCGATGAAGCTGCTGGCGGAGGAAGAGGCGGCCAAGCTCGTCAACGACGAGGATCTCAAATTAAGCGCGGTCGCCAACGTCGAGCAGAACGGGATCGTGTTTCTCGACGAGATCGACAAGATCACGAGCCGCGGCGAAGCTTCCGGCGCTGAAGTTTCGCGCCAGGGCGTGCAGCGCGAC
>JBKJMN010000076.1:0-3816 GCA_046596405.1 Burkholderiales bacterium
CCTATCTACGAAACGGGTTTTACCCAAGGGTGCAAACGGCATCCGGATCGCCGACTTGTATGCCTACAAGTCAACCGTATATCGGTTGCCGGTACAATACAAGGGTGCAATAAGCGCGAGCCGCATTGCACCAGACGCCATCCTTACGGCGCAATGCCCGCTGGTTATTGCGCCCTACCCACCGTCAACTAGACGAACGGGGTCAATCAGAGTTTCCTCAAATCGCATTCCCCGCCGCATGTCCCTCGGCAGTCGCCGCCATCACCCCGCGCGGGGCACGGCAATCGCCGATCAAATGCACAGCTATGCCCGCGGCGCGCAGCGGTTCGACCAGGCCGACCTGCGGCGCGCGCGGCGTCGAGTAAGCGAAAAACGCGACGTCGTTTATTTCCGTACGCTCGCCGGTATAGATGTTCGCGTACTCGAGTTTGCCCTCTTCGAGGCGGTCGAGGCCGCACGGTTCCGCGTGCAGCACCATCTCGATGCGCTGTTCGAACATACGCCGCAGGATACCCTGGCGCGTCACCATCGCGACATCCTGTGCGATCGACTCGCGGGGCGTGATCAGGACCACGCGGGCAAAGCGCGCGCGCAGGAATTCCGCCGCCGCATAGGTGCCGTCGGTATGGTCCATGTCGAAGACGACCGCGGTGCCGGGCTGGCGCGCGGTGATATTAAGCAGTGCGATCATGGCTGCGCGCAAATCGGGGACCAGTTCCGCATATTCCTGCGGCAGCCACAGCGGCCGGGTCATAGCGGCGCCGCACGCGAGCACGACCACATCGGGTTTCAGCGCGATGACCGCGGCTGCGTCAGCCGTCACGCCCAGCTCGAACCGGGCGTGGGCTTTTTGCGCCGCCGCGTGCTGGTAATCGTACACGCTGCTCAGCGCTTCGCCGCCCGGCAGGAGCGCGCGCAGGCGGGTTTTGCCGCCGATCTCGTTGGCACTGCCGAATACGGTAACCGCGTGCCCGCGCGCGGCGGCTACCCATGCCGCTTCCATGCCGGCGACACCGGTGCCCACGACGACGACGCGCTTCACGGCTTGCGCCGGCGCCGGCCACCAGTCCACTTCATCCTTGAGCGCGACGCGCGGATTGTTGTCGCAGGCGAGCGGTGCGTGCTGCGTGGAGGTCGTGTCCCAGCACGAGTTGCACGACACGCAGTAACGGATATCGTGCGCGCGGTTCTGCGCGGCCTTGGCGGTCCACGCCGGATCGCATACCAATGTGCGGCCCATCGCGATGAGTTCGGCATCGCCGCGCGCCAGAATCGCATCGGCTTCGGCCGGATCGGTGATGCGGCCGAGCGCCACCACCGGCACGCCGTTGACGGACGCGCGCAACTCGCGCATCAGCGGCACGTATGGCGCGCGCGGGCCGTTGCCGTCGGGCACGTGCAATTCGAGCGAGCGCGCGTGCGTGCCGTGCGCGAAACACACGTAGTCGACGTTGCGCGCAGCGGTCACGTGGTGGGCGACGATCGCGGCTTCGCGCGGGCCGATGCTGCCGGGCATGCCGTCGTCGCCCGGCAGTTTGACGCCGATGATGAAATGGCTGCCGCACGCCGCGCGTACCGCCGCCACGATCTCGCGCACGAAGCGCGTGCGATTCAGCCAGTCGCCGCCGTATCCGTCGGTGCGCGCGTTGGAGCGCGGCGACATGAACTGGTGAAACAGATGGCCGTGGCCGGCGGAGATTTCCACGCCGCTGAATCCGCAGCGCTGAAGGCGCGCCGAAGACTGCGCGAAATCCGCGACCATCCGTTCGATTTCGGCGATCGACAGCGCGTGCGGCATCGTCCAGCTGATGTCGTCGGGCAGTGCAGAGGCGCCGAGCGCATCGGGATTGCGTCCCGCCGCATGGCGGCCGCGCCCCGAATCCTGGATCTGGCCGAGCAAATGGCTGGCGTGCGCGCGCACCGCGGCGGCCCAGCGCGTGAGCCCTTCAAGGTCGTCGTCGTTCCACGCCCGTATCTTGTAATCGATGTTCTGATGGCGCGCCATGCTCAGCGGCTCGGTGACGATCAGTGCCGCGCCGCCGCGCGCGCGATTCTCATGATATTGGACGAGCCTGTCCGTAACGCGTCGGTTTACGCCGAAGCGCGTCGTCATCGATGCATGCACGATGCGGTTCTTCAGGCGGTGGCCCGCGAGCGTCAGCGGCGCGAGTAACGACGGATAGGGCGCAATGCTGTCCATGAATGGTGATGCGGTTCGCGGCTAGTCGGCTTTGGCGCCGGAGGCTTTGACGACGCGCGCCCAGCGCGTCATTTCATCCGCGAAGAACGCCACGAACATTTCAGGCGTGCCGGGCAGAGGCTTGAGGCTCATCGCCTGCAGGCGGTCGCGCAGTTCGGGCGCTGCCAGAGCCGCGACGATTTCGCGATTGAGCTGTGCGACGATTGCTTTCGGTGTGCCCGCCGGCGCCATGATTCCGTACCAGACCGAGACGCGGAAATCCGCCAAGCCGGCTTCGGCCAGTGTGGGCACGTCCGGCAATGCAGCCGAGCGCTCGTCGCTCGCCACGCCCAGCGCCTTGACGGTTCCCGCCTTGATGTAGGGCAGCGCAAACGGCTGATTGACGAAGAAAATCGAAATCTGCCCGCTGATCAGATCCGGCAGCACCGCGGCGCCGCCTTTGAATGGGACATGCTGCATGCTGATGCCGGCCAGCGCGTTGAGCATTTCGCCTGCGAGATGTTCGGTGGTGCCGCTGCCGCCGGAGCCGAAGTTGAGCGTGCCGGGTTTAGCTTTGGCGAGCGCGACGAGTTCCTTCACGGTCTTGACCGGCAGCGCGGGGCTGGCGAGCAGCACTGCCGGTACGGTGGCGATCAGCGCGACCGGCGCGAGATCGCGCGCCGGATTGAACGGCATTTTCGTGTAGAGGCTGGGATTGATGGCGTTCGCGGGCGAAGCGATGAGTAAGGTATAGCCGTCAGGTGTGGCTTTTGCCACCACGTCCGAGCCGATGTTGCCGCCCGCGCCGGTCCGGTTGTCGACGATGATTTGCTGTCCCATACGCTTCGTCAGTTCCTGCGCCAGCGCACGCGCGACGATATCCACGCCGCCGCCGGGTGCATAGGGAACGATCAGCCGTATCGGTTTGGATGGATAGGCCTGCCCGCACGCATCCGCGCACAGGACAGCGCCGCTCATGCCGATGAGCAGGCTGCGAACGATTTTGTTGTGCATTGCTCCTCCAGACGCGGGCGCCGAACCCGCGAGCGAGGGAGTATTATACGGGTGCAGTTAGTCCAGCAGTTTCGTCCACGGCGCCGGCAATGGTTGCCAACCATTTTCGCCTGCTGTTCCCCCAGTCCTCACGGGAGAGGGCTAGGGATGAGGGACGACCCACTGTATAATTTTCGCCGCCACCAATCCAAGGAGAGCATCCGCATGGGCACCATGATTCAACTGACGGCCGCTGACGGCCATAAATTTTCCGCATATCGCGCCGAGCCCGCTGGCAAGCCCAAGGGCGCAGTGATCGTCGTGATGGAGATTTTCGGCGTCAACAGCCACATCAAGAAAGTGACCGACGAATACGCGGCCGACGGCTACCTCGCGATTGCGCCGCAGATGTTCGACCGCGTGCAGCCCGGTCTCGACATCGGCTATACGCCGGCGGACATCGAAGTCGGCCGCGGCATCATGCAGAAAATGAAGCTCGAAGACGCGCTGAAGGAAGTAACCGCCGCGATGAAAAACGTCGAATCCGCCGGCAAGATCGGCATCGTCGGCTATTGCTGGGGCGGCACTGTCGCATTCAAGTCCGCGTGCAACCTGAGCGGTCTCGCCTGCGCGATTCCCTACTA
>JBKJMN010000330.1:0-4503 GCA_046596405.1 Burkholderiales bacterium
GGCCTTGATGCAGTGAAACGAGCCGTCGAGCGTGATCGACATCGTGGTCCGCCAATCCTCGAAGGTCATGTCCTTGAAGAGCACCTCTTTGCGCTGGGAGGCGTTGAGGACGAGGATGTCGATTTTGCCGAAGCGCTTCATCACGCCCTCGCCCATCGCGCGGACCGCGGCGGCATCCGCGATGTCGGCGATGAACACTTCGGCGTCCCCACCCGTGGTGCGGATCTCCTTCACCACCGCCCCCGCATCTTCACTCGAGCGAAGCGTGTTGACCGCAACGGCTGCGCCTGCGGCGGCGAGGGCTAACGAGATCGCGCGTCCGATATTCCTGGCGCCCCCGGTGACGAGCGCGACCTGGCCGGCGAGCTCGCGGCCTGCGGCGGGTAGACCCGGTATTGCCATCCATTCCTCCTGGTGTTCGATCCCCTCGAGCGAGCTATTATGCGCACATTCCACAAAGGACGCGGTTATGCGATCTGAAACAAAAGTGCTTTTGATGGTTCTGACGGGCTGCATGTCGAGTCACCATGCGTTCGCGGCCTATCCCGAACGGCCTATCCGCATGATCGTGCCCTCTGCCGCCGGCGGACAGCCGGACACGAATTCACGACTGGTTGCTGTCGAACTCAGCAAGCAGATCGGCCAGCAGGTCGTGGTGGACAACCGCCCGGGGGCAAGTAGCACGATTGGTTTCGAGGCGATGGCCAGAGCGCAACCGGATGGCTACACGATAGGCTATGGCGCGTTTCCGCTCGCCACCAATCCGAGCCTGCTCGAGAAACTTCCTTACGATGCTAAAAAGGATTTCCAGATGGTGATCCTGACGAACATCTCACCCAACGTCATCGCCATCACGCCGGCGCTGCCCGTGAATTCCGTGGCGGAACTGATCGCCTACGCGAAGCGCAATCCGGACCAGTTGATGTTCGGCTCCACCGGCAGCGGCAGTACGATGAACCTCAGCATGGAGTTGTTCAAGCTCATGACGGGGACACGGATGGTGAACGTGCCGTTCAAAGGCATGCAGCAGGTCATCACCGAAATTATCGGCGGCCGCCTGCAACTCATCTCCGACAACGTGACTTCTGTATTGCCGCATGTCACGGCGGGCCGGCTGCGCGCGTTGGGGGTGACGGGTCCGCGGCGCATTCCGCTTGCACCCGATATTCCGACCGTGGCCGAGGCGGGCATACCGGGCTACGAGATCACCGCATGGGGCGGCTACGTTGCTCCAGCGGGAACGCCCGGCGCCATCGTGACCCGGCTCAACGCGGAGATCAACAAAGTCATCGCTTCCCCCGCAATCCGCGACCGGTGGGTGGCGCTGGGGATAGAGCCTGTCGGCGGCACGCCCGAACGTTTTGCCGAGCACGTCAGAAAAGAAACGGCGAAATGGACGGACGTGATCAAGCGCGCGGGGATCAAAGGCGACTATTGACGCCACGCAGACTGCATACACCGTGCCGAAACTGGATAGCCAGCGTAATTTTTACGCATAGCACGCGCAGGCAGACAGGACGTCAGCCGAATGACTTCCCGTCCGTTAAACATATAGAGTGCAGAACAAGCCTATCTGCGCCAACCGGAGCGACATCCGAGACAAAATGCGCCAGACTACTTTCAGATTTGCAGCGGCCCTTGCCATGGCCACGGCGCTCCTGGGTGCGTGCACGCCACCCAAGCCGATCGTGCGGTCGACTCAACCGGAGACGCCCGCTGACCGTTCAACCGCAGCAGGACCCGTTCAGGCCACGCAAGCGGAAGCGCCAGCCGCACCGAAAACGTCTCCCATAGCTGGGGCGCTTGGAGAGAATACGCCACCCCCGGTGCCCCCGGTGCAAAAGGCCGCGTTAGAACGCTTCGATTGCCTGACCGGCACCCCGGATTGGCACGCGAGAATTGCCTTCGAAGCGCAAGGCGGCCAGGTGCTTGGCTTCGCGTATTACAGTAAATGGAAACCGCGCACCTGCTCGATTGAATTCATGCGCAATACCGCCGGCAGCAAATGGCACACGACGGCGGACGGCGCCGTCCGAGTTGATACGCCGCAGGGTCGATTTCTCATCCGCACGCGCGCCGAGTCCTACGTGTTTGAGTTCGAGCGGGTGCAACGCCGGAAATTTTGCGGGATGCCGGGAGAAATCAACGGCACGATGACGATCAAGCGGGGATCTGCCACGCCGCAGTGTTCGGCGACGGGCATCATGGATACCAACGACCCCTATCTAGACAGCTTGTACAAGTCAAAACGGTAGTCAGCTACTGCCCGCTTCAGCGTAAGCCTCGCGGTCGGCGCAATGAGTGGGGGCCGATTTTGCGGTAAGCCCATCACAAGATCATTCAGCGCGCGCCCCGGAAGCTTTGACCACCTTGGCCCACAACGCAATCTGTGCGCGATTGAATTCATCCATGCCCTCGGGCGTGGTACTCACCACTTCAGCCCCCAGACTGGAAATGCGCTCTTTAACATCGGAGGCAGCAAGGATGCGCGCCATTTCGCCGTTCAGTTTCATGACCACGTCTTTGGGTGTCGCCGCCGGTACCACCACGCCGAACCAGCCGACGGCCTCGAAGCCCGGCACGCCGGAATCTGCCATGGTCGGCACTGAGGGCAATGCGCCGGCGCGTTTGGCGCTGGTAACCGCCAGTGCTTTGATGCGACCCGACTTGACGTAAGGGCTCGCGACCACGATGTTTTCGAAGCTCAGCGCGATTTGCCCGCCAATGACATCGGCGATGGCCTGAGCGCTACCTTTATAGGGTACGTGCTGCATATCGATACCGGTCAGCATTTTCAGCATTTCGCCCGACAGATGGTTCGGGGTGCCGCTGCCGGGTGAAGAAAAAGTCAGCTGGCCGGGCCGCGCCTTCGCCAGCGCCACGAGTTGGCGCGCGTTGCTGACCGGCATCGAGGGATGCACCGACAGCACGTAACACGTGGTGGCCATCAAAGAAATCGATGCAAAATCCCTGACGGGATCGAAGGGAAGTTTCGCATAGAGACTCGGCGCCACTGAATTGGGGGCGGTGGTGGCCAGCAACAGCGTGTGTCCGTCGGGGGCGGCTTTGGCCACCTGCTCGGTGCCGATAAGCCCGCCCGCGCCGGGACGGTTATCCACCACGAACTGCTGACCCAGGCTCTCGGCCAACTTCTGGCTCGCAATGCGCGCCATCAAATCGGCGGTGCCGCCAGCCGTCCACGGCACGACCATGCGCGCAGCGCGCGAGGGATAACTCTGAGCCGAGGCGCAAGCGGATGCAACACACAGCATGGCAACGATCGTGACCCGGGGTTCGGACATAAGAAGTTCCTGACTTGGTTGAAACGCGCGCTGCGCTGTCGCTATTTTGGCGCAGAACGCGCAGCAAGGCACGCGACTTGGCTATTCCAGGCAAGTGACTTGCGGCAATCTGGCGCGGTGAATCGTTAGCCGCAGGTCCCGTTGGCGGGAATACTACCCCGACGGGTTACCTCAGGCACTCTAAGCCTCCTTCAATAAAGCCCGCATTGCATCGCTCGTGTCGCTGCTGTCGCTTAAGCCGCTGGCGGCCGGACTGACGTCTGTTCCGCAATCACTCCCGCGAGTTTCATCTTCGGCCGCACATTGTTTAGCGTAAAATGCGCAGCGCAACTGCATCCGCATTTGCATCCAAATTCCACAGAACAGAATGAGCACCTTCTCCTCCAATCATCCCCCCAGTAAAGCCCCCGTAGTCATTCTTATCCTGATCGTCATCGCCGCCCTGGGCGCGGGAGCGTGGTACCTCCACCCGCGCTTCGAAGCCGATCCGCCGCAGATCACCCTGTCGTCCAACGCCGATGCGATGGGTCTCGCCCCGCTCGAACTTCAGGTGACCGACAAGGGGACGGGCTTGAAGTCCGTCACGGCCACGCTGTCGCAAGGCGGGACCGACCATCCCCTCGCCGCGGAGCAGTTCAGCCCGCCGGCGGGTGAGAAGAAGATCACCGTTACCCTGGCCAAAATCCCGGGGATCAAGGAAGGCCCGGCGGTGCTTCGCATCACCGCGCGCGACGCCTCGCTGTGGCACTTGTTCAAGGGCAACGAGACCGTCGTCGAGAAGAACGTCACGATCGACGTCACGCCGCCCACACTGGATCTCATCGCCGACGACCGGTACGTCAACTTCGGCGGCGTCGGCGTGATCGTGTACAGGCCCTCGCCGGACACGGCCACCACCGGCGTGAAGATGGGCGACTACTTCTTCCCCGGCTTCGCGGGGCAGGTGAAGGACCACCCGGATTACTTCCTCGCCCTTTTCGCGCACCCCTACAACGCGCCGCCCGAGGCGCGGCCTACGCTCGTCGCCACCGACAAGGCGGGCAACACGCGCGAGATGAAGCTCGCATACGAGTTGAAGAACGTCAATTACAAGAAGAGCACCATCGTTCTAAGCGACAACTTTTTGCAAAACAAGATCGTGCCGCTGATCGAAGACGTAGCGGCGCGCCAGGGAACGCCGAAGGAACAATTCGTCGCGGTG
>JBKJMN010000361.1:0-4595 GCA_046596405.1 Burkholderiales bacterium
GGATGGCGTTTTTCTTTGCAGTACGCCATCCGGCTTGAGCACGGATGTGAGGCCGTCAATAAATTTTTCGGGCGCTTGCAGATGCGGCAGCGTTTCGAAATTGACTATCGTGTCAAATGGTTCGGGTGACAGGTGCGCGGCCAACTGCTGCAGGTCGCCGCGTTCGTACCGGAGGTTATCCAGCCGATAAGTCCGTGCCGCTTCCCCGACCGCCTCGCCAGAAATATCGATGCCAAGCACCGATGCAGCGCCATGGCAGGCGAGAAAGTGCGCGCCATAGCCACTGCCGCAGCCGGCGTCGAGCACGCGCTTGCCGCGGCACCACTCGAGAGCGAACTCGAAGCGCTGAATGTTTTCGGCATAGCCCGCAATCAGCGTATCGTCCTGCAATGAAAGCCGTTCATGCATAAATGTTGGGCTCGTGACCGCGCGCTTGTTGCAAAAATTAATAGACCACCGATGCCGAATCTCGACTCAGTAGATACACGCGTGCACGGTCAAATGCAACCGTAACGTCTTCGGTCCGACCGCACCCCGGTCGAGCGCCAACGTTTGTCGTCTATGTACCTACACAATCATGCGTGTTCTTCTAATCGTCGAATGCGGACGCGAATGCTAAGATTTTAAAAGTCTTTGATGAACAAAAGTTGCGCCCCCGGTGCGTTGTTCAGGATGACTATTGAGAATTACGTAACGTTGTGACAATAAACCTTCCCTCATCCCCACCCTTCTCCCGGAGGGAGAAGGGCGTACCTTCCCTCTACCTCCGGGAGAGGGACCGAGGGTGAGGGAAGGTTTTGGCACGCTACGCATTTGTCATACGGTTATGTAAAGATCAATAGATTTACCAACACGTGGAGCGGGCGTGTTGATCGTCGCGAAATTTTGCCCGTGCGATTCGGATAAAGGTACGCAAGTTGGTAAAAATTTTCGACGATATGCGCGAGCGCGTGATATGGGTCCTGCGAGCGCTCAAAACCGGCATTTTCGGCAGGCCGCCTGTCGACGTCGCCACTCAATACGCGTTCGTGCGGCGCGAACCCATCGGCTCGGCCCAGGCCGCCGCCGGCGTGGCGCCGAATTCGGTTAACTGGATCGTGCCGCCGTTTCCGTTCGGCGCCGGCGGTCATCTGAATATTTTCAGATTCGTGCAGATGCTCGAGCACCGCGGTTACGAATGCCGCGTCATAATCAACAGCGGCGCGTGGTTCGGCACTGCCGGGGAAATAAAGAGGAAAATATGCGCCTCGTTTCTACCGATCCAAGCGCCGGTCTACATCGGACTGGAAAACGCGCCGCCGGCGTTTTACACGATGGCCACCGGCTGGCATACCGCCTATCTGGCGGCAAGCTTTCAGGCCACGCGCTGCCGCTGCTATTTCGTGCAGGATTTCGAACCGTGGTTCTACCCGATGGGATCCGACTATGTGTTCGCAGAAGACAGTTATCGCATGGGTCTGGTCGGGATTACCGACGGTGACTGGCTGCGCGACAAGCTTGCGGCCGAGTACGGCATGGAAACACACAGCGTCGGCTGCTCGTTCGATCGCCGCGTCTATTTTCCGGGCGTGCGCAAGGAAACGCGGCCACGCCAGAAAATTTTCTTCTACGCGCGGCCGGCCACGGAACGGCGGGCGTTTGAGCTCGGCGTGCTGATCCTGGCCGCCGTGAATAAACGAATGCCGGACGTGGAGTTCGTGCTCGCCGGCGCCGCGCTCGATGACTATGCGCTGCCTTTTCCTTATACCGCGATGGGCGTCGTTCACCCGGATCTACTCGGTGCGTTGTATCGCGACTGCGATCTGGCGCTCGTGCTCTCGTTCACCAACCTGTCGCTCGCCCCACTCGAATTGATGGCTTGCGGCGTGCCGGTCGTAAGCAATCGCGGGCCGAACACGGAGTGGTTGCTGTCGGATGCCTCGTGCTGTCTGGTGCGGCCGCGGGTCGCCGAAGCGGCCGAAGCCATGTGCCGGCTGCTGGGTAACGATGCCGAGAGGAATGCCTTGCGCGAAGCAGGCTTGCGCCAAGCCCAATCAACCTCGTGGGAAGACGAGGGCGACAAGATGGCGGCTATTCTTGCGATGCTCGCCGGCCGCCACAGCGGTAACGCGGCGTCCAAACCGGTTTACGCCACGCCCTAGCAGTCTCGCGTCGGCTCTTTCACGAGTGCGTTTTCCGGCGGGAATGCACCGGCCGTTATGTTTCTGTCACACTGCGCATTCGCCGCCTGAGTCCGGATGCCACGTGGGCCGCGCGGTCGCGAGGAGCCGACATTGACAATAAGCGTAGCTGCGCAGCGCCGGAACGTCCGCGCCACGCCGGCCACAATTGCAGGACTGATCGCGCTCAGCGCTGCCGCGGCGCCAGCGGCAACCGCGCAGGCGCCGAGTTATCCATCGAAACCCATCCGCATCATCGTGCCCTTTTCGGCGGGCGGGTCGGGAGATGCGATCATGCGCGCCGTCGGCCAGAAACTGACCGACGCGTGGGGGCAACCGGCGATCATCGACAATCGGGCCGGCGCGAGCGGCGCCATCGGCCTGCAGATGGCCGCGAAATCGGCGCCCGACGGTTACACCCTCGTGCACGGCACGGCCAGCACCCATACGATCAATCCCATTCTGCATAAAGATCTGCCCTACGACGCAGTCCGCGATTTCGCGCCGGTCGCGATCCTGATGGCTACGCCCAATATCATCGTCGCGCATCCGGCGGTGCCGGTCGCCAGCCTCAAGGAGTTGCTCCAGTCGGCGCGCAGCAAGCCGGGTCAATTCAGTTACGCGTCGAACGGCAGCGGCACGGCGTCGCACATGGCGGGCGAGCTGCTCAATCTCGAAGCCGGCATCAAGCTCGTGCATGTTCCGTACAAAGGCGCGGCCCAGGGCATCATCGACGTGCTCGGCGGCCACGTTCAACTCCTGATCGGCGCCGTCGCCACTTCTTTACCGCATGTCACGTCGGGCAGACTCAAGGCGCTGGCTGTCACCAGCCTGCAGCGATCGGCCGCCGCGCCCGGCGTTCCGACCGTCGCGGAATCGGGACTGCCCGGATTTGAGGTCGTGCAATGGTTCGCGATTTACGCGCCCGCCAAAACTCCGCCAGCAATCGTCGCGAAGCTCAATACCGCTATCAACCGCGCGCTGAACCAGCCGGCCGTGAAAAGCGAATTCACGCGCCAGGGATTCGACGTCGAAAACCGGACACCGGAGGCGTTCGCGGTCTACATGCAGGAAGAAACGGTCAAGTGGGCAAGGCTCATCAAGGCAGCGGGAATCCGTGCGGAATGATGCTGGCTGTGTCGCCGCGCTTGCCGTGGCGATGCTTGCGATCGCCGCGGATGCGCAAGCGCAGAATCCCGCCGCCAATTATCCGAACAAGCAGATACGCTTGATCGTGCCGTTCGCCGCCGGCGGACCCAACGATTTTCTGGCGCGCGCGATCGGCCAGAGGCTCACGGAACGCTGGGGCCAGCCGATCGTCATCGACAACCGACCCGGCGCGGGCGGCAACCTGGGCGCGGAACTTGTAGCGAAATCTGCACCCGATGGCTACACGCTGATGGTCGCGACGCAGGGCATACTCGCCGTCAATCCGGGCCTCGCCAGGCTGCGCTTCGATACGCTGAAGGATCTGGCGCAGGTTGCGCTCGTGGCGAACCTCACGAGCGTGATGGTCGTGCATCCGTCGTTGCAGGTGAAAACGGTGAAGGAATTGATCGCGCTCGCCAGGCGAAGGCCCGGCGAGCTGACCTACGGCACGCCGGGCAATGGTTCGGCGAGCCATCTCGCGATGGAAATCTTCAACCGCGCCGCGCACGTGAACATCCGGCACATTCCCTACAAGGGCGCGGCACCGGCGGTCGTCGATCTCATCGGCGGCACTTTGCAGGTCATGCTGATTGGCGTGCCGGTCGTCATGCCGCACGTGGTTTCGGGCCGCCTGGTGGCGCTGGGTGTTGCGAGCTCGGGGCCGTCACCGATGGCGCCGGGCCTGATCACCATCGCGGAGTCGGGCGGATTGCCGGGCTTCGAAATCCGCAACTGGCTCGGCCTCGTGGCGCCCGCTGGCACGCCGCGCGACATCGTCGACAAGCTGAGCACCGGGGTCAATGAGATCCTGCGCCTGCCGGAAGTAAAGGAGCAGTTGCTGAAAAGCGGGTTCGAGCCGACCGGCAGCACGCCCGAATACTTCGCTGGTTACCTCGAAGCGGAACTCAAGTACTGGGCGAAGGTGGTGAAGGACGCCGGCATCACCATCGACTAAGCAGCGATCATGCGGGTATCGTGAGCTTGATCAGCTTGTCAGTAGCCTTGTCGAGACGTTCGAGATTGCGGCACGCATCGGCCAGTTGCGCAAACTGCGCGGCCGCAATCGGCATGCCCGGAATGGTGGGCGACATGCGCTTCACCAGTCCGTCGAAATCGAAAATGAATTCGCGGCCAGTGCCTTCCTTCGTATGGCTCTTGCCGTCCTTCATAAACACCGTGATGCGCGGGCCGAACAGCGTGCGGCGCACCATCGGGATCAGCGTGACGCGATGCATGAGATCGAGCACTTCCGGCGGGTCCGTGTCGTCCGGCATGGGCACCGACGCG
>JBKJMN010000173.1:0-30651 GCA_046596405.1 Burkholderiales bacterium
GACGCACCTCCGCAATAACTTCGCCCGTCCCAGCGTCGTCGTCGAGAACATCGGCATCGAATACACTGACACACATGTCTTACCTTCCTGGTGCGTTGTAATCGGGGGCGCTTTCAGCCTTGCCGTCGAATCGGATTACGGAATGAACGAATAGCCTGACTTGTAGCGCTTGGCCCGGTACATTGCCTGATCAGCATAGGCCATGAGGCTGTCCGCCGTGGCGCCGTTTTGCGGGTAGACGGCGATCCCTATGCTAGCCGTAATGGTCAGACTGACCCGGCCACCGCGTGCGACGATGTCAAATGGCGCGCGTATGGCGCTGCCGAGCTTTTCCGCGATTGTCTGGATGTCCTGCTCGCTTTCGGTCTCCGTCATCAGATACAAAAATTCGTCGCCGCCCAGCCGGCTGACGGTATCGTCGCCCCGGGTGTTTTCGGTAAGCCGTTGCGCAACCGTGCGCAAGACGCGGTCCCCCGCTTCATGCCCGTGCTTATCGTTGATGATTTTGAAGTCATTCAGATCCATGAACATCACCGCCAGAATGCGGCCGTGGCGCTTCGCCTGCTCCAGTCCGTGTTCGAGCCGGTCGGCCGCGAGCTTGCGGTTGGGCAGGCCGGTCAAAGGATCATGGAGGGCGGAACGCCGGGCCGCTTGCTCTTGCTCGGTGATCGCGGCGAGCTGATGCTCGAGCAGTTGCCGCTCCTTGACTTCGTCCTGCAATGCCTCGTTCACGACTGACAGTTGGTCCGCCGCTTCGTGCACCTTGTTTTCGACCGCTGCGCTTTTCGCGAGCGCGCCTTCGACTTGCGGCCGCGCGCCGCCATCCTCGAGTTCCTGCTTCAAAACCTCGTTTACGCCCGACAACTCAGCCGCGCACTCCTCCACCAGGCCCGCCGCGTGCTCGTTTTGCCCCAGGACCCGGGTAAGGGACTTGGGTCCGGCGGGGACAGCGAATTGCGCTTTCTGATCGATGGTCATTTCCTTGCATGTCAAACTGTTCTATCGCTGCGAGTCCAGGGTCGCTTTGTTATACACGAACGTCGCACGCGTCGTGCAGAAGCTTTGCCGTGGGTGGCCGCGATCGCTGCGGTATGGCCCGCTAGGCCGGCGTGCCGCCCGGTTTTCCGAGGGCCATCACAACCCGGTTGCGCCCTGCGTGTTTCGCTTCATAGAGCGCGACGTCGGCGGCCTTGATCAGCGCGGGCGACTCGGCCGCATGGTCGGGGTAAATAGCAACGCCCAGCGACAAGGTGATGGCACCGAGATCGCGGTTGGCATGCTGCACGCTCAAGCCGCTCGCGCCGGCGCGGATTTTCTCGGCGCGCTGGCGCGCGCCTTCGGCGGTTGTGGGCGACAGGATCAGGATGAATTCCTCGCCACCGTAACGGCAGGCAATATCGCTGCCGCGCACGTGTTTCTTGAGGAATTCGCCGAGAATGCGCAGCACGGCGTCGCCGGCATCGTGACCGAAGTTGTCGTTGAACTGCTTGAAGTGATCGATATCGATCATGATGACCGCCAGCTGCGCTCCATTACGCCTGGTACGGTGCAGTTCCTGCGCGAGCGCCTCTTCCATGTAGCGGCGGTTGAAGAGGTCCGTGAGCGGATCGCGGATCGACAGGTTGCGCATCGATTCACGTAGTTTGAGGTTGGCGATACCGAGCCCGACGTTGTCGGCCAGAATTTTTGCCAATTGGCACTTTTCCGCCATCCGCGCGTCGTCGTCCTTCTCGTCCTTCTCGTCCTTCTCGTCCCTCCCGCCTTTGGCCGCGCCATCGACGATGTGCAGGATGCCGAGGGTTTCCCCCTGCGCGAGCAAAGGCAGACAGATGTACATATGCGCGTCGTCACCGACGTGGGCACACTGCCGGTCGTGACCGAGGAACAAATGACTCTGCCCGCGCCGGTGCGCCCAGCACTCGGTGGGCGGAAAAATCACGTTGGCCGGCGGCGCCGGGCCCCATACCGCAGCGGCCTCCAGCATATTGCGCGACGCACTCAGCACGAATACCGCACCGGAGTCGGCGGGAAACAGCTGCGTCACGACCTCGGAAATGACCGAATAGGCCTCGGCCTCGGTCGTACTGGTCTGCAAAAAATCGTTCATCTTGCTGAACAGCGTGATCTCCTGATTGCGCTTGGAGAGTTCCGCCGCCTGCTTTCTCAATTCGGCATTCGCGCCGCTCAATTCGGCGGTACGTTCCACTACGCTCTGTTCGAGTGTGGCTTTTTCATGCGCGAGTTCGGCCGTGCGCTCCGAAATCAGGGTCTCGAGTCCGCGTCCGTAGCTCAGGAGCTTGTCCTGGTTATCCTTGAGATCGGCGGCGGTGCTGCCAAAGGCGGCGGCGAGCGCGCCGATCTGGTCGCGTACGTTGGTCACGGCGCTACCCGTCCGTGTGCCGGGTCCTGCTCCGCGTGTTTCAGCGCGACGTCGAGCGTGTCCATGAATTCCGCGACTTTGATCGGCTTGGTCAGATAACGGAAAAACCCGGCCTCGAGGCCGCGCTCGATATCGCGCGGGATCGCATTGGCACTGAGCGCAACCACCGGGATATGCGCGGTGACGGTTTCCGCGCGCAGAATCTGCATGGCTTTGATGCCACTCATGCCCGGGAGATTGATGTCCATCAGGATGACGTCGGGGCGCGCGGACCGCGCCAGCGCGATACCGAGCGGACCATTGCGCGCGCTCAAGAGGCGCATATCGGGGCGGCGCGCGATAATCTGCTCGACGAGCTGCAGGTTGGCCGGGTTGTCCTCGACGTAGAGCAGCGTGCGCGGTGCTGCATCAGAGCGCATTGCCGGTCGCGCAAACGGTATGCGCGCGGCGTCGGCGGCGGCGAGTTGGGGCGCGGCGGCTGTCACCAGTTCGATCCAGAACACGCTGCCCTTGCCAACGGTGCTGCGCACGCCGATCGCGCCGCCCATCAGTTCAACCAGCCGCTTGGTCACGACCAGGCCGATACCCGCGCCCGCCGTGGCGCTGGTCTCCTGACCGACGCGGCTGAACGGGCGAAACAGCTGCGCGAGCTGCTCCGGCGGCATCCCCGCGCCGGTGTCGGTGACGCTGACACGCATGCGCTGGGGCGCGCTCTCGCTGCATTCGACGACGACCGAGCCGCCGGCACGATTGTGCTTTATAGCGTTGGACAGCAGGTTGTTCAGCACCTGTTTGACCCGCGTGCGGTCAGCCTTGATGAAACAAGCCCCGTCGATCCCGGGAAACGTCATGCGTATGCCGCTTTTCTGCGCCTGCGGCTCGATCGCTGCCTGGCATTCGCGCATTACGTCCGCGAGCGACATCGGCTCGAGCGACCACGAGAGCCGCCCCGACTCTATCATCGCCAGATCGAGGATTTCGTTGATCAGCTCCATCAGATACCAGCCCGCCTGTACGATCTTGGCGACGCTTTCCTTCTGCGAGGGCGTCGGCGGCGGCACCTCGGATTCCATGAGTTGCGCGAACCCGAGAATCGCATTGAGCGAAGTGCGCAATTCATGGCTCATGCCGGTCAGGAACTCGGCATTCGCGACGCTGGTTTTTTCCGCCACCGATTTGGCCTTGGCAATTTCCGCCTCGGCCTGGCGGCGTCCGGTCAGATCGCGCGTCAACTGCGCGAACCCGCGCATGTTCCCGGCATGATCGAGCACCGCGGTCAGCACGATATTGGCCCAGAAAGTCGACCCGTCGCGGCGCACGCGCCAGCTTTCGTCTTCGAACCGCCCGCGCGCGCGCGCCGCGTCAAGGTCGCGCGAGGGCGCGCCGCGCTCGACGTCGTCGCGCGGATAAAAGCGGGTGAACGGCTGGCCGACGATTTCTTCCGCGCTATAGCCCTTGATGCGCTGTGCGCCGCTGTTCCAGCTCATCACCCGGCCCTGCGGATCGAGCATAACAATCGCATAATCGGTCACGCTCTCGACCATCAGGTGAAAACTCTCCTCGGTCCAGCGCAGCCGATCTTCAACTTCTTTGCGCGCGGAATTGTCGGTGCCGATCAACAGATAGCCGATGATGGCTTCGGCGGCGTCGCGCAGCGCGGTGACCGACAGACTCACCGGCAGGCGGCTGCCGTCCTTGCGAATATAGGTAAGTTCGTAAATGTCTTCGATCGCGCGTGCCGCCTTGAAGACGAGCGCTTCGAAGCCCGGCGTTATCACGGTCCCGAGTTCGCGGCTCAACACCACGGCGCGCGCGATGACTTCCTGCGCATCGGAAATGTGCGCGGGCGTTATGATGTTGACTACTTCGGCGGCGGTATACCCGAGCATGCGTTCCGCGCCGGAGTTGAAGAGCTGGATGATGCCCTTCTCGTCGGTGGCTATAAGAGCGAAGTGGATGCTGTTGAAAATAGAGCTCTGCAGCGCCCCCGCCTTGAGCAGCGCTTCGCTGCGCATCGACGCGGTCGCCGGCGTTGGCGCGCCGCCCGCCATGCCCAGGATGGCGGAATCCAGATTGGTGACGGGCATGACGCACTCCCTTCAAAACGTGATGGGCAGACCGCCGTCCGACGCGCCGCTTGCGTCTGTCGCCGGCAATCTTTGCCCGCGCGCGCTCTGACCGGATGTCAGGTCGCGCACCGTCCTGAAGTTATACGCCGCGGGCGCTCCAAACCTATGTGCGGCAGCGCACGTTCAGCGCAATAGTGTGGGTCGCAAGCGCGGGTAACCGGCGTCAATTTATTCAGCCGCGCCATTGGTGGAATCGGGATGGCCCGCGGCTGTTCCACCGTAATACGCGGCCGGCCGCTGGCAGCCGTTGTGGATAGCGCGCGCCGCCGAAATCCCCCGTGCGCTGCCGAATTTATCGGGCAATCCGTCCAATGTGGGCGACCGCACTGAACGGGCGGCGCTTTCAGCGTACCTTTTGTCCGGCAAAAGTAACGCTTTTTCATCAGCGGACGGCAAGTCCAGGAGGCTCTCGCTTGAAACACGCCCTCATAATAGGCATCGCGCTGATCGCCATCGGGGCCGCGGTACTCGGTTACGACCATTACAGCTACACCACGAAGGAACAAGTGCTGCAGATTGGCCCGCTGATCGCAACAGCGGAAAAGACGCATACGGTCGCGCTGCCGCCGGTGCTGGGCTGGGCGCTGGTCGGCGGCGGCATTTGCCTGCTCGCCTTCGGCCTGGCAAAGAAAAATTAAAGGAGTACTGACATGTCTATAAATTTGGGACTTACGCCGCTCGTATCGCTGCTCGCCGGCATACTCATACTGGTGATGCCGCGACTGCTTAACTACATCGTCGCTTTTTATCTGATCATCATCGGCGTGATCGGCCTCATGGGCGGCGGCAACTATCACTTTTGAGGGTACGCCAGCGCCGCGCATCACGGACCGACGTCCGCGTTTAAAGGACATGTTTTATGCTTGTGACATTTCACTGCAAAGCGTGGAGCAGCATCATCATGACCCGCGATATCGCGGTCACGCTGCTCAAAATGGCGGGTCACAGCGCGACCGTGCCAAGCGCAATCCGCGGCGCCGATGCGTCGGCCGCGCTCGCGCGCCTCAATCAGGGATTGGCCGCGGCCGAGCCCGACGACACCGCGAGCCGGCAGGCGCAGCGCAAGGCTGACGATTCCGGCGAGCCGCCGCCGATAGGCATCCGTCTGCGGGCATTCCCGCTGATTCAGATGCTGACCGCCGCCGCGACTCACGGCGACGACGTGACCTGGGAAGACGGTGCACCGGTGATCTGAAGCGGTTTTCCCGTCAGGCGCTGCGCGCCGGTCAGGTGCCGCCCTGCAAAAGAAAGCGCACCAGTGCCGGGAAATGCGAATTTTCCGTCAGGTGCGGGCGCACGCGCGCATCGCCCTGGCGATTCTTGTCCGTAAGCGCCTTGATGAGGCCGTCCACACCGTCGGCGCGAACCTTGTTCGCAAACGTCTCGCGATAAGTCGTGATCAGGCTGATGCCGTCGATCTTGATGTCGTAAACCTTCCACCCCGCCGCGGTCTTTTCCATCTCATAATCCATGCTCAGCGCATCCATCCCCGGCTGTTTCACCACGGATTTCACGGTGACCTCGGTATCGGCCGGCGCCGCGCGCACGGGTTTGAACTCGATGATCTGGTCGCGGTAATTGAACAGCGCTGTCGAATACGTGCGCACCAGCAGCGTCTGAAATTCGCCGGTCAGCAATTTTTGCTGCGCGGGCGTGGCGACGCGCCAGTTGCGCGCGACCGCCAGTTGCGTCATGCGCGTGAAATCGAACAGTGGCAGTATCCGGGTTTGCACTACTTCGGCCAGTTTTGGCGCCACGCCGGCCTGCATATCCTTGTCATGGCGAAGTGTCGCGACCACTTCCGCGGTCGCGGCCTTCACCAGCGCGTCCGGTGCGACGTCTTCGCCGCTCCAGGCGGGCGCCGCCGCCGACATTAACAGCGCCAGCGAGATTTCGAGAACGATCTTATGCATGTCAGTTTGCTCCGTTGTGTGCATTCAGTATGGCCCTGCCATGCACGATCACAGTGCGCTGACGCACTTAAAGCGAGGGGAATTTTTCGCGGCCACGGCGGCGAAAAAACGCCCCCGGTCGCAAGCGCAAACCGGGGGCGAGAGCCGCCAATCGATAGAGGAAATAAACTATTGGCGGGGGATGTGAAAGGATTATCCGCCGGAGCCGGAAAATTCTACGTACGCTACCGTACATAAAGTGCCGGCCATCGGCCGCGGTCTACCCATGGCACGCGTTGGCGTGGCCCGGCAGTGCCTCATCATCGAGATCGCGCGTTTCGTGCAGTTGCAGATAAACAGAGAGAGGCGGGCCCGCGGGCACATCGGCGGCGGATTTCTGGTAAGCCGGCGGCGGGGGGAAATCGAATTGCGCATGCGGCGCCCCCGGTCCAGCCGGCGTCATGCGCACGTATGCGACCATCGACCATAGAATCACCAGCCCGCAAAGTCCCCTCAGACCGGCATCGCCCCCCTTCAGAATGTCCGTTCCCATCGTGCCCCCTGCGCGTCTTTTTATAGACGCACTGCAATCATGGTTGGTGTGCGGCGCCGCCGGTGCCCGTCCCTGCGCCTGACGCTACGTATGCAATCACCATAGCGCTGAGGCGCCGGGCCTGCTGTACGGTGGCGCACATATGCTGTGCGTTGCCGCACATACAGTGCCGGGTCTTTGGCCTAGCCTTGGCGACTGCTTACACCGCGCCCATTTATCCACCTATTTATCCACCATTTTCTCCGCCTTTTTATCCACCTTGTTCTCCGCCTTTTACGCCGAAATCCCGCTTCCCATGGCAGCCGTCAAATTTAATTTTCGAACCGGTCGGCCCGCGATCGGCGCCGCGTTTCGTGCGCGCGCCGGCGCGCAACCGGGAGCGGTTTGATAGCGGCAATCCAGGTGCCGGGCCCGGCGCCTGCTAACCAGCCAGCCCGGCCGGCCTGCGTGTCGTCCGCGCCCGCCGCCATGGCGACGACGCCAGAGGGTCTCGCGCTCTCAGGATGCTGGACGGCATTCGGCATCAGCCCGCTCGACCGTCAGCTCGATACGCCGCCGGCTGCGCGCGGCGGGGAGATGGTCGTCGACGGCTCGCAGGTCGAGGCGCTCGATACCGTCGGCGTGTGGGTATTGCAGCATCTGCTGGCACGCCTGCATGATGAAGGCGTCAACGCGACGCTGCGCGGATGGCGGCCGGAGTTCACGCACCTGATCGGACTCATCGAAAGCACGCCGCCTGCGCCGCTCCCGGCGCCGCCGCGGCGGGGCTTCCTCGAGGCGGTCGGGCGAGCTACCGTGGGTGCGCTCGAACAACTCTTTGCGCTGATGAGTTTCATCGGCGAGAGCGCGCTCGCCCTCGCCGCCTCGGTGGCCCACCCGGCGCGAATCCGCTGGCGCCCGATTTTTTACAACATTCAAAGCGCCGGCCTGAATGCGCTGCCGATTGTCGGGGTGCTGTCGTTTTTGCTCGGCGTGGTCGTCGCCTATCAGGGCGCCGACCAGCTGCAGCGTTACGGCGCCAATATTTTCGTGGCGGACCTTGTCGGGCTGTCGATGCTGCGCGAATTCGCGCCGCTCATCACCGCGATCATCGCCGCCGGGCGTTCCGGTTCGGCGTACGCGGCGCAGATCGGCACGATGGCCGTGACCGAGGAAATCGATGCGATGCGCACCCTCGGTATCGCGCCACAGGAATTGCTCGTGCTGCCGAAAATCATCGCGCTGATGGTTGCGCTGCCGCTCTTGACCGTGTTTGCCGACGTGTGCGGCGTCGCCGGCGGCATGCTGATGGCGCAAACCAAACTGGGCGTCGGCCACGTCGAGTTCCTCGACCGTTTCGTCAACGCCGTCGAGCCTTCCACTTATCTCATCGGCATTGGCAAAGCGCCCGTGTTCGCCATAATCATCGCGATCACCGGCTGCTTCCAGGGGTTCCGCACTCACGGCGGCGCTGACAGCGTCGGCCGCCATACGACGCGCGCCGTGGTGCACTCGACCTTCCTGGTAATCGTCGCCGATTCGCTGTTTTCCATCGTCTTCAGCATTCTGGATCTATAAGCAACCATGGAAAACACCGCGCGCAATACGGCTGCGAACGACACGGCGGTGATCGAGATGCGGGCCGTATCGACGCGCTTTGGCGAGCACGTCGTGCATCAGGACGTCGATCTCGACGTCCGGCGCGCCGAAATATTCGCGCTGGTCGGCGGCAGCGGTTCGGGAAAATCAACACTGTTGCGCGAAATGATCATGCTGCAACGCCCGGATTCCGGTTCCATCCGCGTGCTCGGCGCCGATCTTCTGTCGCTCGACGAGCGCGCCGCGCAAGCGCTGTTAAAACGCATCGGCGTCATGTTTCAGCACGGCGGCCTGTTCGGTTCGCTCAACGTGAGCGAAAACGTCGGGCTGCCGCTGCGCGAGCACACCCGACTCACCGGCGAACTGATCGACCGCATAGCCGCGTGGAAGCTGACGCTGACCGGTCTTGCGCCTGAAGCCGGCGCCCAGTATCCGTCCGAACTGAGTGGGGGCATGCTAAAACGCGCATCGCTCGCACGCGCGCTCGCGCTCGACCCTGAACTTCTGTTCCTAGACGAGCCGACCGCCGGCCTCGACCCTGCGGCCGCCGCCGGCGTCGACGAGCTCGTATTGAAGCTGCGCGACACCTTTGGCCTGACCATCGTCATGATTACGCACGATCTCGACCTGCTGTGGCAGGTCGCCGACCGCGTCGCGGTGCTTGGCGAAGGCAAGGTGCAGGCGGTCGGCTCGATGGACGAACTGTCGCGCGTCGATCTCCCGCTGGTGCGGCTTTTTTTCGAGGGCGCGCGCGGGCGCGCCGCGCACGCGCAGACAGCGCCGAAAGCCCACTGACCCATGGAAACCAAAGTGAATTTCGCCGCCGTCGGCGTGTTCGTCGTAGTCCTGCTCGCTGCGCTGGTCGCTGGCATCCTGTGGCTCGCCTCCGGCGGCGCCTCCAAGAAGCATTACGATCATTACCTCGCGATCGAGAAAGAATCGGTCGCTGGCCTGAACCTCAACGCAGCCGTCAAATACAACGGCGTCGACGTCGGCAAGGTCAGCGATATCCGGCTCGATCCCGAAGATCCCACCCGGGTGACGCTCGAATTCCTGATCGAACGCGGCACGCCGATAAAAACGGACACCGAAGCGGTGCTCAAAACGCAGGGCCTGACCGGGATCGCGTATGTCGAATTGAGCGGCAGCACCGCCGGCGCGCCGCCGCTGCGCGCCGCCCCCGGCGAGCAATATCCGGTGATCCGCACCAAGCCTTCGCTCGCCGCGCGGCTCGAGAACGTGTTGTCGACCGCGCTCTCCAAACTCGACGCGACGTCGAACACCATCAACGAGCTGCTCAGCAAGGAGAATCTGGAATCGATCAAGTCGACGCTCGCCAATATCTCGGCGGTGACGCAAGCGGTGGCCGCGCGCAAGGACGAGTTCAACGCCGGTATTGCGAGCGCGGCCCAAACCTTCGACCATACGGCGCGCGCGACCGCCGACCTGGGCCCGGTGATCGAGCGCATCGGGCGCAGCGCGGATGCGCTGGAAAAACTCGGGAATGAAGGTGCGCTGGCCAGCGCCAGCGCCGGCAAGACCGTCGACTCGGTCGGCGCCGACATCAAACGTTTCACCGCCGACACGCTGCCCGAAGTGCAGCGCCTGCTGGGCGAGATGAATGTGCTCGCGGCGTCGCTGCGCCGGCTCAGCAACAAAGTCGAAGGCAGTCCCGGCGGGTTGCTGCTCGGCCGCCGGCCGGTGCCGCCGGGTCCGGGCGAGGAGGCGGAGAAATGACGCCAACTGTATCTTGCGCGCCGGGCTGGCGGCCCGTGGGCGCCGCGCTGGCGCTGTTGCTGCTCGGCGCGTGCGGCGCGTTGAAGCCGCTGCTCGCGCCGGCCACGCATCCGAAATCTTACGCGCTCGCCGAGGGACCGGACGCCGTGACGACGCCCGCACCGGCGCCGATGACGGCGCTTACCCTGATCGTTAGCCCGCCGCACGCGGCGGCCGGTTTCGACAGCCAGCGCATGGTGTATTTGCGCCGCGCGGACGAGCTCCAATATTTTGCGTATAACGAATGGATAGACACGCCCCCGCGCATGCTCGCGCCGCTGATCGTCACCGCGGTTAAGGCGAGCGGCGCATTTCGCGCCGTGGTGCAGACGCCGAGCCCGGCGACCGGCGATATGCGGCTCGACGCGGAGATCCTGCGCCTGCAGCACGAATTCTTTGACAGCCCCAGCAAGGTGCGTCTCACGTTGCGCGCTTATATCGTGGACGTCACGACGCGCCGGGTGGTCGCTTCGCGCGAATTCGAAGCGCTCGCCGCAGCGCCGAGCGAAGACGCGCGCGGCGGCGTCACGGCCGCCCACGCCGCGGTGCGCAGCGTGCTCAAGGAACTCGCTGAATTCTGCGCGCAAACCGCGAGCCAGTCGTCGCCGCGCGCGGCTCCTGCGCCGCTCGCCCGCTAAAAAAGCGCGCGCGACAGCGTGACCGCGCCGGTCACAACCAGTATCGCCACACCCGCGCCGACCATTCTTTGAGCCGGTACTGCAGCGGCCGGCGCGCCCACGCCTCGACGGTGATGCGCGTCGAGGCGGCGAGATCCTGCTCGAACATACTCTCCATCTGGCGCGCGAACTCGGGCGCCAGGATGACCGCGTTTATTTCGTCGTTGTGCAGGAAACTGCGCCAGTCAAGATTGGTCGAGCCGATCGACGACCACACGCCGTCGATCACGGCGGTCTTGGAATGCAGCACGCCGCCGCCGCGTTCGAAAATCCGCACGCCAGCCGCGAGCAATTCGCTGTAATACGATCGGCCGGCGTGAAATACCAGGCCTGAGTCGGACACGCCCGGCAGCACCAGCGTCACATCGACGCCGCGCCGGGCCGCATCGAGGAGCGCGCCCAGCATCTGCGGATCGGGCACGAAGTACGCATTGGTGAAATGAGCCGATTTCTCCGCATTTGTTATCGCCGATATGAGGGTTAAATAAATCAGGCTATGGGGATCCTCGTACGAGCTGCCGATGCTGCGCACGAGCGCCGTGCCTTTGACCTCCAGCTGCGGGAAATAATTTTTTTCCGCCAGCGGCGCGCCGCGCTGCTTCTGCCACGTGGCCATGAAAAGCTTCTGAAATTCCGCGACGACCGGACCTTCGATCTGGACATGGGTGTCGCGCCAGCCGCTTTTGGTTGACGACGGCTGGGAGCGCACCGGACTCGAGCCGCGCGAATAAACGTTGCTGATGTTGATGCCGCCGATGAACGCGGTGCGCCCGTCGACCACCAGCAGCTTGCGGTGATCGCGGTTATTGACCTGCCAGCCTTTCCGGGCGGTGAGCGGGTTGACCGGATTGAACTCGAGCACCTGGACGCCGCCCGCTTTCAAGCGCTCGAAAAAGCTCGCGGGGGTGCCGATCGAGCCGACACTGTCGTAGATAATGTTGACCTGCACGCCCTGCGCCTGCTTCTCCAGCAGGAGATCGGCGAACCGGCGGCCCGTCTCGTCGTCTTCGAAGATGTACGTTTCGAGGTTGATGTGATCTTTTGCGCCGCCCATCGCCGCCAGCATGGCGCGGTAGGTTGCGGGTCCGTCCTGCAGCAGCACGGCCTTGTTGCCGGCGCTGAGCGGACTGTCGACGATCGCCTGTTCCAGCGCGATATGCTTTTCCAGGATGTCGACATCGCCGGATTTGCGTTTGAGCTCGGCGAGGATTGCCGCCGTTTTGGCCGGCGACAAACGGCCGCGCGCGCCTTCCATGCGCACCGGCGCGGTGTTGACGCCCTCCATGTAAAGCCGGGCGTCCGGCAACGACGCACAGCCTGCGATCGCGAGCAGCGCGACTATCGAGGCGGCGAAACTGCCGGGCCGGCGCATCATTTTTTGTTGTTCCGCGGTGCCATATCGCTCGCCTTGACGCCGGTATCCGCCTTGGCCTGGCTCATGAGGGCGGCACAATTGCTCTCCTTGCGCTGGCCGAACTCAAGCAGCGGAATCAGCGCGCCCAGGCCGGCAGTGACCGCCCCTAATGCAATCGCGAGGCCGCCGCGCGCGAGTGCGCCGCCCAACTCGGGGCGCACTACCGGCGTCTTGAACGTACCGGTGATCGCGATTGGCCCCCGCAACGACGCGAGGCTGAAGCCTTTGGACTGCGAAACCAGCCTGAGCCGTAACGCCTCGTCGGCGAAATTCACGTCGCCGCTGCCGGTCACATTGACCTTGGGCGTATCGAGCAAGAGCGACTCCACTTTGAAATCGCCGTCGACCGCCTTGAAATTGCCGACCATGCAGCGCACCGGCACCTGCTTGTCGCCGCCCATGAACACGAGAATCGAATTCGCGATGTCGAGGTTCGAAAGCCGCAGCATGAGCTCGCTGACCGAGCCGCCGTCCATGATCAGTGCCGCTTCGCCGTTGGCCGTGCCGAGCATCTGCGCGATCGAATTGCCGGTGCCCGTCAGTCGCGCGCGGCCGCCCATCGTGCCGGTATCGGCGGCGGCCAGCTTCGCGTTCGGGAACATCTGCGAGAGGTCGAGCCCTTTTGCCGTAATGTCGGCGCGGACCGCGATACGCGGCTTGCGCCCGTCCATTTCGATTTGCATGACCAGATTGCCGCGGGCCACGCCGAAGTCGAGCGGCGCGAGTTTGAGCACGCCATTGGTGACGATCAGGTGCGCGGTCATTTTTTGGAGCGGCATTTTATCGGTGACGACTTTTTCCCCGCGGAAAGTAACGTCGGCGTCGGCCGCCTTGAGCTTATCGAGGCTGAATGGCTCTGCGGGCAGCACTTTGTCGGCCGGGGGCGGGGCCTGGCTGGACCGGTCTCCGCGGTCGCCGCCAATGAAACCGCCAAGGTCCCGCATGCGCAATTGCTGCGACACCAGGTTCGCGCGAATCAACTGCGGACGCCTGCCGCGGTCGACCGAGAAATCCCCGGCGAGATCGCTTTGGCCTACCTTGCCTTTAAACCGCCTGAACGTCCACACGTCGCCGGCATGATCGAGGTAGCCTGCGAGCTTGTAGGCGGGCGTCGGCGGTATCGGCACCCCGATGATCGGAAACAGCTGCGCGAGATCGCTGCCTTCAAGCGTGAAATTGAGCTGCTCGCCCTTCAAGTGCAGCGGGTCGAGCAGCATGCCGTCGATGCTCGCCTTCGTGGTCCCGATCGTCCCGTTCGCCTTGACCGGATACGGACGGTCGGCGCTGCGCAGGCTCAGCAGCGCGCCACCCCGCGCGTGCAGCGTTGTCGCGAGGCCCTTGAAGCGGCCTTTGCCCGCGATCTCGAGACTGCCCTCGGGATCTGCCGCGCTGCCCGCGACAGTTTTGACGTCCAGCGCGAGATCGGTGTTGCTGCGCGGATCGCGATAAGTTGCGCTGCCGTTGTCGATCGAGAGCGCGCCGATATACGGCAACTCGAACGGTTGGTCGGATTTTTTGCGCGCGTTGTCGAATACCCAGTTCGGCGTGTCGTCCTTGGCGACTTCGAGCGCGACGCGCGGCTCGGACAGGTTGATTTCTTGAAACGCCAGCGTTCCGCCCAGCAGCTTCAGCAGGTCGAACCTGAAATCGAGCCGCTTTATTTGCGCCATCGTCGGCTCGCGCGCCCATTCTGCGTTGCCCATCACGACGTCGTTGGCGATGACGCGCGGATGCAGCGACAGCTTGACATCCAGGTCGCCATTGATCGCGAAACTGCGGCCGGTGTCGCGCGTCACTTTGCGCGCGAGCGGATCGCGCAGCCAGTTCCAGTCGAACAACGCGACGATCAGAACAAGCACCAGGATCAGGCCAAGGAATATGCCGCCGGCCCATTTCCACGCGCGGTGGTTATTCTTCATGCGAGTGAGACGAATTTATTGAGCATGGACATGGTGGACTGAAAGTTGACGTGAAAACCGCCGCGGACGGTTGAGGCCACGCGGCGGGTTGGAGTTGCCTGAATCGGCGGACGCTATTTCGGGGCCGGCACGTCTTTGGTACCGGTTACTTCGACGTCGACGCGGCGGTCAGGCTGCAGGCAGGCGATGACTTTCGGACTTTTCGGTCCTTTGCAATCGCCCGGCTTGGTGACCGGTTGCGACTTGCCTTTGCCCGTCGCGCTGATACGGTTCAGCGGAATTTCCTTGGCCGCCAGATAATCCTTCACGGCATTGGCGCGGCGCTCCGAAAGATTCTGGTTGTAGGCGACGCTGCCAAAACGGTCGGCATGGCCGGTCGCGATGATCACCTCGTATTTGGCGCCTTGCAGGGTACGCGTCAATTCGTCGAGCATCGCTTTACCTTCGGGCTTCAACACGGCCTTGTCGAAATCGAACAGCGCATCGGCCGAGAAGTTTATTTTCTGCGGCAGCATTTTCTCCGGCGCGGGTTTCGGTGCCGGCGCGGGTTTAGCGGGCGCGGGTGCCGGCGCTACTTTGGGCGCTACGGGCGCGACGGCGACCGGTTTCGGGCACAAGTCCGGCGTGCATTGCTGGCAGGCCTTGGCGGCGGCGGCGCGCGCGGGCGTCCAGTCGCTGGTGCGCACGCAAACCGTGCCGCCCACCGCGGTGACTACGCTGAAATCGGGCCCGTTGACGAGGTAACCTTGGTTGGTGCTGTTTACCTGCGCCATAGCCAATGCCGGAAACAGCAGCGCTGCGCCGGCAAGTGTCCGTGCTCGAAATGCAATCATGAGTTACTCCCTTTTAACCAGCTGGCACGGGCACGAAAACAGTGCCGCAACGCCGATGACGTACACGCGGCAATCGCGTATTCGGCCGACGTGGTCCGGTGCGCGGGGAATTCGTCGACGGCCATACTATAGTCTTCCGCGGCGCGCGGTGCTGTGCGGTAGCGCACATATCACATCCCAGCGCGCATACCAGCGCAAATCGCGGCGCAAATCCCGGCGCGGGCGGCTTGGCGCCTTTCAACCCATGGCTTAGCCTTTTAACGTAAAATGAAGGTAATTGCCAGGCGCAGGGCGACAAATTCGGCGCACGTATGTTCGCCATCGCACGGATTGCACTGGCGCTTGCTTTAGTATCGAGGTGAGGCGCAAAGCAATCGGAATTCTCGTGGTGAATTGTTCTTGAAAACAGGGCTGCCCTATGTCGGTCTTAAAATATAAAACTTCCGCGGACGCTGCACAAAATCATGCAGTCGATGGCGCCACCGGCAATGTCGCGCCGCAGAGTGGCGCGATGAGCGCACATGAACTGGAATTGGCGCGCATGATCGTCACCACGCTCAATCTCGATGTGGCTGCGGCGGAAATCGATCCGGAAGCCCGCCTCTACGGCGAGGGACTGGGGCTCGATTCAATTGACGTCCTGGAACTGGCGCTCGCCATTTCCAAAACCTACGGCCTTAATTTGCGCTCCGACGACGAAAACAATCTTAAAATTTTCAGCTCGTTGCGCACGCTGAACGAGCACATCCAGCAACATCGAAGCAAGTAGGATGACGCGGCAGTACGGCTGGCTGTGGCTGGCGCTCATACTGCCGGGTGGTATCGCCTATCAGTGGCTGGTCTATTCCGCGGTTGCGGGAGAGCAAACCGACCCGGTGCGCTCCGCGCTGGCTTACGTGCCGCTGGTGGCGTTCGCTGCGTGGGTGGCGACCCGCCCACGCGATAAACTGCGCTGGTCGATCATCCTGCTCGGCGCGGTGATCGTGATATACGCGCTCGAGCACCAGCAGAACTGGGGACCGGCCGCCGCGTACGGCATGCCGCATGCGGCGATATATCTGAGTTTGCTGTGGCTGTTCGGTCGCACGCTGCGCGCGGGCCATGAGCCGCTGATCACCCGCCTCGCGCGCCGGATACACGGCACGCTGCCGCCGCAACTGTCGGCCTATACCCGGCGCCTGACTGCTGCGTGGTGCGTTTTTTTCGGCGCGCAGCTGGTCGCCTCAGTGCTGCTGTTCCGGTTTGCTTCCCTCGCGCACTGGTCAATTTTCGTCAACGTACTGAATTTTCCGCTGCTGGCACTCATGTTCGCCGGTGAGTACGCGTATCGCGTCCTGCGCCATCGCGATTTCCCGCAGGCGTCGTTCCTCGACGGCGTGCGCGCGTTCGCGCACGACGCCAAAGCGGCCGAAAAATGCAGCGGCGCGCGCCCATGACCGGCCTGCCGCTACTACGCGCATACCGCGCGGATTCAGTGTTCGCTTACTGCGGCGGACAGCGCGTTGGCGTCGGGCGGTTTCTGCGCGACGTCGCGCAACTTGCGGCGTTGCTTCCCGCCCGCCAGCATGTATTCAATCTGTGCGCCGATCGCTATCGTTTCACGGTCGGCTTCTGCGCCGCGCTGGTGCGGCGGCAGACTAACCTGCTGCCTCCCAACCACACCGCGGATTTGATCGGGCGCCTCACGCGGCGATATGCCGACGTCTATTGCCTGACCGATGTCGCGGACGATTATCGGGGGCTCGAAACGGTGCGCTATCCCGCGCTTGCCGGTGCTGACGCCGCGCCGCCGGAGATTCCGTCGATCCCGGCCGCGCACATTGCCGCCCTGGTATTTACGTCGGGCTCGACCGGCGAACCGGTGCCCAACGAAAAATCGTGGGGTTCGCTCGTGCGCAGTGCCGCCGCCGAACTCGAGCGCCTCGGCATGTATTTGACTCCCGGCACGACGCTACTCGGGACGGTGCCGCCGCAGCACATGTATGGATTGGAGTCTACGGTGCTGATGGCGATCCAGGGCGGTCTCGCCCTGCATGCCGGGCGACCTCTCTATCCCGCCGACGTACTCTCGGAGCTCGCCGCGCTGCCGCGGCCGCGCTGCCTGGTCACCACGCCGGTACACCTGAGGGCGGTGGTCAGCGAGACGGCCAGTTTGCCACCGGTGGATCTGATCTTGTGCGCCACCGCGCCGCTCTCGCCCCAGCTGGCAGCGACAGCCGAAGCCCGCCTGGTCGCGCCGCTGTATGAAATCTACGGCTGCACGGAGGCCGGCCAGGTCGCCACGCGCCGGACGACGGCAACCGCTGAGTGGCAGGCGCTGCCGGGCGTGCGTCTGCGCGAGGAGGGCAGCCAAACCTGGGTAAGCGGCGGCCACGTCCAACGCGAGATCCCATTGCAGGACATCATCGAAGCGCGCGGCGCCGAAACATTTCTGCTGCACGGCAGAAGCGCCGATCTCGTCAACATCGCGGGCAAACGAACCTCGCTTGCCAGCCTCAACTATCACCTCAACTCGATTGCAGGTGTGCGCGATGGCGTATTCTTCGTGCCCGAGCAAACCGACGACGCGGTAACCCGGCTGACGGCGTTCGTGGTGGCGCCGGGACTCACGCGCGAAGCTTTGATGGACGCGCTGCGCGAGCGTATCGATGCGGCGTTCCTGCCGCGCCCGCTGTACATGGTCGACGCGTTGCCGCGCAATGCCACCGGCAAGCTGCCGCGCGAAGCAATCGAGCGGTTCAGCGCGGAACGCGTCGCGAAAGCAGGCTGACAATGGTAACGCTCGAACGCTTGTTTCCGCTCGACCATCCGGCCGCGGCCGGCCACTTCCCGGACAACCCGATCATTCCCGGCGCCGTGCTGTTAGGCGAAACTTTGCGTGCGATCGAGCGCAGCCTGGATCTGGACCTGTCGCAAGGTCAAGCGGTGTCCGCGAAATTCCTGCATCCGGTCCGCCCCGGTGACAACGTGCGAATCGAATTTTCACAACTGACCGCGGGGAAAATCAAATTCACCGGCGCGGTCGGCCCCAACGTCGTGCTGACCGGGATGGTTGGCAGCGAGATCGCATGGACACCGGCTTAGAGGAACCCGCGCGCGCCGCTGCCGCCGACAACGTCCGCACGCCGGCGCCTGATACACCCTCGCTGCCGGAATGGGTCGCGCGTCCGGAGCGCAGCAATACGCTGGCGTTGCGCGCTATCGTCGCGGTCGCGCTCACGCTCGGCCGCCCGGCCGCGCGCCTGCTGCTCTACCCGATCTGCGTCTATTTCCTGCTGTTCTCGGCGGATGCGCGCGCGGCGTCGGCGAAGTATCTGCGCAAAGCGCTCGCGCGTGAACCGGGGATCGCGGACGCGTTCCGGCACTGCCACACCTTTGCCGCCACGCTGCTCGACCGCGTTTTCCTGTTCAACGGTCAATATTCGAGGTTCGATGTGCGCGTGCACGGCGAGGACCCGCTGCGCGACATGAGCGCGAGCGGCTGCGGCTGCTTTCTGCTCGGGGCGCACATGGGCAGCTTCGAAATCGTTCGCGCGGTCGGCAGGCTCAACACGCAGGCGCGCATCAGTCTGATCATGTACGCGGAGAATGCGCGCAAGTTCAATTCCGTGCTCGCCGCCATCAACCCCAACCTCAGCCTGCAGGTCATCGAACTGGGCAAAATCGACGCCATGCTGAAAGTGGAGTCCGCGCTCGACCGCGGCGAAGTCGTCGGCATGCTCGGCGATCGCACCTTTCGTGACGAGGGCACCGCCACGTACCCGTTTTTAGGCGAGGCCGCGCGATTTCCGGTCGGCCCGTTTCGGCTCGCCGCACTGCTGCAACGGCCTATCGTAATGATGTTCGGCCTTTATCGCGGCGGCAACCATTACGATGTTTATTTCGAGACTCTGGTCGGCACGTGGCCCGCAACCCGCAGCGAGCGCAAGCTCGCGCTCGCCGAGGCGCAGCGCCGGTACGTCGAGCGCCTCGACCATTACTGCCGCGATGCCCCATACAACTGGTATAACTTTTATGATTTCTGGAAATAGGCATTGCCTGCGCGGCGCGCTCCTGGCGCTCGTGCTGTTGGCCGGCGGCCCCGGCGCCGCCGCTGCGGCCGACCCGCCGGCGTGGGGCGTCGAGCAGCTCATGCATGGCCTGAGCCGGGCCCCGTCCACGAAGGGCAAGTTCGTCGAGCGAAAATATCTCGCCATGCTTACTGCGCCGCTCGACTCTGCCGGCACGCTCGTTTACACCGCGCCGGGCCGCCTTGAAAAAAACACACTGACGCCCAAACCCGAGCGGCTCGTGCTCGATCAGGACAATCTCACGCTCGAATATCCGGACCGCGGCCAGCGCCGCGTGCTCGCGCTGCAGAATTATCCGGTCGTGTGGGCTTTCGTCGAAAGCATCCGCTCGACCCTCGCCGGCGATCTGCAGACGCTGAACCGCTTTTACCGCGCGAGCGTCACCGGCAGCGAGGAGCAATGGCGTTTGTCGCTCAAGCCGGTCGACGGAAAAATGCAATCGGTCGTGCAGGAGATTCGCATTGACGGCCGGCGCGATCGCGTGCGCACGATCGAGATCATCGAAACGCAGGGCGACCGCTCGGTCATGACGATCACCGAGGACGGCCCATGACGTTCGTGCCCGCGTCGCGCTGGGCGCTCGCCGTCTGGCTGGCCACGCTCGCGGGTTGCGCTGTCGTGATCGCCCGCACCGAATTCACCGCCGACATGTCCGCTTTTTTACCGCGCTCGCCGACTCCGGTGCAGCAGATACTCGTCCAGCAAATGCGCGACGGCGTAGTTTCGCGGCTCATCCTGATCGCGATCGAAGGCGCCACCCCGGCGGCGCTGGCGCAAACCAGCATGCGGATGGCGGCGCAACTGCGCCAAAGTCCGGCGGATTTCGCAGCGGTCAACAACGGCGAGGATACCGCGCTCGACGCCGAGCGCGAATTTCTGTGGCGTAATCGCTACGTGCTCAGCCCGGCCGTTGCGCCGGGACATTTTTCCGCTGCCGCGCTGCGCGCCGCACTCGAGGAAGACCTGCAAATGCTGGGCTCGCCGGCCGGCGTGCTGTTAAGGCGCATTCTGCCGCAGGACCCGACCGGCGAATTGCTGCGGCTGATCACCCACCTCGAAGGCGCCGCGCGGCCCGCCGTGCGCGAAGGCGTGTGGTTTTCGCCTGACGGCAGCCGCGCGTTGCTCATAGCGCAAACGCGCGCCGCGGGCTATGACATGGACGCGCAGGAGCACGCGCTGGCGTTAATCCGTGCGGCATTCACGGGCGGCGGCGACGCGGCGGCAAGCGCCGGCCAGCAGTTACTGATCAGCGGGCCAGCTGTTTTTTCGGTCAACAGCCGCGCGCGGATCAAAGCCGATGCGACGCGGTTTTCGCTGATTGCCACTGCGCTCATAGCCGCGCTGTTGCTGGCAATCTATCGATCGCCGCGCGTATTGCTGCTCGGCCTGCTGCCGGTCGCGAGCGGCGCACTCGCCGGCATCGCGGCGGTGAGCCTGGGCTTCGGCACGGTGCACGGTATTACCCTCGGGTTCGGCGTTACGCTGATAGGCGAAGCGGTGGACTATGCGATTTATCTGTTCACGCAGATCATCCCGGGCACACCACCCGCCGAGTCTCTCTCTCACATCTGGCCGACGTTGCGGTTGGGGCTATTGACATCGATCTGCGGGTTCGCCGCCATGCTGCTGGCCGGCTTCCCGGGACTCGCCCAGCTCGGACTTTTTTCCATCGCCGGGCTCGTGATGGCGGTGCTCGTCACGCGTTTCGTGTTGCCCGTCCTGCTGCCGCCGGGATTTACGGTGCATGCCGCGGCGGGACTTGCGCCGAAGGTCGCCGCGCTCGCGGATTCGGCGCGAATGCTGCGCTGGCCGCTGCTCGCTCTTACGCTCGTGGGCGGATTATTTCTGGGCACGCAACTCGGCCCGCTGTGGAGCGACGACCTCTTGAGCTTGAGCCCGATTGCGGCCGGCGAACGCGAGCTCGACGAGCAATTGCGCCGCGATCTCGGCGCGCCGGACGTGCGCTACCTGGTCGTCGTCGACGCCAAGACCGTCGACGCTGCGCTCGAGGGCAGCGAGAAGATGGCGGCGCGTCTCGAGGTGTCGGTGGCGCGGCAACACCTCGCGGGATTCGAGTCGCCCGCGGTTTACATGCCCAGTGCCGCGACCCAGCGCGCGCGGCGGGCAGCGATTCCCGAACCCGCGATCCTGCGCGAGGATTTACAGGCGGCCCAGCGCGGATTACCGTTTCGCGCCGGGTTGTTCGACCCGTTTCTGCGCGACGCGGCGGCGGCAGCAAGCGGGCCGTTGCTGGCCCGCGAAAGTCTCGCCGGCACCGCGCTCGCACTAAAAGTGGATTCCCTGCTTGTCAAACGCACAGGCCCCGCGACGGCTGCCGGCGGCTGGACGGCGATGCTGCCGCTGCGCGGCGTGACCGATGCCGCGGCGCTCGAGCGCGATATTGAGAGTCTGCCGGGCAATGACGGCACGTTGATCGATCTTAAGCGCGAATCCGACGCGTTGTACCAGACCTATCGCGGCGAAATCATTACTTACTCATTAATCGGCGCCGGCGCGATCGTGCTGCTGCTGCTCGCGAGCTTGCGCTCCGCGCGGCGCGTTGCCACCGTGCTAGCGCCACTCGCGGCGGCGGTGATCGTGACCTTCTGCGTGCTGGTAGCGGGCGGCACCGCGCTGACTATTTTTCACCTCGTCGGCCTGCTGCTGGTGGTCGCGGTGGGCTCGAACTATGCGCTGTTTTTCGAGCGTCACGCGGCCGATGCGGGAGAACGCGAACGCACGCTGGTGTCTTTGCTGTTCGCCAACGTCGCTACGCTGATCGGCTTTGGCCTGCTCGCATTTTCGTCCGTGCCGCTGCTGCATGCGATTGGCGGCACGGTCGCGATCGGCACCTTCCTGAGCCTCGCCTTTTCCGCGATCCTGATTGCGCGCCCGCGACTGCGCGCGAGTCCCGCATGAGCATCGACGCCATTTACGATCCGCCGCCGCGCAACGGCGCCGGGCGGATTCTGCTGGTCATGCTGCCCGGCGCGAAGGCGAGTCCGCAGGATCTGCTGCAGCATGGCTTCGTGCGCGAATTGCGCGCGCGCAATCCCCGCGTAGACGTGGTCGCGGTCGCGGCCCACCTCGGCCATTATCTGGACCGCAGCCTGACCGGCCGGCTGGCTGACGACATCATCGGGCCGGCGCGCGCGCGCGCTTACCGGCGCATCTGGCTGATGGGCATCTCGCTCGGGGGCACGGGCGCGCTCACCTATGCGCGCGAGCACCCGGCGGACATCGAAGGCGTCATTTTCCTCGCGCCCTTTCTCGCCACGCGCGGCGTCGTCGCGGAGGTCGTGCGCGCCGGCGGCTGGGCGGGCTGGCAGCCCGGCGTCGTCACGCCGGGCGACGACGAGCGCGAACTTCTGGCCTGGCTCAAGGAGTATCGCGCGGCTGCCAGCGGATTTCCCGCGCTGCATCTGGGCTATGGCACCGACGATCGCTTCGCGTCCACCAGCGAGCTATTGGCCGCGCGCCTGCCGGCGGCGCACGTCGTAGCCGCCGCGGGCGGCCACGATTGGGCGACGTGGATCGAATTGTGGCGGCAGTTGCTCGACCGCGGCGTATTCGGCGGTGACGACCCTGCATCGAAGGCAACCAATGCACCGGGCGCAACCCTCTGCACGCGGACGGCCGGTCTTCGCAACACCCCGGCGGCCTGATTTCGATGGCGTCCGTGGCCGAGCCGCGCATCGCAGTCGCCCGTCGCCGCTGGCGGCCGGCGCCGTTCATCAAGCTGTCGGCATGGTGGCACGCCGCGGGCGCAGTCACGCTCATCGCGTTCCCCGCGTGGTGGCCGTGGGTGCTAGGAGCGCTCGCCGCCAATCACGCGGTATTGAGCGCGGCGGTATTGTGGCCGCGCGGCCGCCTGCTCGGAGCCAATGTGACCCGGTTGCCGGCTGCCGCCGCCGCGCGGGGCGAGATCTGTCTGACCTTCGACGACGGCCCCGACCCGCAGATAACGCCGCAAGTGCTCGATATGCTCGACCGTTATGGCGCGAAAGCGAGTTTTTTTTGTATCGGCGAAAAAGCCGCGACTTTTCCGGAAGTCGTCAGAGCCATCGCGCGGCGCGGGCACAGCGTGGAGAACCATACTTTCCGGCACCCGCTCATGTTTGCATTCTTCGGCATCGCCGCGCTGCGCCGCGAACTCGTGTCGGCGCAGGCCGCGCTGGCGGGCGTGACCGGTCGCGCGCCGGCCTACTTTCGCGCGCCCGCGGGATTTCGCAACCCCCTGCTCGATCCGGTGCTCGCGGCGGTGGGGCTTGACTACGTATCGTGGACGCGGCGCGGCTACGACGCCGTGCAGCGCGATCCCGCCGCCGTGCTGCACCGGCTCACGCGCGGTCTGGCCGCCGGAGACGTGCTGGTACTGCATGACGGTACGCGCGCGCGCACCGCGGAAGGCGTCCCGCTCGTGCTCGCCGTGCTGCCGGCGCTGCTCGAGCAACTGCAGGCGCGCGGCCTGACGTCCGTCACGCTGCCGAGCGCGTTTAACTCCGCCGCAGTCCCTCAGTTGTCCGCCATGGTCACGCCGTGCCGATAACGAAGGCGCAAATCGCCGGGCTCATCCCGCACGCGGGTGCGATGTGTCTGTTGGACGGGGTGGTGGAATGGGATGCAACGCATATTTGCAGCATCAGCCGCAGCCACCACAATCTCGCGAACCCGCTGCGCATCGGCGGCGAGCTGCCGGCGGTATGCGGAATCGAGTATGCGGCGCAGACTATGGCCCTGCATGGCGGGCTCGCGGGTCTCGTCGGCGCGCGGCCGCGCGCCGGCTATCTCGTCAGCCTGCGCGATGTGGTATGCCGGAAAAGCCGGCTCGACAATCTGCCGGGCGATCTGCTGGTCGACGCGACGCAGCTCATGGGCGATCAGGCACGGGTGATTTACGAATTCAAGCTGCGCGTAGGCGCCGCGGAAATTTTGAGCGGGCGTGCCACCGTCGTGCTCGATACCGCGGCATGACACGTCCGACGGAGGATGCATGATGAAACGCGCGCTCGTGACCGGCGGCAGCGGAGCGATCGGCGCGGCGATCTGCCGCCGCCTCTCGGCGGACGGATGCCACGTCTATGTGCATGCCAACGGCAATCTGGTTCGCGCGCAAACGGTGAGCGCGGAGATAACCGCGGCCGGCGGTTCGGCGCATGCGGTCGCATTCGACGTGACCGACCATGCCGCAACGGCGCACGCCGTGCAGGCGTTGCTAGCCGACGGCCCGATCCAGGTTATCGTCAACAACGCGGGCATCCACGACGATGCGGTGATGCCGGGGATGCGGGCAGACCAATGGTCGCGCGTACTGGCCGTGTCGCTCGACGGATTTTTCAATGTGACGCAGCCGCTGCTCATGCCGATGATCGGCACCCGCTGGGGCCGCATAGTCAACGTATCATCGGTCGCGGCACTTGCCGGCAACCGCGGGCAGACCAACTATGCCGCGGCCAAGGCCGGGCTGCATGGCGCGACCAAGTCGCTCGCGCTCGAACTGGCGAGCCGCGGCATCACGGTCAACGCGATCGCGCCGGGCATCATTGCGTCGCCCATGAGCGCCGGTGCATTCAGCAAAACGCTGATCGATCAGCTCGTGCCGATGAAGCGCGCGGGCACCCCCGAGGAGGTCGCGGACCTCGCCGCCTATCTGGCGTCCGACCGCGCCGGATATATTTCCGGCCAGATCATTTCGATCAACGGCGCGATGATCTGAGAAACCGGCGTTTCGCCCTGCCCGCGAGCAGCAGCGGCAGCCGGAACACGAACTCGACCAGCAGCCGCAGGTTCATCCAAATCAGGCGCGCGTTGTCGCGCAGATAATTGAAATGCGAAACACCGCCTTGCGCGGCGGTGAAATATCTGACCGGCGCGGCCATTTGAATCGGCTGCAGGCCGCGCCAGCACAGGCGCACCGCGGCTTCCGGCTCGAAGTCGAAGTGCCGCATCCCGCGGCGCCGCTCCATGATGTCGCGCAAAGGCGCGACCGGATAAACGCGAAAGCCGAACAGCGCATCGCCGATCCCGCGCCAGAGCGTCTGCAGACTGGCGAGGCCGTTGGAGAGCTTGCGTCCGTAGACACGCAGTTTCGGCGCGCTGGCATCGAAGATCGGCTGGCCGAAGATCACGGCTTGCGGATGCGTGCGCGAGATGGCCATGAAATCCGGAATCAACGCGGCCGGATGTTGGCCGTCGGCGTCCATCGTGAGCACGTGCGTAAAGCCGGCCGCCGCCGCCTCGCGCAACGCGTGCAGCACCGCCGCACCCTTGCCCTGGTTGTGCGCCAGCACGAGTACTTTGACCTGCGCGTCGCCGGCGGTCTCCGCCAGCAACGCCGCGGTGCTGCCGTCGGTGCTGCCGTCGATCACGATCCATACCGGTTGCCAGTAGCGCCTCGCATCGCGCACGGTTTCCAGCAATTTGGGACCCGTGTTATAGCTCGGAATAAGCACTAAATGCGAAACGGCCGGAACGGTCATGCGGCAGGCCTTCCGGCTGGTTGAGGCGACTCGGGGTGGACGGCGGATGCCATCGCGCCGCGATGATAGCGCTCCATATCGGCGACCGCCGATTTTACTTCTCCGTTGACTTCAAAGCGTTGGCCCAGGCGCACGCGGTACACGAGTGGAAACGCCGGTTTCCGGTATAGCGGCCAGCCCTTGCCGAGGAACAAGGAGTTGGTCTCGATGAACACGGTCTGCACGGGCACGCCCGCCATTTTTGCGATCAGCGCATAACCGCCCTTGAAATGGTAACGGTTCGTGTGCAGGGTCCGCGTGCCTTCGGGAAACATCAGCAGTTGATTGCCGGCGTGCAAAGTCGCGACGGCGGACCGGATCATCTTCAACGGCGGAGTATCGCTTATGTACGCGGCCAGCCGGGCGCTGCCGCCGAGGATCGGGTTGTCCTGAATGCTCGCTTTCATGATGCAGATGACACGCGGCAAACGCGAGCCGACCAGCACCGCATCGAGCAGCGTTGGATGATTCGGCGCAATGATCAAAGCACCGTCGCCGCGCAGCGCATCGAGTTCCCCGAGATCGAGCTTGACCAGACCGCTCGCCTTCAGCACGGCCAGATACCAGCGGAACATCAGCATGAGCGTGTATTGGCCCAGACGCGTGCCGAAATCGCGCGGCAACAGCGGATAGAGCAGCGAGGCGATCGCGCTCCACGAAAAGAAAGCGACGGTGAAGAGCAGCAACCCGCCGTACAGGACGATGCATTCATAGGGGTAGCGGATCCACCCGATGATGCGATTACGCGGGCCTGTTGCCATCCAGGCCGCCGTCGACGAAACGCGCATGGTTAAATCGCTTCAGAGCGCCGGCGCGGATTCGTTCAGACACGCCGCCTCGACTTCGATCAGGAGATCGGCGCGGCAAATATCCGCCTGCAGATACGCAATCGTAGTTGCGGGTCCGAAGGCCTGCGTCAGGCAGGCCTGCGCCATTGCAAGGTCGCCCGGCCGCCGCAGATAGGCTTTGAGGAACAGGCGGGCGCGCGGGCCCGCCGCCTCAAGGCCGGCGGATTGGGCGTGCGCTATGACGGCGAGCAGGTTCGCCACGGTCTCGCGCGCTTGCGCGGGCGCGTCGCCCGCATGCACCGTGGCATGACCGACGATACTGGAGGTACCCGAGACAAACAGCTGGCGTTCGCCGGCTGTCCCCATCAGCATCGCGCGCGCGAATGTCGGGCTGCGCGGGCCGTACTGCGCGGGATAGTTGAAGGCGCTGATCTGCCGCGGGTTCTCGATGAGTTGCCCGGCCTGCTTTGCCGCCAGAAAATAAACGGTCAGTTGCGTTCCGCGGCTGCCCAGCGCGCTCGCGGCGGGCGTATCCGTGCCGATGATCCGGCCGTGCGCGGAAAATGCATCGTGGCGGCCCACGTTAAACCGCGCATAGCGCTCGAGTCCGTCGTCATCCGCGTTGATCTGCGGCACATAATTCCACGCGCGCAACAGGTGGCGATAACCGCAGCGGTCGATGAAAGCGAAAATGCGGCTGTACGCAGCGTAGGTCGCGGCATCGAGCTTGCAATCGAGTTCAACCTGCAGGCAGCCAAACAGGATGTCGGCGTTGCGCGCGGCAGTGATTCCCGCCGTGGTTTCGCGCACGACCGGTTGCGCGGACGTCCAGACTTCGAACATCGCTTCGCCATCGAGAACCGGCATATCGACCCACGCATACGGGCACTCGCGCGCACTGACGTCCGGGCGCACGGCACCGAACGCGACCGCGCCGAGCAGCCGTCCCGCGTAATTCGACTGGTGCTCCAGGAACTGCGCCGGCGTCAGAAAACTCAACGCGAACGGCGCCGCGCGGGTGGCCGCGCCGCTCACTCCGGGGTCGGTCCGACGGGGAAGGTGTGCAGCATTTGCCTGCGTTTTTTCCATGCGCTCATCGTTCTGCGGGGATTGAAAAGGTTTCTCAGGTAGTACACGACCTTGAATGCTAGCAGCCGCGAGCCAAGCGGGGTGGTGCGAAAAACTTTCTCGACCGGCGGAAAATCGGTCGGCCGCAGGGATTCGTCGATATGGAAGCGGGGGTGCCGCGCTTTTTCGCTCAATACGACATCTCGTCCGCGTGCGGCCGGCAACGCTGCAATCTTCGCGCCCCCGGGGCGGCCGCCCAGCACCGGAAAGTCACACTGCTCAACCGTCTGTTGCGCCGCGTTAGCGGGGTGCTGCATGGGCCAATACCTCCAGTCTCAGATTACCGTGCAGCTCTTACGCGACACTGTACTCTAACGCACACAATCGCAGGCAATAACATCGCTGCGCGAACACCCGTTGTGCAGGCCGGCGATTTGCGCTAGCGCGGCCGCTGCGGCGTTTGCGCGCGCAGGCTGCCCAGTTGCGCTTCGAGCTCGTGTATGCGATCGAGCAGCGAGACGATCAGCGCGACCCCATGCGGCTCGAGATCGAAACTTACCCGTAAGCGGTAGGCGGTGCGGATCGTCAGCAGGCACTTGCCGTTGAAAATCCACGGCGAAGAGTCCGGATCGACCGGCATTACCGCGCCGAATTCGACGAGTTCGCGCACGTCCGACTCGTGGACGCCAGCAAGTTCCGCGAGCTGCGCCAGCGAGAACCGGGTGTCTTCGGTCAGCCATACCGCTTCAGCCTGATCAGGGTTCACGTTTTCACCTCCTTAGAGTCCGTAACTTGCTGCAACGTCCACGTGTTTCATTCTGTTACGGACTTTTAAAATGCGCGCGCGGATTGAACGTCGAGGCTTCGGCCAGTTGCCTGAAGAGCTCGCGTTCGCGTTCGCCGGCCGCGGCGGGCACGACGATTTGCGCGATGGCGAAAAGATCGCCGTTGGTGCCGCCGGGTTTCGGCATCCCGCGCCCGGTTAGCCGCAATTGCCGCCCGGCATGGGTGTCGGGCGGCACCTTCAGCCGCACCGTGCCGCCCATCGTCGGCACCTCAATCGACGCGCCGAGGACCGCTTCCCACGGCGCGAGCGGCAGGTCGAGATACAGATCGTGGCCGCTCACGCGAAAGAGCGGATGCGGATGCAATGCGACATTGATATAAAGATCGCCGTCGCGTCCGCCATTCACGCCCTTGCCGCCGCGGCCGGCGAGACGCAGGCGCTGCCCGTCCGCGGCGCCCTGGGGAATGCGGACCTTGAAAGTGCGCGGCACCCGCCGCAACTGCCCTTTCCCGTCGGGCTCGGGCACGCTCAAGTTGAGCTCGACTTCGGTCCCGCGATACGCGTCCTCGAGGGAAACAGGCGCCGTCACTTCGTAGTCTTCGCCTGCCATGCGGAACTGTCCGCCGCCCTGGCCGCCGCCGCCGCGGCCGCGTCCAGCCAGACTGGCAAAAATATCGGCGAGATCGGCGTCATCGAACGAGAACTGTGAATCGCGGAACTGACCGCCCCAATCGGGCGGCGGCTGGAAATCTTCACCCGGCCGGTGCGTGCCGAGCTGGTCGTAGGCCGCGCGCTTCTCCGGGTTCTTGAGCGTCTCGTACGCTTCAGCGACTTCCTTGAATTTTTCTTCCCCTTGCGGATCCTTCGACACGTCCGGGTGATATTTGTGCGCCAGCTTGCGATACGCTTTCTTGATGTCGTCCGCGTCCGCGCCGCGTTCGACGCCGAGGATGCCGTAGTAGTCTTTATATTTCATCTGGGGTGATCAGCGGATAGGCGCAAAAGGGTCGAGCGAAAGGAGTCAAGCAGCGCCGGCGCAGCGGCAAACGGATAGTGATGCCCGCGCGCGGATCCGGTCGGTGCGTTGACGCACCGAGGAGCCGCGGCCCCGGAGAGCGCAGCGAAAACTTTCCTGAAGTTATGCACGGCAGTTGCTAGCGCTTGATCCCGGACAATTCCTCGAAGAGAAGTCCCATCGACGCGTTGTCAAGTTCCGCGCGGCCGGACGAGCACAGGGCAGCGAGCATTTGCGCACCCAGCGCGGTGACTGGCATGTACGACCCGCAGGCAACACCGGCGCCCAGTGCCAGCCTCATATCCTTCAACATCAGATTCGAGCGAAAGCCCGGTGCCAGCGCGCCGTCGAGCAGGCGCTTGCCGTGGTTTTCGAGCACAAAGCTTTTGGCCGTGCCGCCCATCAGCGCGTCGCGCACCTTGTAGGGGTCGATGTGCATTTTTTTCGCGAGCGCGAAGGCTTCGGCGACGCCCATCATCGTCGCGGTGTTCACGAGCTGGTTGCACGATTTGCACAACTGGCCCGCGCCGCTCGCGCCGATGTGCGTGAACGTCCTGCCGATCGCGTTGAACACCGGCATGCAGCGTTCGACGATCGCCGCATCGCCGCCTATCATGCACGACAAGGTGCCGTCGATCGCGCCTTTCGGCCCGCCGCTGATCGGCGAGTCGATGAAGTGCGCACCTTTTTCGCTGACGCGCCGCGCAAAGTCGACCGTCGCGGTTGCCGAGATAGTGCTGCAGTCGATGACCACCGAATCTTTTTTGATTGTCTCAATGACCCCGTCATTGCCGAACAGCACTTTTTCGACATCGGGCGTATCGGGCACGCACAGCAGCACGACCTGTGCCGCGCGCGCAACCCCCGCGGGCGATCCACCTTCCCGGGCGCCGGCAACGACGAGTTCATCGACTTTGCCGCGGCTGCGGTTGTGCACCGTGACTTTGAATCCCGCTTTGAGCAGGTTCTTTGCCATCGCCGCCCCCATGATGCCCAATCCGATGAATCCAAGCGGCGTGTTCGTCGTAACTGTCATTTGAATTCCCTGTTATTGTATGCGAGCGAATCGACAATTTAGAGCGAGTCTCCTCAATATACAAGCGAAAATCCACTTTGCCAGCCACGGATGTCATCTCCATGAAAAACCTATTTGGACTCCTGCTCATCGCTTTATTGTTCGGCACTATGGTGCCCGCGCAAGCGCAGATTTATCCGGCGAAATCAGTGCGCATAATCGTCGGCTTCACTCCCGGC
>JBKJMN010000083.1:0-3294 GCA_046596405.1 Burkholderiales bacterium
CCTATCTACGAAACGGGTTTTACCCAAGGGTGCAAACGGCATCCGGATCGCCGACTTGTATGCCTACAAGTCAACCGTATATCGGTTGCCGGTACAATACAAGGGTGCAATAAGCGCAGCGCATTGCACCGGATGCTTGTCATACGGCGCAATGCCCGTTGGTTATTGCGCCCTACATAGCTGCGCGGGAATGACGATCAACTTCTACGCTACAAAAAACTTTCCATCACCCTACGCACGTTCAGCTATTGCCGATGATTTTTTTCCATTTCTCGTAATCGGCTTTGACGCGCGCCGCGAATTCCTGCGGCGTCGACGGCGCGGGGTTCAGCCCCTGCGCCTGCACCGGGCGCGTCACCTCCGGGTCGGCGAGCGCCGAGCGCAGGTGCGTATTGAGCTTGTTGACGATGGCGGCGGGCGTGCCGGCCGGCGCGAGCAGGCCGTACCAGAACGTCGCGTCGTAATTTTTGACGCCCGCTTCGCTCATCGAAGGCACGTCGGGCAGGCTCGGATCGCGATTGAGGCTGGTCACCGCCAGCACCCGAATGCGGCTGCGCAGCGTGCCCGCCGCCGTGACGCTGATGAAGCTGGTCTGCAGCTCGCCGCTCACGACCGAGGTAAGAATTTCGGTCGCGCCTTTGTACGGAATGTGCGTAAAGCGCGTGCCCGTCATGCTCTTGAACAACTCACCGGACAGATAGCCGGCCGAGCCTATGCCCTGGGTCCCGTAGCTCAAAGCGCCTGGCTTCTCTTTCGCGAGCGCGATGAGCTGCGCGACGGACTGCACCGGCGAATCCTGGCGTGTGATGAGCGCGTTGCAGAAGGTCAACGTCAGGCCGACGGGAGCGAACGCCGTTTGCGGATTGTATGGAAGGTCTTTTTCAATGAGCGGGGTGACCGTCAGCGCGCCGACCGTCCCCCACAGCAGGGTGTAACCGTCGGGCCGCGCGACCGCGACGAGCTGCGCCGCGACGCTGCCACCGGCGCCACCGCGGTTGTCGATGACCACGTTGGTGGCTAGCGTCTCGCCGAGTTTTTTGGCGATCGCGCGCGCGGATATGTCGGCGCTGCCGCCGGCCGAGAAGCCGACGAGCAGACGGACCGGTTTTGCCGGATAGTCGGCGGCCGCGGCGGTGCCGCAGCAAAACGCAAGCAGGCTGACCAGTGATTTTCTCATTCGCTTCAATCCGCCCGAATGCCTGCGGTCGCGACGATTTTCGCCCAGCGCGCAATATCGGCTTTCAGCAACGCGCCGTATTCTTCGGGTGAATTGCCGACCGGCTCCGCGCCCTGGGTGGCAAGACGTTCGCGCACGTCTGGCAGCCGCAGAATTTTAATGATTTCGCTATTAAGTCGAATAACGATTTCCCGCGGTGTCTTTGCGGGCATCAGCAGCCCGAACTCGGAACTGAACACAAAATCCGCCACGCCGGATTCGATGAACGTCGGCACGTTAGGCACGGCGGGGGAACGCGTTTTGCTCGTGATCGCGATCGGCCGCACGCGGTTGGCCGGCAGATACGGCATCGCGGAGGGCAGCGCCGAGAACATGATGGACACGTGACCGCCGAGCAGATCGGTGAGCGCCTGCGCGTTGCCTTTGTAGGGCACGTGCACGAGCTTCACGCCGCCGACGAGACTGCTCAACCATTCGGTTAGCAGATGCGAGACGGTGCCGTTGCCCGAAGTCGCATAACTTAATTCACGCGGCCGTACGCGCGCGAGCGCGATCAATTCCTTCAGGTTGCGCGCCGGCAGCGACGGATGGATCACGAGGATGTTGGGCACTGCCGCGAGCAGAATGAGCGGCGTGAAATCGTTGACCGGATCGTACGGCGGCTTCTGCAGCGCCGGCGTCATCGCGAAAGTGCTCGTTACGAGCACCATCGTGTAGCCGTCGGGCGGCGCTTTGGCGGCCGCATCGGCGCCGATCACGCCGCCGCCCCCGCCGCGGTTTTCCACCACTACCTGCTGGCCGAGTGTCTCAGCGAGCCTTTGGCCGACAGTGCGCGCAATGATGTCGGTGCCGGCGCCGGGCGGGTAGGGGACGATCAGGCGGATGGGCTTCACGGGATAAGGCTGCGCGTGCAGCGCGCTTGCAGTCAGCAGCGCCATGCACGCGCACAACAGCATCGTTAAGCGCATCGTCTTAAGTGCCGTTCGTTTAATCCGCGTGGCGCGCGGCGCGGCCGGCATCGGCGGTAACGATGGTGCCGCTGATGAAAGACGCGCGCGGCGATGCGAGGTAAGCGACGAGGTCAGCAATCTCCTGCGGCTGGCCCATCGGGTTCTTGAGCAGCTCCTTCCAGCGCGACGCGTTGCCGAACGCGGCCTGCGATTTCTTCTGCAGCCGCGTGCGCAGGCGGTCGGTCTCGATCTGGCCGGGATTGATGCCGACGACGCGCACGCCGTAATCCATACTGTCGCCGCCCAGCGTGCGCGTGAATGCCATCAGCGCGGCGTTGCCGGTGGTGCCGGCGATATAGTTCTGGCGCGGCCGCTCGCCCGCGACGCCGATCACGTTGACGATGACGCCCGCGCGGCGCGCGCGCATGCGAGCGTAAATCTCGCGCGTGAGATTGATGTAGCCGAAGAGCTTGAGTTCCCAGCCCTGGCGCCACTGCGCCTCATCGATCTCGAGCAATTCGCCCGCCGGGGTGACGCCGGCGTTGTTGACGAGGATATCGACGTCGCCGGCGTGCTGCACCAGCATCGCCAGGTTGCTCGATAAGCCGAGATCCAGCGCATGGCATTTGACTTTGATTTTGTGCCTGCTGACGATTTCGACGCGCACTTTTTCGAGATCGGCCGCGGTGCGCGATGCCAGATGCAGGTTGCAGCCTTCATTGGCCAGTTCGTGCGCTACCGCGCGTCCGATGCCGCGGGATGCGCCCGTCACGAGCGCGGTGCGGCCCTTCAGTTGCAAATCCATGCTTGAACTCCCTGGGGACTTTGTTGCGAATGCGTGTTGTGCCTGTATATGCGTGTTGTTTTTCGCAAGTGCTGTATTTACGCAGGTTCTGAACGCCGGAAGTTTACTACGGCTGGCGTTGCATCCGCCGCGCTGCGGGTGTATGTATTGACGATTCAGACGGAGACAGAATATGAAAAACCAGCAGGTGTTGCTCGCCGCGCGTCCGCGCGGGCCGGTCGAGGAGAGCCACTTTCGCATCGTCGACTCGGAGGTGCCCGGAGCGGGCGACGGCCAATTCGTGGTGCGCGCGCATTTCCTCTCGCTCGATCCTTACATGCGCGGCCGCATGGACGATGCGAAGTCGTACGCAAAAAAAGCGG
>JBKJMN010000421.1:0-3756 GCA_046596405.1 Burkholderiales bacterium
GGATCGAAATCGAAAATCAACTGGTCCGGGCGCTCGGGATGCGGCACGCGCGAACCCCACGGGTGCAGCTCGATCACGCCCCACTGCACGAGACCCACCAGTGCAGGCAGCGAATCGGCCGCGAAATAAGTCGCGCGGCCGCCGCTGACCGGCACATCGACGCGCGTCACCGCGGCATTCACGCTGCGATCGGCACGCTTCTGATAAAAACATTCCTTGCTCCAGCCATCCGGGCAGCGCACGAGACTCAACGGGCGGGCCTTTACCTGCGGCAATATCCAGTCGGCGACCGCTTCGTAATAGCGCGCGAGCGCGACTTTGCTGAGGTTGGCTTCGGGAAACAATTGCTTGTCCGGGTGGCTTAGCCTGACGCTCGCGACAGTGTCGCCGCCCGTAGCGAGCGCTGGCGCGGCGGCGCGCGATTTAGCGGCCGGCTTCGCTCGCGAACTGCGCGGCGACGCCTCCGCCGCCGGCAGTGCGGCAGGATTTTCACGCACGACGTCGCCCGCGCGCTTGTCTTCGCGCAAGCCTAAGAACGACGGATGACGCAGCGCGCCGCCTGCACTCCACTCGGTGAACTCGATTTCAGCGACGAGCTCCGGCGCCACCCAGTGCGCGCCCCTGGCGGCGTACCCGCGCGGCGGATCGACAAAAGGCGCGGTCTTCTGCGCCAGCTTCTTGAGCTTGCCGTGCAGCTCGACCAGCATGCGCTCGTCGAAGCCCGTGCCCACCTTGCCTGCATACTTGAGTTCGCCATCCGCGTAGACGCCGAGCAGCAGCGCGCCGAATCCCGTGCGGCTCGCCTGCGGATCGGTATAACCGCCAATCACCATTTCCTGGCGCAGGCTGCATTTCACCTTGACCCAGTGGCGGGTGCGCAGTCCGGCGCCATACGGCGAGTCGGCCCGCTTCGCTACGATGCCTTCGAGCCCGAGCGTACACGCCTGGCGCAGCACGTCGGCGCCCGCCCCTTCGACTTCGGGGCTGTAACGAATGAGCTTGCCGCCGTCGTCAACCAGTCCGCGCAATAGCCGCTTGCGTCCGGCGAGCGCCGCGTCGCGCAAGTCGAAGCCGTCGAGATAGACGAGATCGAACACAAAGTACACCAGGTTCGGCGCCCCGCTTTCGGCGAGCGCGGTTTGCAAGGCCTGAAAGTCGGAGCGGCCTTGCGCGTCGACGGCGCACACTTCACCATCGAGCCACGCCGTTGTTACTTTGAGGCGCTTCACGTCGGCGACGAGCGCCGGGAATTTTTCCGTCCAGTCTTTGCCATTGCGCGAGTAGATCCGCACCGCGCCATTGTCCACCCGGCACAACATGCGATAGCCGTCATACTTGACTTCGTTTATCCAGTCGTCACCGGCCGGGGACGCTTTTACCAGCGTGGTCAATGCGGGCGCGAGCCGGGCCGGCAGCGCGGCACGGCGGGCGCCGCTCACGTCGGCGGGATTGACCCGCTCGCTCGTCTTAGCACGGGCTTTTACGCCCGGCTTTTTCGGCGCGCGGACTGCACCGGCCTTGACGTTTTCATCCACGGAGCGGTTGGAATGCCATTGGCGATCCTGCGCGGCGGCGATTTCATCAAGACTGCGTCCCGACACGGCGCTGTTGGGCGCGGTGTCGACGATTTTCGCCGCGGCCCCGCGCTTCGCGGCGTCGTCGCGATCCTTGATCAGCAGCCACGCTTCGGCCTTGCCGCCGTATTTACTGCCATGCGTTCTCACAAGTGCCCAGCGGCCCGCGAGTTTTTTGCCCCGCAGATCGAACTTCAAATGGCCTTTCTTATAGCCGGCAGCGGGGTCGCCGACCGGCACCCAGGTGCCGCTGTCCCATAGCATGACGGTGCCGCCGCCGTACTGCCCGCGCGGAATCGTGCCCTCGAAATCCCCGTACTCGAGCGGATGGTCTTCGACGTGCATGGCGAGGCGCTTATCCGCGGGGTCGAGGCTCGGGCCTTTCGGCACCGCCCAGCTCAGCAGCACGCCGTTCAATTCCAGCCGGAAGTCGTAGTGCAGGTGGCTAGCCGCATGCTTTTGAATCAGAAAACGCAGTGCGCCCGCCTTGCTCGCGCCGAGTTTGCCGCGCGGCTCGGGCGTGATTTTAAAGTCGCGCTTCGCGTTGTAATCAGCGAGCCGCATGGCGGCGGACTTAAGCGCGCTTGCGCTTCGCGGCCGGCCGCGGCGCGCGCGTCGATTCGACGACTCGCAGGGACGGCTTTTCGCCCGCCTTGCCGGCGCGACGCGGCGAACCGCCGTCTATGCTTTGCTTGAGCAGCGCGGCGAGGTCGATAACGTTCGATGGCCTCCCGCCGCCATCGTCGTCGGCGGGTGCGGTGATCTCGTGGGTTTCGTTTTTCTTGATTTTTTCCTTGATGCGTCCCATCAGCTCTTCGTGATAATCGTTGTGATAGCTCGCCGGCTCCCATTTCTCGCTCATGTCCTCGATGAGCCGTTTCGCGAGGTCGATTTCCTTCGCCGTCACGCGCGCCTCTTTAAGCCCGGCGGCCGGTAATTCGAGCCCTTTGGATTCGCGCAATTCGTCGGCATAGCGCAGCGTCAGCATCATCAACGCGCGGCCGACCGCCTGCACCGCGACCAAGTGCGGCGTCGAGCGCAGCACGAACTGCGCGATCGCAATGCGGCCGGTCGTGCGCAGCGTCTCGCGCAGCAGCGCGTAGACTTTTTCGCCGCGCTCGCCCGGGATCAGGTAATAGGGCGTCTCGAAGTACTCGGGGGAAACATCCTTGCCCGGCACGAACGCCTGTATCTCGATCGTGCGCGAAGCCTTTACGTTCGCGCGCTTGAAATCCTCATCCGACAAGACCACGTACTGGCCTTTTTCATATTCATAGCCTTTCACGATGTCGTTCCATTCCACGTCCTTGCCCGACTCCTTGCTATAGCGCTTGTAGCCAACCGGCGAGAAATCGCGTTTGTCGAGCATCGAGAACTTGAACTCCTTGCGCTCCTCCGCGGTGACAATTTCGACCGGGATGTTGACGAGGCCGAAACTGATGGCGCCTTTCCATATCGAGCGGGGCATGTCAGACCTCCGAAATTTCAACCAGATCAATCGTCACGCAGCCCGCACATGGGCCCGCGCCGCGCAGCACGAGCAGATATCCGCACCCTGCGCAGGGTAGCAGTCGCAACTCACCGGATAGGTCGCAGCGCCCGCCCCCGCATTCGGGGCGGTCGCAACCTTCCAGGTCGACGGGACAAACGCTCATCGGGACAGGAATAAGAACCAGTGAATGCGGATTATCGTTTCGTGTCGCCGCGCATGTCTGTCGGCTTGGCACTGACAATGGCGTCGGAATAATTGACGCTCGCTGATTATTGCTGGCCTTGGCCTACAAGCATTAGAGACAACGGCTACTGGTTGGTGCACCTTTTCGCGCCTAGCCTTATGATCCGAACGCCATGCCCATGGAGGTTGACTATGTCCGGACGTAGCCATTCGAATGCAACGGTGTGGACGCTTAAGTCCATTTGTCTAGTCGCAATCGCCGCCGTGTTCATCCCGGGAGCGGCCGCCAAACAATCGCGCGATGAGCCGGCGGCGAAGCCAGAGCAGCACCAAAGCCACACGCGCACCGGACTCGCGTCGTACTACGGCAAAGGACTGCACGGAAAAAAAACCGCCGACGGTGAAAAGTTCGACAAAAGCGACCTGACCGCGGCACACCCCACTTATCCTATGGGAACCCGCTTGCGCGTGACCAATCTGCGCAATGGGCGCGCGGTAATCGTCCGC
>JBKJMN010000151.1:0-28605 GCA_046596405.1 Burkholderiales bacterium
AGTGTCTCCTCGTGATTGATGCGGGAATAGCCCCGCCCCATCACGCTGACACAGCAGCGCGCCGCGCGCTTCCCATCACGTAAACACTTCGACTTGCATCACCTCACCGGACGGCGAAGTGCAGACCACCACCGCGTAAGCGGTTTAGTTCAACTTTAAATTGGTTGACGAAATTTAGGTGACAGAATTTAGTTGCCAAATATGATCTGCTAAATTGTAACCACTATGGTTTTTCACAAATAGCTAAAGCCCTCGTATTTCCGTCGCGTCCTTCGCGTCCTTTGCGGTAAAGCTTTCGCTTTAGTTCTCGAGCTTAAGCCAAGCGCCTGATCCACACCGCGCTGTCGTGAAACACGGCGCCCCCGTTCGGCGCGCCGGGATCGGCGCCGACCAGGGAGTTCACGCCGATGCCGCCTTCGAACGCGGCGTTCGGCCAGATTGATTCGATGATGATGACGCCGGGTTGCACGCCGTCAAATATTTTGGCGTGTACCGTGATCGCGCCGCGCGTGTTGCCGATTTCGACGCGCTCGCCGGTCGCCATGCCCAGCGCGGCGCAGTCCGCGGGATGGATGAGCACCGTCGGCTGCTGCTCGCGTTTTCGCGAGCCCGGTGTTTCCGTGAAGGTGCTGTTCAGGTAGCTGCGCGCGGGCGCTGTGACGAGTCGGAACGGATGGATCGCGTCGGCGCGCTCCTCGCTGCCCATGTGATCGGGCAGGGCGGGCATTTTTTCGTGGTCCTTGCCGCGTGCGGACCAGTCGGGCTTGAAATGGAACTTGCCGTCGCGAGTCGGAAAGCCGTTGATGAAGTGGGCTTGATCGAAATCCGGCTGGCGGTCGATCCAATGGTCGCGGTGCAGCGTCGCGGCGTCCGGATAACCGGACAGCTTCAGCGACTCCTCGATGATTTCCCATGCGGTCATGTGAAAACCGCGGTGCTCGGCGCCCAGCCGTCGGGCAAGCTCGCAGATTACGAAGTGGTTTTCGCGCGCATCGGCGTAGGGCTCGATGACTTTGCGCGTGACCTGGAAGAACGAATGTCCGCCGGCGCGGTACATGTCGTCGTGCTCGAGGAACGTGGTTGCGGGCAACACGATGTCGGCGAACTTCGCCGTATCGGTCATGAACTGCTCGTGCACGCACAGAAAAAGGTCATCGCGCATAAAGCCCGCGCGCACCGCGTGCGAGTCCGGGCAGACGACTGCCGGATTCATGTTCTGTACCAGCATTGCGGTTACGGGCGGGCCGTCGCCGAGATCGTCCTTGTCGCCGGTGAGCACCGGGCCCACGCGCGAAATGTCGAGTGCGCGGATTGACGGGTCGAGGTGATCCGTACCCTTGATCAGCGCATCCTTTATTTTGTAGATATCGCCGTTGGTATAGAAAGTGCCGCCGCCGCGGTGCTGCCATTTGCCGCCGACGGTGGCCAGGCACGAGACCGCGTGCACATTGGCGGCACCGTTGCGCGAGCGTGAAAAGCCGTAACCGACGCGAATGAAAGCGCGCTGGGTCTTTCCGTAGAGCTGGGCGAAGCTCTCGATCTGCGCGACGGTCAGGCCGGTGATGGCGGCGGCCCACTGAGGCGTGCGCGACGCGAGGTGCGTCTCCAGTTCGTCCGGCACATCGGCGTGAGTGCGCATATAAGCGCGGTCGGCGTATCCGTCGCGAAACATGACGTGCATGATTGCGCAGGCGAGTGCGCCATCGGTGCCTGGCTTCAACATGATGTGCGTGTCCGCCACTTTGGCTGTCCCCGAGCGATAAGGATCGACGACGATCAGTTGCGCTTTGCGCTCGCGCCGTGCTTTGGCGACGTGAGTCATAACGTTGACCTGGGTCGAGGCCGGATTGCTGCCCCAAACGACGATGAGGTCGGATTCGCCCATCTCGCGCGGATCGGGACCCATTTTGGCGCCCACGCCGGCCATCCAGCCGGCATCGACGAGCGCGGTGCAGATGGTCGCGTGCTGGCGCGAGTAGCGCATGACGTGCCGCAGCCGGTCGATGCCGTCGCGTTGCACCAGTCCCATGGTACCGGCGTAAAAGAGCGGCCACACCGTGGTGCTTCCCAGACGCTGGGCAGCGCGCATGAATTGCTCAGCCACTTCGTCGAGGGCGGATTCCCAGGAGAGCGGCGTGAATTCGGCTGTGCCCTTCGCGCCGGTGCGCTGCAACGGTTGCGCGAGGCGGTCGGCGTGATGCACGCGCTCGGCATAGCGCGCGACTTTTTCGCAGACTACGCCGGCGGTATATGAATTAGCGGCGGCGCCGCGGATGCGGCCGATGTGGTGGCTGTCGATTTTCTCGACTTCGAGCGCGCACGTGCTCGGGCAATCGTGTGGGCAGGTGCTGTGAACGATGGTGCGTGAACCAGTTTCGGAGGTAGTGGACATAGAGGCTGATTAAAACATGGCGATGATTCGACTGGCAACGCGGGAAAAGAACCCGTGCTTCGCGCTAGAATCTACGGCCATGAAAGTCGTGATCGCGCGTCTCAACCACGAGACCAATACTTTTTCGCCGGTGCCCACACCGCTCGCCGCATTTGGCGCCGGCGACCCGCACGGCCCTGCGTTTGGCGCCGCTGCATTGACGGCAGCGCGCGGATCCGCCACTGCCATGGGCGCCTACATCGATAGGGCCGAGCGCGAAGGCTGTGCGATCGTCACGCCATTGTTTGCAATGGCGAATCCGAGCGGTCCGGTCGATGCGTCCGCCTATCGCGTCATGTGCGACGCGATCGTCGAGGCGGTTGCCGCCGGTTGCGACGCGATCATGCTCGACCTGCACGGTGCGATGGTGGTGGAGGATGCCGAGGACGGCGAGGGCGAATTGCTGGAGCGCATCCGCAAGATCGCTCCGTCTACTCCGCTGGCGCTCGCACTCGATCTGCACGCCAATGTTTCGGCGCGGATGGTCAGTCTCGCGGACGTCGTCGTCGGTTTCAAGACCTACCCGCATGTCGATATGTACGATACCGGCGCGCACGCGGCGCGCCTGCTCTTCGACATGCTCGCCGGCAAGACGCAACCGGTGGTCGCCCTCGCGCGCCCGGGCATACTCGCACAGACGCTGTGCCAGAACACGGAGATTCCGGGCGCGATGCACGACGGGGTCGAGTTCGCGCGCGGGCTCGAACGTCACGGCGCGCTCGCCGCCAGCGTATTCGGCGGCTTTTACCTGGCCGACATCGCAGATGCCGGTATGAGCGTGGTGGTGGTGGCCGACCGCGCTCAGGCGCAAGCGCAGGGCTGGGCGGACGATTGCAGCCGGATGCTCGCGGCGCGCAAAAGCGAATTCGTTTTTACGCAGACGTCGCTGGGCAATTCGGTGGCGCGCGCCCGTGCCGTCAAGCACGGCCTTACGCTGTTGCTGGACCACGGCGACAACTGCATGTCGGGTGGCACCTGCGACACGATGGATGTGCTCGCCGAATGCCTGCGCCACGGTATGACTCACATCGGTGCCGGACCCATCTGCGATCCGCAGGCGGTGGCGCAGCTGATCGAGGCGGGGGCGGGGGCGACCGTCACGCTGGCACTGGGCAACAAAGTGGCGATGCCAAAAATTTCGCAACCGGCGAAAGCGCCGCTGCGGCTGACCGGCCAGGTGCGTGCCATCAGCAGCGGTGAATACACGATCAGCGGTCCGATCTATACCGGCACGCGTTGTTACATGGGGCGGACGGTGTTGTACGACATCGGCGCCGCGCGCATCGTCGTCACCGAGCAGACGCAGGAGCCGTGGGATCTCGGGGTATTTACCAGCGCCGGCCTGCAGCCCACGCTGGAGCGCTATCTGATTCTGAAATCGCGCATGTATTACCGGCCCGTCTTCGCGCCGCTCGCGACCACGATCATCGAATGCGCGAGCGGCGGCGTGTGTTCCTCCGATTTTTCGCTGTTCGATTATCGGCGTTTGCGTCGGCCCCTTTACCCGCTCGACGCCTAGCCGCGTTCCGCACCGGCGCGCACCATTGCAGCGCAGCACGCCCCCGTGTTGTGCGTCAGGCCGTAATTGATAGTTTCCAGCCCTCCCGCAAAGGCATGTAATACAATAGGCCCGCGTCGAAAAACGCCGCGGGCGCACCCGCGCAGCGGCGGGTACTCAAATTGCTCACACCGGTATATCCGTTTCATATTCTGATGAATAAGGGGATTTCGATGAACAAGCCATTTCGTTCGGCCGGCATTGCCGTCACGGCCGCATTTTTCGCCACCGTGCTGGCCTCGGGCGTCGCCTATGCCCAGCAGAAAGTCCTGAAATTCATACCGCAGGCGGATTTGCGCATACTCGATCCAATCGCGACCACCGCTTACATCACGCGCAATCACGGCTACATGGTGTACGACACGCTGTTCGCGATGGACGAAAAGTTCCAGGTCAAGCCGCAGATGATCGACAAGTACGAGCTCTCCAAGGACCGCCTCACCTATACGTTCACGCTGCGTGACGGACTCAAGTTTCACGACGGGCAGCCGGTGCGCCCGGCGGATTGCATCGCCTCGATAGACCGCTGGTCCAAGCGCGATGCGCTCGGCCAGAAACTCGCAGAAGCGACCGAGACCTGGAGCGCGGTCAACGACAAGACATTCACCTTGAAGCTCAAGAAACCGTTCCCGCTCGCGCTCGAAGCGCTGGCGAAGCCGTCGTCGAACGTGCCGTTCATCATGCCGGAGCGCATCGCCAAAACCGATGCGTTCAAGAATATCGAGGACGCGACCGGTTCGGGCCCGTTCAAGATGGTCAAGGCGGAATGGGTTCCCGGCAGCAAAGTCGTCTACGTCAAGAACACCGACTACGTGCCGCGCAAGGAAGCGCCGTCGTGGGCGTCCGGCGGCAAGGTCGTCAAGGTTGACCGCGTCGAGTGGATTTACATTCCGGATTCGGCGACCGCGGCAGCCGCGCTCAACGCCGGCGAAGCGGACATCTGGGAGCAACTGCCGCCCGACCTGATTCCGGTGCTCGCGAAGAATAAGGACATCACGGTCAAGAACATCGATTTGCTGGGCTCGATGGGCATGATCCGCTTCAACTTCCTGCAGCCGCCGTTCAACAACGAGAAAATGCGCCAGGCGGTGCTCTACATGGTCAATCAGCAGGATTACGTGATCGGGATCGCCGGCGACCCTAAAAACGGGCACACGTGCTATTCGTATTTCACCTGCGGCACGCCGTTGTCGTCGGAAGTGGGCGCGGAGCCGTTGAAGGGCAAGCGCGATGTCGAGAAGGCCAAGCAGCTCATCAAGGAGGCTGGTTACAAAGGCGAGAAAATCGTCATCATTGACGCGACCGACCAGCCCATCGTCCACGCGCAATCGCTGCTTACGCTCGAGATGCTGAAGAAAATGGGTTTGAATGCGGAAATCCAGGCGGGCGACTGGGGCACGTTGATCACCCGCCGCGCGGTCAAGGAGCCGGTGGAAAAAGGCGGCTGGTCGATTTTCCACACTTGGCTGGTCGGTCCCGACATGGTCAACCCGGCGGTGAATTTCCCGATCCGCGGCACCGGGGAAAAAGCCTGGTTCGGCTGGCCAACCGATCCGAAGATGGAAGAGCTGCGCGAGGCCTGGTTTAATGCGCCGGACGCGGCGAGTTCCAAGAAGGCGGCCGATGCGGTGCAGCAGCGCGCGTTCGAATTCGTGCCGATCGTGCCGACCGGCCGGTTCATTCTGCCGACCGCGTACCGCTCGAACATCAGCGGGCTTATCATCGCGCCGATCAATCTGCTGTGGAACGTCGAGAAGAAATAGCGGCTCCGGCGCAGCTAAACAACTTGTTAGTGAAGCATAGGCAACTATCGTGAAGTTTGAGGAATGTCGAGGGCGGTTTACAAGGGGGCGCGCCCCCTTGTTCGACTCCGCGGGATATACAAAGGGAACAAGGGCGCAAGCCCCTTGCTTAGAATGACTACGCCGCAGGCCTGTCTCTTAGCGCTGAGCCAAAATCGTGACAGCGCATCGCGCGTTGTATCGAGTTAGGCACGCCAGGTGTTCGCTTATGTAGTTCGCAGACTGGGCGCGACCATTGTAGTCATGGCAGTCGTCGCGTTCTTCGTTTTTTCGCTGCTGTATCTGACCCCGGGCGACCCCGCAGCGATTCTCGCGGGCGACGCCGCCACCGACGATGACATCCGGCGCATCCGTGAAAAACTGGGGCTCGACGCGCCGTTTTTCGTGCGCTTCGGCGGCTGGGTGTGGGCGTTGCTACACGGCGATCTCGGCACCTCGATATTCACCAATCTGCCGGTAACCCACCTGATTGGCCAGCGCATCGAGCCGACGGTCGCGCTGACGCTGTGCACGCTCGTGATCTCGGTCGCCCTCGCGGTGCCGCTCGGCGTGCTGGCCGCGGCGCGCGTCGGCACCTGGATCGATCGCGCGGTAATGGCGTTTTCGGTGCTTGGCTTTTCGGTGCCGGTGTTCGTGCTTGCGTACATCCTGATCCAGACGTTTTCCATCCAGCTCGACTGGCTGCCAGTACAGGGCTACCGGCCGATCCGCGAAGGCGTGTGGGAATGGTTCCGCCATCTCGTGCTGCCGAGCACTGCGCTCGGCACCGTTTACATTGCATTGATTGCGCGTATTACGCGCGCGTCCATGCTCGACGTGCTCGCGCAGGATTACATCCGCACCGCACAGGCCAAAGGCCTGTCAGCGAGCGCCGTGCTCACCGGCCACGCGCTGAAAAACGCCGCGGTGCCGATCGTAACCATCATCGGCATCGGCATCGCGCTGTTGATCGGCGGCGCGATCGTGACTGAAACCGTGTTCGCGATTCCCGGCATCGGCCGGCTCACCGTGGATGCGATATTACGCCGCGACTATCCGATCATCCAGGGCGTGATCCTGCTGTTCTCCGGCGCCTACGTGCTCGTGAATCTTGCGGTCGACATGAGCTATATGTATTTCGATCCGCGCATCCGGTATTAGAGCGCGTTTAAAAGCCAAGACAGCAACTGCCGACTAACGCCAATAAAAGCCGATGAAATACATTGCAATTTCAGAAGTGCCCGTGACGACCAAGGGTTTTATCTGCGTTCATCGGCGGCCATCGGCGATTTCAATTGATTTTGAGTTAGGAAAATGACGGCCATCGCAATCGACACTCTGCCGAAATCGGAATCGCCCACCTGGCGGCGTTTTCGCGAATCGTTTCGACGCCATCCGACTGCGATCGTCGGCGGCGTGGTGCTATTGCTGATGATCCTGATTGCAATATTCGCGCCGTGGCTCGGCACCATCGATCCGCAGGCAGTCGCGCCGATCCGCCGCATCAAGCCGCCTTCGGCGGAATTCTGGTTTGGCAGCGACATGCTCGGCCGCGATGTCTACAGCCGCGTGTTGTACGGCGCGCGCGTGTCGCTGACGGTCGGCATCGCGGTAGCGCTGTTCAGCACGCTGGTCGGTCTCGCCATCGGGCTGGTGACCGGATTCATTCGCTGGCTCGATGCAATCGTGATGCGCATCATGGACGGACTCATGTCGATCCCGCCCGTATTGCTGGCGATTGCGCTGATGGCACTGACGCGCGCGAGCGTCGAAAACGTGATTGCAGCCATCACGCTTGCCGAAGTGCCGCGCGTCGTGCGTCTGGTGCGCAGTCTCGTGCTGACGCTGCGCGAGCAGCCGTACGTCGAGGCGGCGGTGGCGGCGGGCACCACGCTGCCGCGCATACTGATCCGGCACATCCTGCCGAACACTGTCGCGCCGCTGCTGGTGCAAGCCACCTACGTGTGCGCGTCGGCGATGATTACGGAAGCCATCCTGTCCTTCATCGGCGCGGGCACGCCGCCGAACATTCCGAGCTGGGGCAACATCATGGCGGAGGCGCGCAGCCTCTTTCAGATCGCTGGCTACCTGATATTGTTTCCCGGCATTTTTCTGTCGGTGACCGTGCTGGCGGTCAATCTGCTCGGCGACGGCATGCGCGACGCGCTCGATCCGCGCCTGGCACGGAGAATGTAATGAATACCGCCGCCGCGCCTTTGCTCGAAGTCGACGATCTGAAGACGTATTTCTATACGCGCGACGGCGTCGTGCGCGCGGTCGATGGCGTCTCGTTTACGGTGTATCCGGGCGAAACGCTGGCCGTCGTCGGCGAATCCGGCTGCGGCAAAAGCGTGACGTCGCTGTCGATCCTGCGCCTGATCGCATCCCCGCCGGGCAAAATCGCCGCCGGCAGGCTCATGTTCCAGGGCCGCGATCTGCTCGGCTTGAGCGAAGACGCGATGCGCAAGGTGCGCGGCAACGAGATTTCGATGATCTTCCAGGAGCCGATGACGTCGCTCAACCCGGTGCTGAAGATAGGCGGCCAGATTGCGGAGGCGCTCGTGCTTCACCGTGGCATGACGCGCGCCGAAGCGCTCGTGCGGGCGGTGGAAATGCTGACGCTGGTCAATATCCCGGAGGCGGCGCGCCGCATCGACCAGTATCCGCATCAACTGTCCGGCGGCATGCGCCAGCGCGTGATGATCGCCATGGCGCTCGCCTGCAATCCGCGCCTGTTGATCGCCGACGAGCCGACGACGGCGCTCGACGTGACGATACAGGCGCAAATCCTCGACCTGATGCGCGGACTGAAGGAGAAGACGGGTGCGGCGATCGTGCTGATCACCCACGACCTCGGCGTCGTCGCGGAGATGGCGCAGCGCGTCGTCGTAATGTACGCGGGCCGCAAGGTCGAGGAGGCTGCGGTGGATGATCTGTTCGCGCGACCGCGCCATCCGTATACCGAGGGGCTGCTCAAGTCGATTCCGCGGCTTGAGCAGGCGCAGGCTGCCGGGCCTTCGCGGCTGGCCGAGATTCCCGGCATGGTGCCGTCGCTGAAGGAAGCGATTGTGGGTTGCCTGTTCGCGCCGCGCTGCGGCTACGCTACCGGGCGCTGCCATCGCGAATATCCGCCGCTCGAAGAGAAGGCACCAGGACATTTTGCGGCGTGCTGGGAATCCACGCGTGTTGCTGGAGACGGCGCATGAGCGCGGGCGAAGTGCTGCTGGAGGTCAAGAATCTCGTCAAGCACTTTCCGGTGCGCAAAGGCGTCTTCGGCCGCGTGACGGGCCAGGTCCACGCGGTCGACGACGTCAGCTTTTCGATCGCCGAAGGTGAAACGCTGGGCTTAGTCGGCGAAAGCGGGTGCGGCAAGTCGACGACCGGCAAGGCGGTATTGAAACTCGTCGAGCCCACCAGCGGCTCGATCGATTGGCGCGGGCGGCGTATCGACAATCTTTCAGCCGCCAGCATGCGGCCGTACCGGCGCGAATTGCAGGCCGTGTTTCAGGACCCGTATTCATCGCTCAACCCGCGCATGCGCGCTGAAGACATCGTCGGCGAGCCGATCCGCAATTTCGAAACGGCCGGGCGGGCCGAAATCCGCGCCCGTGTGCAATCCCTGTTCGACAAGGTCGGCCTGCGCCAGGACCAGCTCATCAAATATCCGTACGAGTTCTCGGGCGGGCAGCGCCAGCGCCTGGGCATTGCGCGCGCGCTGGCGTTGCGCCCCAAGCTCATCGTGTGCGACGAGCCGGTATCGGCGCTCGACGTGTCGGTGCAGGCGCAGGTGATCAATCTGTTGATGGATCTGCAAAGCGAGATGCAGCTTTCGTACTTGTTCGTCGCGCACGATCTCGCGGTGGTCGAGCACATCAGCCATCGCGTGGCGGTCATGTATCTGGGCAAAATCGTCGAGCTGACCGACAAGCGTTCGCTGTTCGCGCATCCGCAGCACCCGTACACCGAGGCATTGCTGTCGGCGGTGCCGACCCCCGATCCGCGCGCGCAAAAAAAGCGCATTATTCTCGGTGGAGATGTCCCCAGCCCGATCCATCCGCCGCCCGGCTGCCGCTTTCATACGCGCTGTCCGTATACATTCGAGCGCTGCCGGGTCGAGGAGCCGTTGATGCAGGAAGTGCGGGCTGGGCATTATGTCGCGTGTCACTTGCGCGACAAACAGACCGCTTGAAAAGGAGTTCTATGGCAGCCACGCCGGACGCGGTGCAGCTTACGCGTGAATTGCTGAAGTTCAACACGATCAATCCGCCCGGCGCCGAACAGGCGTGTGCGCAGCATCTGGGCGATCTCCTGAAGCGCGCGGGGTTTACCGTCGATTATGCGGAGTTCGCGCCGACGCGCACCAGCCTGGTCGCCAAGCTTGGCGGGCGGGCGGGTAAACGGCCGCTCGGTTTTACCGGGCACATCGACACGGTGCCGCTGGGGACGACTCCCTGGAAAGCGGACGCCTTCGGCGCCAGCCTCGAAGGTGGCAAGCTCTACGGGCGCGGCTCGAGCGATATGAAAAGCGGCGTCGCCGCGTTCGTGATCGCCGCGTTGCGGATGGTCGACCAGATCAAGGCCGGGCCGGGAGTCACGCTCGTGATCACTGCCGACGAGGAGTTGGGCTGCGGCGGCGCCGCGCATCTGGTCAAGCAGGGCAGACTGCTCGGCGAAGTCGGCGCGCTCGTCATCGGCGAGCCGACCGCGAACTATCCGCTGGTCGGGCATAAAGGCGCGCTGTGGCTGGACGTGACGACGCGCGGCATCACCGCGCATGGCTCGATGCCGGAACGCGGGGACAACGCGATCTACAAAGCCGCGGGCGCGATTCAAAAGCTGCGCGAGTTCGACTTCGAAACGCCCGCCCACGCGCTGATGGGCCGCCCGACATTGAACGTCGGCACAGTGCACGGCGGACTCAACATCAACTCGGTGCCGGATTCGACGGTCATCGGCGTCGATATCCGCACGATCCCGGGCCAGGACCATGCGCTGCTGCGCTCACGCATGCAGCGCGAGCTCGGTGAAACGGTCGAGGTCACGCCGACGATAGATGTCGGCGCGATTTATTCGGACCCGGCGCAACCCTGGATGCAGCGCGTGTTCGATGTCACGCAGCCGCACCTGAAAGCGCGGCCGCACGCGAAGACGGCGACTTATTTCACCGACGCGGCGGTGTTGAAGGACGCGTATCGCGACATTCCGATGGTGGTGCTTGGGCCCGGCGAGCCGCAGCTCGCGCACCAGACCGACGAGTACTGCTTGGTTGACTGCGTCGAGCAGGCCGTCGATATTTACATCGAGTTGATCAAGGACTGGAGTTCGTAATGGGGGCGTTGAATACCTTGTCGGCGGTCGAAGCGGCGCGCCAGCTTGCCACCGGAAAGATCACCTCGGTCGCGTTGGTGCAGGATTGCCTCGACCGCATCGGGCTGCGCGAGAACGACGTGCAGGCTTGGATGCATATCGATGCGGACGCCGCGCTCGCGCAGGCGCACGCGGCCGACGCCGGGACGGGGACCGGCGCGGGCCGCGGGCTGCTGCACGGGCTGCCGGTCGGCGTGAAGGACCTGATCGACACGGTCGACATGCCGACGACCTACGGCTCGCCCATCTACGCGGCGCACCGTCCGGCGTGGGACGCACCGTGCGTGGCGCTCACGCGGGCGGCCGGCGGCATCGTGATCGGCAAGACGGTAACCACCGAGTTCGCGGTCATGCAGCCGAACAAGACGCGCAATCCGCACCATCCCGGGCATACGCCCGGCGGCTCTTCGTCGGGCTCCGCAGCGGCAGTCGCGGACTACATGGTGCCGCTCGCATTCGGCACCCAGACGGCGGGCTCAATCATACGGCCGGCCTCATACTGCGGCGTCGTCGGCTACAAGCCGAGCTTCGGTATGATCAGCCGCGTCGGCGTCAAGGCGCTGTCCGATACGCTCGATACCGTCGGCACGATCGCGCGCAACGTGCCCGACGCCGCGTATTTCGCCGCGGCAGTCAGCGGGCGCCGCGAGTTGATCATCGACAAGGGTTGGCCGGGCAAATTGCGCGTCGGCGTCTGCCGCACTTATGAATGGAAGCACGCGCAGCCTGAAACCGTGGCCGCGCTCGAAGCGGCAGCGCGCACGCTTGCCACGGCCGGCGCTGCAGTCAGCGAGATCAAGCTGCCACCGACCTATGCGAGCCTGGTGCAGGCGCAGATCGATATCATGTTCGCCGAGCAGGCGCAGTCGCTGGCGCATGAGCGCCTGCGGCACTGGCCGCAAATCAGCGCGCGGCTGCAGGGCATACTGGCAGACGGCCTGAAAGTCACGCACGAACGCTACGACGCGGCGCAAATGCTCGCGCGCAACTGCCGGCGCACGCTCGGCGACGTATTCGCCGATTGCGACGTGCTGCTCGCGCCGAGTGCGCCGGGCGCAGCGCCTGCGGGTCTCGAGATGACCGGCGACCCGGTCTTCAACCGCATGTGGACGCTGCTGCGTACGCCATGCGTGACGCTGCCGGCCGCGGTCGCGGCCAACGGACTGCCGGTCGGCGTGCAGGTGATAGGCGCGTTCGGCAGCGACGTCGCTACTCTCGTAGCAGCGCACTGGATTCATCAAGCGCTCCAGTGACGCCGCGTTCGGACACGGTCGCCGGCGCATGAATTCGCGTAGCCGGCGGCGCGTGTGGGATAATCGCGGGCGGTTGAACAATCGAATGGCATATGGCGCGTCAAACCCAGAACCTGGCGGTATTGTTCGCTGACATCAGCGACAGCACCAAGCTCTACAGCACGCTGGGCGACAGCGCGGCGCGCGCGGTGGTGGACGCGTGCCTTTCGCTGGTTACCGGCGTGGTCGAGCGGTTTCGCGGGCGCGTCGTCAAAACCATCGGCGACGAAGTCATGTGCGTGTTCCGGCGCGCCGACGACGCGGTCATGGCAGCGAGCGCGATGCAGTCGACGGTCGAGGGCAAGCGGCCCGGCCAGCACCGTGTGAAACTGCATATCGGCCTGCATTACGGCCCGGTGCTGGTCGAAGATACCGATATTTTCGGCGACACTGTGAATGCGGCCGCCTACCTGACCGCGGTGGCCGCGGCCGAGCAGATTCTCACGACCGAGGCCACGGAACGCAACTTGTCACCGGAATTGCGTGCGACGGTACGTCCCGTGTTCAAGGCCGTGCTCAAGGGCAGCACCGACGAATCGACCGTGTATCAGGTGGTCTGGCACTCCGACGTCGCCGCTCTGACCGACGTCAACATGCGCTCGCACAAGATCATTCCCGGCGACCAGGGCAGCCTGATCGTTGCGCACCGTAATTTGAGCCTGCGGCTCGACCAGACGCGACCGAATATCACGGTCGGGCGCGGCGAAGACTGCGATTTGATCGTGCACGAGAAGCTCGCCTCCCGCAAGCACGTGAGCATCCGCCTGATGCGCACGCATTTTTATCTCGTCGATCACAGCCTCAACGGGACTTTCGTGGCGCTCGAGAGCGGCGACGAAGTGCACGTGCTGCGCAAGGAGCTGCTGCTCGACGGCTCCGGCAAGCTGACGCTGGGGCGCAGCGTGCGCGATGGCGCGGAGGACGTGATTACGTTCACGCGCGACCGCCGGTCGATGTATCGCACGCAATAGCGCGAAACGCGCGGCGCCGCCTTACTTGCCGCGTTCGTCCGCGAGCGATCTCACGACGTCTTTGCCGCCGCGTGATTTATCGCGGTTCTCGGGCGTTTCGCGCCCCAGCGCGGTATCGGCGATGAACGAATACATGGCCGCCGCGCCTTCGAACATGCGCGGCGTCATGCCTGCTCCCTCGAACGTTTTGGCGATCTCGAGCATTTCCGGCACCCAGCGATGGGCTTTGGGCGGCATCACCGGCAGGGCTCCCACGACCCAGTTATAGACTTCGCTGCGCGAGGCCTTGAACTGTTCTTCAAGCGCCGCGTCGACGCCGAGCCGGCGTGCGGCCACGAGCAGCTCGACTCCGAGCGCCTGCACGCCTTTCGTCATCGCCGCAAAGCACATCTTGATAGCGCTCGCGTCCCCGATGCGTTCGCTCAGCACGATCACCGCGATTTGGGGTGTGGCAAGCGCTTCGAGCGCGCGGGCTTCCGGGCCCGCAACATAGAGCGTGGTTTTTGCCGCGCCGCGCGGCGGCGGTCCGATGATGCCGGCATCGGCGCAGCGTCCGCCCGCGGCGGTGATCTGCGCGGCAATCGCCTGCATGGTCACCGGCGCGATTGCATTGCAGTCGACGACGAGCGGGCTGCGCTGGTTGACGGCCAGTGCCTGCGCGACCTCGCTGCCGAAAGCGGGCGCAGCTCCTGGATTCATGACCGACAGTATGAGATCGCAGTGCTCCGTCAGTTTGGCGATCGAGCCCAAGTCGGTGAGCCCCGCGTCGCGGGCCAGCGCCTTGCTGCGTGCGCTGCGATTGTCGAGCGCTGTGCAAACCTTGTAACCCTTGCCCTGCAGTTGCTGCGCGATGGCCTGGCCCATGTCGCCGGGGCTCATAACACCGATAGTTTCAATTTTCATGCGCTGGTCTCCGGTTGCGCGCGCACATCGGGCTCGCGCGCGGGTGGTTTGATTTTAGCTCGATACCGCCGCGTGCGGCCGGCGCTCGCAGGCCATGCATTACAATCGGCGCTTATCGTCTAGCCGGCCGCGCGCCGGTGCATCAGGAATGCCATGGGGTTTTACGTCATCGTCGCCATGACGGTGCTCAATCATATCGCGTACAAAGGCAGCAAGATGCTGCTCTCGCTATATGCGATAGACCTCGGCGCGTCCGCCCTGGTCATCGGCATCCTGTATGCGCTGTATTCCTTTTTTTCCCTGTTCCTCGCGCTTTACGCCGGCCGCCTTTCCGACCGGCTCGGCGCGCGCGTGCCGATGCTGGCAGGGTCGCTGGCGCTCAGTTGCGGCCTGCTGCTGCCTTTTCTTTGGCGCGGTTTCGGCGCGCTGTTTGTGTCCGCGACTTTGATCGGCACGCTCTACATTTTCTACACGGTTTCGGCGCAGCACCTGATCGGCGTGTTCGGCTCCGGGCACAAGCGCACGCGTAATTATGCAATATTCAGCCTCGGCGTCGCGCTGACCGCGTTGGTGGGTCCAACGCTGACGGGTTTTCTGATCGACTCGGTCGGCCATCAAAAAACGTATCTGGTGCTCGCGCTGCTGCCCGTCGGCCCGGTGTTCTTCCTGCTGTTTTTCGCGCAGCGGTTGCCGCGCGTCGCCGAAGACCGGCAAAAGCGCAGCGGGCAAAAGACGATGGATCTGGTGCGTAACGTGCCGCTGCGCCGCGCGTTCATCGCCGCCGGCATCATCGAAACCGGCGGGGAACTGTTTCAGTTCTATATGCCGATTTACGGCCACTCGATCGGACTGTCGGCGACGCTGATCGGCATCATTCTCGGCACCTATGCCGTGGCAGTCCTGATGACGCGACTCATGATGACCGCATTGGTGAAGCGCAGCAGCGAGGAGGCGGTGTTGTACGTTTCGCTCGCGCTGGCAGCGGTCGCGTGCTTGCTGTTTCCGTTCTCCACCAGTGTTTACCTGCTCGCCGCCATTTCGTTCGTGCTCGGCATCGGGCTCGGCTGCTGCGGCCCGCTGTCGATGGTGATCACCTACAACCGCGCGCCGGAAGGGCGCAGCGGCGAGGCGATGGGCTTGCGCCAGAGCTTCAACAAATTCACCGAGGTACTGGTGCCACTGATCTTCGGCACCATCGGCAGCGCGTTCGGGATCGGCGCGGCCTTCTGGCTGGATGCTTTATTGCTTGGCGCCGGCGCGTTAATCATGCAAACCGATGCGCGTCAGCGCGCCGCCACGCCGCGAACCGGCGTACCCTAGGCTTGCGCTTTAAGCGTCCGCACCGGGCGCGCTGTCCAGCGTTGGAGGGGCGAAAATGATAGCATCGTCAACACTCTGCATCGGCGTAGCCGCACAACCGCCACCACCCACCGCGCGCTTGAACCTCGGGGCTGCAACATGAAATTTCGGCGTTTCTTCTGGCTACCGGTCATGGCGGCGGCACTCGGCGCGTGCGACAAGAAAGTCGAAGGTGTGTTGCAGGGCTACGCCGAAGGCGAATACGTGCGCATCGCAGCGCCGTTTGCAGGCACTCTGCAGAATCTGCAGGTGACACGCGGCAGCCAGGTGAATGCCGGCGCCCCTTTGTTCACGCTCGAGCAGCTCAATGAAGAGGCGGCGCGCCGCGAAGCCGACGAGCGCGTGCGCAATGCGGAAGCACAGACCGCGGATCTCAGGAAAAGCCGGCGGCCGTCCGAAATCGAAGCGGTGCGCGCGCAGCTCGCGCAGGCCCGTGCAAGCCTCAAGCTTTCCACGCTGAATCTTTCGCGCCAGGAGCAACTCGTCCAGTCGAATTTTGTATCGAAAAGCGCCGTCGACGACGCGCGCGCCGCGGTCGAGCGCGACCGCGCGCGCGCGGGCGAACTCGAAGCGCAGGTTGCCACCGCGCAGCTGGCCGGCCGTCAGGATGATATTCGGGCCGCCGAGGCCAACGCCAAAGCGGCCCGCGCGGCCCTCGCGCAAGCCGATTGGAGACTCGCGCAGAAGTCGGTGAAGGCACCGGTCGCCGGCCTCGTCAACGATACTAATTACGTGGCGGGCGAATGGGTGCCGGCGGGGTCGCCGGTGGTATCGCTCTTGCCGCCGCAGAACATCAAGATCCGATTTTTCGTCGCCGAACCGATGCTCGGCGCGGTGAAGCTCGGGCAGCCGGTCAACGTGCGCTGCGACGGCTGCGCCGCGCCGCTCGCCGCGCAGGTCACTTTTATTTCGCCCCAGGCCGAATACACGCCACCGGTCATTTACAGCCGCGAAACGCGCGCGAAGCTCGTGTATCTGATCGAAGCGCGCACCGCACCCGAGGACGCCGTGAAGCTGCATCCCGGACAGCCGGTCGATGTGACCTGGCGATGAGCGGTGCCGCGGTCATCGACGTCGAGGGGCTCACCAAGAGCTTCGGTGGCCGGCGCGTGGTCGACAATTTTGGCATCCGCGTCGAGCGCGGCCAGATATTCGGCTTTCTGGGACCCAACGGCAGCGGTAAGACCACCACCATCCGCATGTTGTGCGGACTGCTCACGCCCGACAGCGGCCGCGGCACCTGTCTCGGGCACGACATCCTGCGCGAATCGGCGTTAATCAAGCGCGAAGTCGGCTACATGACGCAGCGTTTCAGCCTGTACGAAGATTTGAGCATCCGGGAGAACCTCGACTTTATCGCGCGCGTCTACGCAGTGCCCGCGCGTGCGCAAGCGGTTACCGCGGCACTCGAGCGGCTGGGGCTCGCCAAGCGCAGCCGGCAGCTCGCGGGCCAGCTGTCGGGCGGCTGGAAGCAGCGGCTCGCGCTGGCGGCGTGCCTGCTGCACTCGCCGCAATTGCTGCTGCTCGACGAGCCGACGGCGGGCGTCGACCCGAAGGCGCGGCGCGAATTCTGGGGCCACATTCATATGCTCGCTGCCGAAGGCATCACGGTCCTGGTAAGCACGCATTACATGGATGAAGCGGAGCGCTGCCACCGGCTCGCCTATATTGCGTACGGGAAATTGCTGATCACCGGCACCGCCGCCGAGGTGATCGCCCATTCGCAGCTGACCACCTGGGCGGTGTCCGGCCCCGACCTGTTCGCACTCGCGGCGCAGTTGCGCGACGTGCCGGCGATCACGATGGTGGTGCCGTTCAGCACTTCGCTCCATGTGAGCGGCATTGATGCGCAGGCGCTGGAGGCCGCGCTGGTGCCGTTTCGCGCGCGCGCCAATACCGTATGGACGCGTGCCGAGCCCAGCCTTGAAGACGTTTTCATCCGCATGATGGATGAGGCGCCGGACAATTTCGACGCATGAGCCGCGCATTTTCATTCGCGCGGTTCTGGGCCGTGCTTACCAAGGAATTCGTGCAGATGCGGCGCGACCGCCTCACCTTCGCGATGATGGTGGGCGTGCCCGTCATACAGTTGATCCTGTTCGGATTTGCGATCAACGCCGATCCGAAGGCGCTGCCGACCGCGGTGCTTGCCGCCGACCACAGCATCTACGCGCGCACTCTCGTGCGCGCGATCGAAAACAGCGGCTATTTTCGCATCGTGCAGGGTCTTTCGAGCCAGGCCGAAGCCGAGCGCGCGCTGGCGCTGGGCGACGTTCAGTTCGTGGTCACGATACCGGAGAATTTTGCGCGCAAGCTCGAGCGCGGCGAGCGTCCCGTGCTGCTCGTCGAAGCCGATGCGACCGACCCCGCGGCGACCAGCAACGCGCTCGCGGCGTTGCTCACGATCAACCAGGTCGCGCTGAACCGCGACCTCAACGGCGTGCTGCAGAGCCTGCGCTACCAGGCGCCGGCGTTCGAAATGCGCGTACAGCGCCGTTACAACCCCGAAGGCATCACCCAGTACAACGTCGTGCCCGGCCTGCTCGGCGTCGTGCTCACGATGACGATGGTGATGATGACTTCGCTGTCGGTGACGCGCGAAAACGAGCGCGGGACGATGGAAAATCTGCTCGCAACACCGGTGCGTCCCGGCGAGGTGATGGTCGGCAAGATCGTGCCGTACATCATCGTCGGCTACATCCAGGTCACCGTGATCCTGCTCGCCGCCAAATTGCTGTTTGCGGTGCCCATGCTGGGAAGCCTCGGCCTGCTGTCGGCGGCGCTAATCCTTTTCATCGCCGCCAACCTCGCTATCGGTTACACCTTTTCCACGCTCGCCAAGAGCCAGATGCAGGCGATGCAGATGACCTTTTTCTTTTTTCTGCCGTCCATGCTCCTGTCGGGATTCATGTTTCCGTTTCGCGGCATGCCCTGGTGGGCGCAGTGGCTCGGCGAAGCATTGCCGCTCACGCATTTTCTGCGCATCGTGCGCGGCATCCTGCTCAAGGGCAACGGCGTGGCCGAGATTTTTCCCAACGTGTGGCCCATCGCGGTGTTTTTGCTGGTCGCGGGCACCATCGCGCTGACCCGCTACCGCGAAACACTGGACTAGCGTGGCCGGCGACCGCGGAATGCGCGCTGGTATACTGCGCGGGTGCGACGGGCTGGCAGCGGTCGTGCATGCAGCCGCCTGCAATCCATTCATTCACTGGGTCTTCACGAGGACTGCTTTGTTGAACCCCACCACCGGCGCGTCAGCGCGGGCATTGTCTAACGTCGGGATGGCAAGCGCGCTACGCGCCCGCGTCCTGCGCTGGCAGCGCGTAGTCGCGCTCGTGTTGTCATTGGCCGCGCTGTCCGCGGCCGCGGCAGACGTGCCGGCGCGCGCCGCGATTGCGACCGCGCATCCGCTCGCCACCGAGGCGGGCTACCGGATTTTGCAGCAGGGCGGCAACGCCTTCGATGCCGCAGTGACGGTTGCCGCGGTGCTCGCGGTGGTCGAACCTTATTCCGCCGGTCTGGGCGGCGGCGGGTTCTGGCTGCTGCACCGCGCGGTCGATCGCAAGCAAATCATGATCGATGCGCGCGAGACGGCACCCGCCGCGGTCGCGCTTTCCTTGTATGTCGACCCTGATGGGGTGCCGGTGCCGGGCGCGACGTTGCGCGGCGGCAAAGCGGCGGGTATCCCCGGGGTGCCCGCCGGCATGGTTCATCTCGCCACGCGCTACGGCAAATTGCGGTTGCGCCAGTTGCTCGCGCCGGCGATTGCGCTCGCGCGCGACGGCTTCAATATCGATTCGCGGTTTGCGCGCATCGCCAAGGTTCGGGAGCGGCTGCTGCGTGACGGCGTAAATACCGCGCGCGTTTTCCTGCGCGATGGCGAGGCGCCGCCCCAGGGCTATCTGCTGCGCCAGCCCGAACTCGCCGCAACGCTCGAGCGCATGGCCGAGCTCGGCCGCGACGGGTTCTACCGCGGCGCGGTTGCGCAGTCGCTGGTCAACGGCGTCAATGCGGCCGGCGGTGTGTGGCAGGCAGCGGATCTCGCCAACTACAAGATCGTTGAGCGTGCGCCGGTGCGTTTCAGCTACCGCGGCGCGACCATCGTGTCGGCGGCGCTGCCCTCGTCGGGGGGTGTGACGCTGGCGCAGACGCTCAATATTCTGGAAAGCTACAAAGTCGGCGATGCGCGCGATCCCGCCAGCGCGCACCTCGTGATTGAAGCGCTGCGCCGCGGCTTTCAGGACCGCCTGCGCTACCTCGGCGACAGCGATTTCGTGAAAGTGCCGGTCGCGAGGCTCGTCGATAAAACTTACGCGCACACTCGCGCCGCCTCGATCGATCCGAATCTGGCAACGCCGCTCGACGCCCTGACGATCACGCCGCTGGCAGCCGTCTCCGAGAGTTACAACACGACGCATTATTCGGTGATCGACGCCGACGGCAATCGCGTCGGCGCGACGCTGAGCATCAATTCGTGGTTCGGCGCGGGCGTGGTTGCCGGCGACACGGGGGTGCTGCTCAATAATGAAATCGACGATTTCTCGCTCGGCGCAGGGCTGCCGAATCTTTACCATTTGCTCGGCGGCAAAGCCAACGCGATCGCCCCGCACAAGCGGCCGCTGTCATCGATGAGCCCGACGTTCGTCGAGGACAGCAAAGGCGTGATGGTGATAGGCGCGCCGGGCGGCTCGCGTATCATCAGCATGGTGCTGTTCGGGATCATCGACTACTTGAATCAGGAGCGGGTCGATTTGCTCGGCATCGTGACTGCGCCGCGTTATCACCACCAGTGCTGGCCCGACCAGGTCGAGATCGAGCCCGACAGCTTTTCGGACGCCTGGCGCGCGTCGCTCGAGGCGAAAGGCCATCAGTTGAAGCTGATCAGTCGAAAATGGGGGAATATGCAGGTGGTCTTCAAAGCCGTCGACGGCGCTGCGCAGGCCGCGAGCGACCCGCGCGGTTTCGATATGGGCGGATATTAGCCACACAACCCGGCGCGCGAGCAGCCGCGCGGCAGTCGGGCCGCGATTACAGACGTGAGGAGGATTTATGTCGGGAGCAGGTCATGGGCACGGCGGGGGCCACGACGGGCCGGAAAACAAACGTATTGCGCTGCTGATATCGGTGCTCGCATTGATACTCGCGTTTGCGGAGACGCTCGGGAAAAGCGCACAGACGAATTCGATCGACAAGAATATCGAGGCGGCGAACCTGTGGTCGTTTTTTCAGGCCAAGACCATCCGCATGACGGTCGTGCGCACCGCCGGTGAAGCCGCCGAGGTGGAACTCAAGCAGGCGGTGCTGCCGAAGACCAGGGAAGCGCTCGAGCAGCGCATAGCCGCCTGGAAAAAGACGGCGGAGCGCTACGACACCGAACCGGAAACGCGCGAAGGCAGAAAAGAACTTGCCGCGCGCGCGAAGGAAGCGGAGAAAATCCGCGACCGCGCGCTCGCCGCCTATCATCATTACGAAACGGCCTCCGCCGCGCTGCAGATCGCGATCGTGCTCGCTTCGGCGGCGATCATCACCAGCATGATGGCGCTGGTCTGGATCGCGATCGGGCTCGGCGTAGTCGGCATCATTTTTTCGTGCATTGGTTTTTTCGCGCCGCTCGCCGTGCATTTGTTTTGAGCGCCGGCTTCTGCGGTATCATCCGCGTAATTTCGTTTTGCCGACCGCAATGAAAACCACCTTCCTCGAATTCGAGCAGCCGATCGCCGAGCTCGAAGCCAGAATCGACGAGCTGCGCTTCGTGCAGGACGACTCCGCCCTCGATATTTCCGCGGAAATTGGCCGGCTGCAGAAGAAGAGCCAGCAGCTCACCAAAGAAATTTACGCGAAGCTGACGGCGTGGCAGATTTCACAGGTCGCGCGCCATCCCCAGCGCCCGTATGCGCTCGACTACATGCAGGGGATGTTCAGCGGCTTCGAGGAATTGCACGGCGATCGCGCATTTGCCGATGACGCGGCCATAGTCGGCGGGCTCGCGCGCTTCAACGACCAGTCGGTGATGGTGATCGGTCACCAGAAAGGGCGCGATACCAAGGACAAGATCTACCGCAATTTCGGCATGCCCAAGCCCGAGGGCTATCGCAAAGCGCTGCGCCTGATGAAGCTGGCGGAGAAATTCGGCGTGCCGGTATTTACTTTTATCGACACGCCGGGCGCCTATCCGGGCGTCGGTGCTGAAGAACGCGGGCAGTCGGAGGCGATCGGCCGCAACCTTTACGTGATGGCCGAGTTGCGCGTGCCCATCATCTGCACGGTGATCGGCGAGGGCGGCTCGGGAGGCGCGCTGGCGATCGCCGTCGGTGATGCATTGCTGATGCTGCAATACGCGACGTATTCGGTGATCTCGCCCGAAGGCTGTGCATCGATCTTGTGGAAAAGCGCCGAGCACGCCGAGCAAGCCGCGGAAACGCTCGGCATCACGGCGACGCGGTTGAAGACCCTGGGACTCATCGACAAAATCATCACCGAGCCGCTCGGCGGCGCGCATCGCGATTCCGTGGCCATGATGCAGACCCTCAAGAAGGCGCTCCAGGATACCTGGCGCCAGGTCCAGGATCAGTCGGTTGACGAACTACTCCGGGCGCGGTTCGAAAGGCTGATGGGCTATGGCAAGTACAAGGAAGTTGCCGCCAAGTAATCCGCTGCTCGCGCGCGTATCCGCGATACTCGGGCGGCATGTGCGTCGCGGCGACCGGCTGGTCGCGGGCTTGAGCGGCGGCATCGACTCGGTGGTCCTGCTCGACCTGCTGCAGCGGGCGGCGAAAAAAATCGGCTTCGAACTCGCTGCGCTGCACGTCAATCATCAAATTAATCCGGCGGCCGCCGCGTGGGCGCGATTTTGCCGCGCCTATTGCCGGCGGTTGGGAGTTGCGCTGACGGTGGTCAAAGTAAAGGTGCCGCGCGAGGCGAGCCTCGAAGCGGCAGCCCGCCGCGCGCGTTATGCGGCGTTCGCCACGCTGCCGGCGGATTTCGTCGCGCTCGCGCACAATCTCGACGATCAGGCTGAAACCGTATTGCTGCAACTGCTGCGCGGCGCCGGCGTCAAGGGCGCGAGCGCAATGCCGGTGTTGCGGGGAGACGGGAGAGGAGAGACGGGAGAGGAGCAAAACCGGTTTCAACCGGCGCGCCTCCCACCGCACTCCTTACCCCTCACCCCTTCAATCCTGCGTCCAGTGCTCGATATTCCGCGCAGCGAAATCGAGGTGTATGCCAAAAGCCGCAAGCTGAAGTGGATAGAGGACGACAGCAACGCGGACACCGGGTTCGACCGCAATTTCGTGCGCCACCGGCTCATGCCGGTAATTGCGCAACGTTATCCCGCCTATCGTCAGACGCTCGCGCGCGCGAGCCGGAATTTTGCCGACGCTGCGCGGTTGCTCGACGATCTGGCGAGCATGGACGCGCGGATCGACGCGCAGCGCCTGAAAATCGCGCCCTTGCGTGCACTGACGGCGGTGCGCGCCAAAAACACGCTGCGATTTTTTCTGGCGACCCGTGGCGTGACCATGCCTAACGAGGCCCGGCTGGCGGAATGCGCGCGCCAGTTGCAGCAGCCGCGCGCGGGCCGGCTGGTTATCGATCTGGGCGCCCATGAATTGCGCGGTTTTGGCGGCGAACTACAGGTCGTTGCGAAAGTGCTGCCCGTCCCGCACGAATTGACCCGCACGTGGAATGGCGGTGCGCGCATGCCGGTGCCGGAGCTGGGCGCGACCCTCATCATGAAAAAATGCCGGGGCGCCGGTATCAGCGTCGAGAAGCTCAAGAGTGCGCCGGTCACGATCAGGCTGCGCCGCGGCGGCGAGCGCCTGCGCCCCGATGCGCGGCGGCCACGGCGCAGTTTGAAGAACCTTATGCAGGAAGCGCACCTGGCGCCCTGGCTGCGCGAGCGCCTTCCGCTGCTTTTTTGCGGTGATGCGCTCGTGTATGTGCCGGGCATCGGCATTGACAGCAGCTTCGCGGCGCAACCCGGCGAACGGGCGATCGACCCGGCATGGGAGCCGTTCGCCACGGCACCCTAAAATAGCGAGAACGGCTTTATAACCAGCCCTTAACGTGGTATTCTTATGAATTAGCCTTAAAATTCAGACACAAAGGAAGATGCATGGCAGTTGAACGTACGCTCTCAATCATCAAGCCGGACGCGGTGGCGAACAATGTGGTCGGCCAGATCATAGCGCGGTTCGAAGGCGCCGGTCTCAAGATCGTCGCCGCGCGCATGTTGCGCCTCTCGCGTGAAGATGCGGAAGGTTTTTATGCGGTCCATCGCGCGCGTCCGTTTTTTAAAGACCTGGTCGATTTCATGGTTTCGGGGCCGGTAGTCGTGCAGGTGTTGGAGGGCGAGAACGCGATCCAGAAAAATCGCGACCTGATGGGCGCCACCGATCCGAAGAAAGCGGCGCAAGGAACGATCCGCGCCGACTTCGCTCAAAGCATAGACGCCAACGCCGTGCATGGCTCGGACGGGACCGAAACCGCAGGCGCCGAAATCGCTTATTTTTTTCCGTCGCTCAATATCTATTCGCGTTAGTAACCCTGTCATGACCGTCAATCTGCTCGATTTCGAACGCACCGGGTTCGCGCAGTTTTGTGCGGATTTGGGCGAGAAGCCGTTTCGCGCGCGCCAACTGATGCGCTGGGTGCATCAGTCGGGCGCGGACGACTTCGACGCGATGACCGATATTTCCAAGGTATCGCGCGAGGCGATGAAAAAGCTCGCCGTGATCAGCGCGCCCGCGATCGTGAGCGACACTACGGCGGCGGACGGCACACGCAAATGGTTGCTCGAGGTGGGCGCCGGCAACGCCATCGAAACCGTATTCATACCCGAACGCAATCGCGGCACATTGTGCGTGTCATCGCAGGCCGGCTGCGCGCTGGCCTGCACGTTCTGCTCGACGGGCCGTCAGGGTTTCAACCGCAATCTGAGCGTCGCCGAAATCATAGGACAGTTGTGGCTCGCCAACCGCGAACTCGGCCGCAGCGCGGCCACGCCGCGTCCCGTCACCAACGTCGTGATGATGGGCATGGGCGAGCCGCTCGCGAATTTCACCAACGTCGTCGCTGCATTGCAGTTGATGCTCGATGACGATGCGTACGGGCTGTCGCGCCGGCGCGTCACGCTCAGCACCTCCGGCCTGGTGCCCGCCATCGATCGTCTGCGCGACGAGTGCCCGGTCGCACTGGCGGTCTCGCTGCACGCGCCCACCGATGCGTTACGCGATGAGCTGGTGCCGATCAACAAGAAGTATCCGCTCAAGGAATTGCTCGCCGCGTGCGTGCGCTACCTCGACCGTGCGCCCCGCGATTTCATCACGTTCGAATACGTGATGCTGGCAGGCGTCAATGACAGCGCCGAGCACGCGCGCCAGCTCGCCAAACTGCTGAAGGCGGTGAAGTCCAAAATCAACCTGATTCCGTTCAATTCGTTTCCGCAATCGGGTTACCAGCGCTCCGATGCCGCGGCAGTCGCGGCGTTTCGCGACGTTTTGATGCAGAAAGACTATACCGTGATGGTGCGCAAAACGCGCGGTGACGACATCGATGCCGCATGCGGGCAACTGGCTGGACTGGTTCAGGACAAGACGCGGCGCCGCGAGCGGCGTGCCGCTGCTGTAACGGCATGAGGTTCCCGATGAAACGACTGATCGCTGCAGGTTTGGTAATCGCCGTGTGCGGCTGCGCCGGGACCGGTTCGGAATCTACCAGCTATGCGCCGAAGGCCGAGGCCGATACGGGCGAACTGTCGCGTGCGCGCATTCATACCGAGCTCGCCGCTGGCTACATGGAACTGGGCAATTACGGAGTCGCGCTGCAGGAAGCCGGTGAGGCCCTCAAAGCGGATCCGAATTTTGCGCCGGCGTTCAGCGTATTGGGCCTGATCTACATGGAACTGCGCGACGACAAGGCGGCGGAAGCCAATCTGCAGCGCGCATTGCGCATCAATCCGCAGGATTCCGACGTCAACAATAATTTCGGCTGGTTCCTGTGCCAGCGCAAGCGCGAGCAGGAGTCCATCAAGTATTTCCTCGCCGCATTGCGTAACCCGCTTTACCAGACTCCCGACAAATCCTGGGTCAATGCCGGCGTCTGCGCGCGCAAGAGCGGCGATCTGGCGGCGGCCGACGATTACTTCCAGCGGGCGCTCAAGGTGCGGCCGGGTCAGCCGCAGGCACTGCTGCAGTTGGCGGATATGGCCTATAAACGCAAAAGCTATGCCGAAGCCAAGTCGTATCTGATGCGCATTCCGCGCGACGTCGAAGCAACGCCCGAATATTTGTGGCTGTCGCTGCGGGTCGAGCGGGCGACCGGCGACCGCAACGCCGAAGCGAGTCTGGGCTTTCAGCTGCGCAAGAATTTTCCTGATTCGCGCGAGGCGCGCGAGCTGGCGGCCGGCCAGTACGAATGAGCACCGCCGAACTTGCGGTTGATTCCGAGATGCCGGCGCCACCGCCGCCGGGCGATCAACTCGCGGCGGCGCGCAAAAGCCGCGGCTTGAGCGTCGCCGAGATCGCGCAGCAACTGAAGCTGTCGCCGTTGCAGGTCGAAGCAATGGAGTCCGGCGACTACCGTAATTTGCCCGGCCCGGTGTTCGTGCGCGGCTTTATGCGCAATTACGCGCGGCTGGTCAAGCTCGATCCGGCCACGCTGCTCGCCACGGCGGAACCCCATCTGCCGCGCGCCGCGCCGCTGGCGAATTCGGCGCTGGCGCAGTCGGCGGAGATTCCGTTCCCGACCGTGCGCCGGATCGGCCGGGCCAAATATGCAGTCCTCGCCGCAATCGTGGCCGGCGCGCTCGCAGCCTACGAATTTTACCCCGCCGACTCTGGCGACGATTCCGTCAAATCGGGCCAGGCCGGGTTGCCGCCCCCGCAAATCGGCGCCGAAACTGCCGTAACGCCAGCCACGATATTAGGCCAGCCGGCGACGAGCGCTCTGGTCGTCAGCGTACCCGCGCCTGAACTCATACGTGAGGAGGCCGGCGTGCTGCCGCTAACTGCACCCGTGCGCCCCGCGCCGGACGAGCAGGTCGTGCGCCTGCGTTTTGCGCGTGAGTCCTGGGTCGAAATCCGCGACCGCAACGGGCGCAAAGTGTTCGCGCAGTTGAACGCGCCGGGCACCGAGCAGGTCGTCAGCGGGTTGCCGCCGTTGTCGCTGATCGTCGGCAATGCCAACGGCGTACAGCTCACCCACAAAGAGCACGCCGTCGATCTTGCGCCTTATATCAAGATCGACGTTGCGCGGCTGACGCTGGAATAGGCAGTCATGTACGGCTTCTCCGAGCGGCGGCGCACGCGCCGCGTTAGCGTGGGTGGCGTCGCGGTTGGTGGCGGCGCGCCGATCGTCGTGCAGTCGATGACCAACACCGATACCGCGAATATCGATGCGACCGTGGTGCAGGTCGCCGCGCTCGCGCGCGCGGGCTCGGAACTCGTGCGCATCACGGTGAACACCGCGGAGGCGGCGGCCGCCGTCCCGCATATTCGCGACCGGTTGGCGGCCAAAGGCGTTGACGTGCCGCTGGTGGGCGATTTCCATTTCAACGGCCACCGCCTGCTCACGCAGCATCCGGCATGCGCCGAGGCGCTCGCCAAGCTGCGTATAAATCCCGGCAATGTCGGACGCGGCTCCAAGCGCGACGAACAGTTCGCGACCATGATCGAGTTCGCGTGCAAGTACGGCAAGCCGGTGCGCATCGGCGTCAACTGGGGCAGCCTCGACGCGGAACTTATCGCGCGCATGATGGACGACAACGCGCGCAGCGCCGACCCGCAGGAAGCGGCGGTCGTTACGCGCCAGGCGCTCGTCGCGTCCGCGCTCGACAGCGCGCGGCTCGCCGAGAGTCTCGGCCTGCCCGGCGAGCGCATCATACTTTCGTGCAAGGTCAGCGGCGTGCAGGACCTGATCGCGGTTTACCGCGACATCGCCGCGCGCTGCGATTATCCGCTGCATCTCGGGCTCACCGAGGCCGGCATGGGATCGAAGGGCATCGTCGCCTCGACCGCCGCGATGAGCGTGCTCCTGCAGGAAGGCATAGGCGACACCATCCGCGTGTCGCTCACGCCCGAACCGCACGGCGACCGCACGCGCGAAGTCGTGGTCGCGCAGGAAATTCTGCAGACGATGGGACTGCGCTCGTTCACCCCGCTCGTGATTGCGTGCCCCGGCTGCGGCCGCACGACGAGCACATTTTTCCAGGAGCTCGCTGATAGCATCCAGACCTACCTGCGCGCGCAAATGCCGGTATGGCGGGGCCATTATCCCGGGGTCGAAAACATGCACGTGGCCGTAATGGGATGCGTCGTCAACGGCCCCGGCGAGAGCAAGCACGCGAACATCGGCATCAGCCTGCCGGGGTCGGGCGAAAATCCGGTCGCGCCCGTGTACATAGACGGCGCCCGGGCGGTGACTCTCAAAGGCAATAACATCGCGGCCGAATTCCAGGCTTTGGTCGAGCAATACGTGCATGAGCACTATGCGCCGGAGAACGGCGCTGTCACGCCTGCGCCCTCAGCGGCACCGTGATCCGCTGAAGCGTTAAAGTTAAAGCGATGTCGAATAAAATCCAGGCCATCCGCGGGATGAATGACGTGCTGCCGGATGACTCCCCGTTGTGGGAGTATTTCGAAGCCACCGTGCGCGCGGTGTTCCACCGCTATGGCTATCGCAATATCCGCACGCCGATAGTCGAGCGCACCGAGCTATTCGTACGCGGCGTCGGCGCGGTAACCGACATCGTCGAAAAGGAAATGTATTCGTTTACCGACGCGATGAACGGCGACGAATTGTCGCTGCGCCCCGAAGGCACGGCGCCGACGGTGCGCGCGGTGCTCGAGCACAACCTGCTTTATAACGGGCCGCAGCGCCTGTGGTACAGCGGCCCGCTGTTTCGGCACGAGCGCCCGCAGAAGGGCCGCTATCGCCAATACCACAC
>JBKJMN010000202.1:0-9995 GCA_046596405.1 Burkholderiales bacterium
GGGCCAACGTTCGATCGACCTGGGCTTCCCAGTCGCACTTCCCGGCGTTGCGGGCGAGTCCGGATGTTGAACTCACCGCCGTTTGCACCACCAAACCGGAAAGCGCGGAAGAAGCGCGCGTAGCGTTTGGCGCAAAGCTCGCGTTCACCGATTTCCGCGCGTTGTGCGCATCCCCTGAGATTGACGCGGTGGCCGTGTGCGTGCGGGTGCCCTCGCACTACGAGACCACCAAGGCCGCGATCGCCGCCGGCAAGCATGTCTACACGGAGTGGCCGCTCGGCCGTAATACGGCGGAAGCGGAGGACCTGACCGCGCGCGCGCGCGCCGGGGGCGTGCAGACCGCCGTCGGCCTGCAATCACGCGTGAGTCCTGCGTTGCTCTACCTGAAGGAACTGGTCGAATCCGGGTATGTCGGCGAGGTGCTCGCGTGTCATGCGGACTGCATGCGTGACGGCGCGCTGGCGCGGCCGGCCGCCCGCACCTGGCAGCGCGACGTCACACTCGGCGCGAATCCGCTGACCATCGCCAACGGTCACGTGATCGACGCGTTGCGTTTCGTCGTCGGCAACTTCGCGCGCGTGTCCTGCATGGTGACGACGCAGGCCAAACAATGGCTGCAGACCGATACGAAGCAAATGGTCGACGTGACTTCGCCGGACAACATCCTCGTCAGCGGCAAGCTCGCGAGCGGCGCGGTGGCTTCCGTGCATGTCGCGGCGGTTCCCTGGGCAGGCGGTGGATTCCGGATGGTGATCTACGGGCGAGAAGGGACGCTGGTCGCCACCGGCGACGTCTCGTCCCAGCGCGGCGAGATGCTGCGGGTGCAGGGGGCGCAGCGCAGTCACGAGTTGCGCGACCTGGAGATCCCGGAGCGCTTGATATGGATGCCGCCGGAGTTTCCGCGCGGCGATCCATTCAATGTCGGACAGATGTATAAATTATTCGCTGAGGCGATCCGGACCGGGCAGAACCGCGCGCCGACGTTCGACACCGCGGTCGACCTGCATCGCTTCCTCGATACGATCAGGCAGTCGTCGGAAACGGGACGCGAGTTGCCGGTTGCGTGACGGCCGGTCGCAACGGGAAGGGGACGCGTGAAAGTGAACAGCATCAGGAAAGCCGCGCGCGCGGGAGGCGCCGCGCCCGGTTAAAATCGACCGGCGTTCCAGCGCCGTGACTACAAATTCATGAAGCGGAGCAATTGATGGGCGTCACCAGTAATAAACCGGTGTTCGAGCAGGCCGTCGTGCGGTGCGCCAAGGAGTTGGTCGAGCAGTGGCTGGGGCAGTTCGATGTGGCCCTGCAGAGCGCAAGCCGCGCGTCGATCGCGTCGCTGTTTGCGCCCGACGGCCACTGGCGCGACCTGCTGTCATTCACCTGGACGATCACGCCGTGCCAGGGCGCCGCGGAAATTGCGGCCTTGCTGGCGGCGAAGCAGGCAGTCGCTGGCGCGCGCGCGTTTGCGATCGCCGAGGAACGCACGCCGCCGCGGCGCATTCAAAGAGCGGGCATCGACGTCATTGAGGGCATCTTCCGGTTCGAGACGAAGCTCGGACGCGGTTTCGGCGTGGTGAGGCTGCTGGCGGCGGAGCCTGCGAAGGCTTTCCAATTGATGACCGGCCTGCACGAGCTCAAAGGCTGCGAGGAAAAGATCGGCACGCGCCGTCCGACGGGCGCCGCGTTTTCGCGCAACTTCGGCGGCACCAACTGGAAGGAGCAGCGCAGCGCGAGCCAGGCCTATGCCGACCGTGAGCCCACGGTGCTCATCGCCGGCGGCGGCCAGGCCGGACTTTCTCTGGCGGCCACGTTAGGGCGCATCGGGGTGGACGCGCTGGTTGTCGACAAGTTCGAGCGGGTCGGCGACTGCTGGCGCCAGCGCTACCACTCGCTGGCGCTGCACAACGACACCCGCTTCAATCATCTGCCGTACATGCCGTTTCCGGTCTCGTGGCCCACTTACCTGCCGAAAGACATGCTCGCCGACTGGTTCGAGGCGTACGCGTGGGCGATGGAAATCAATTTCTGGACCGGCACCGAGTTCGTGTCCGGCAGCTACGATGAGTCCGCCGGCAGATGGAACGCGGTGGTGCGCCACGTCGACGGCACCGAGCGCACGCTGCATCCGCAGCATCTGGTCTTCGCCAACGGACTGGTGGGTTCGCCGCACATTCCGGAGCTGCCGGGATTGAAGGACTTCAAAGGCGACGTGCTGCATACCACCGATTTCACGAATGGCGCCCACTGGCGCGGCAAGCAGGCGCTGGTAATCGGCACCGGCACGAGCGGCCACGATGTTGCGCAGGATCTGCACGCCAATGGCTGCGCGACGACCATCGTGCAGCGCGGCTCGACGATGGTGTTGAGCATCGATCCCTCTGCAAAGCTGGTGTACGGCATTTACAACGGCGTGCCGGTCGAAGACGGTGACCTGCTGGCGAGCACGAACACCAAGCCGGTCGTGAAAAAAAATCTTCAGCTCTTAACCAAGCGCATGGTGGAGCTCGACCGCAAGACGATCGACGGCCTGGTCGCCCGCGGCTTCAAATTCGACGATGGCGAAGTCGGCGCCGGGCACCAGTGGAAAACCCGCACGCGCTATGGCGGCTATTACCTCGATGCCGGTTGCTCGCAGTTGATCATCGATGGCGAGATCGGCTTGCTGCAAAACGATCTGATCGAAAAGTTCGTCGAAGGCGGCGCGCTGCTGAAGGACGGATCGGTAAAGCGCGCGGACCTCATCGTCCTCGCGACCGGTTTCGTTGCGCAGGAAGTCGTGGTAGCGCGGCTGCTCGGCGATGAAATTGCGCGGAAGGTGGGCCCGGTGTGGGGCTTCGGGGCGGACGGCGAGATGAGCAACATGTGGAAGCGCACGCCGCAGGAGGGCCTGTGGTTCGTTGGCGGCAGCTTCGCCAACTGCCGGACTTACTCGCGTTACGTGGCCATGCAGATCAAGGCGATCGAGGAAGGGCTGCTGCCGAAGCTGTAAAATCATTGCGTCCCGCCAGAAATATGAACGTCAGGCATTTTTCCCATTAAGGAGACCATCCATGCTCTGGGCCATCTCGCGCGTAGCTGCGCCAAATTTCGCGGAAAAACGTGAAAAGGGTTTGCAGCCCCACGCGGAATATCTGCGCAGCCAGAAAAACATCCTGGTAATTTCGGGAGCGACCACGAGTGACGACGGCAAGCAGTTCGTCGGCAGTTTGTTGATCGTCAACGTCAAGACCCGTGCCGAGGCGCACGCTTTTGTCGATGGTGATCCGTTTACGCGTGCCGGCATGTTCAGCGCCGTTTCGATCACGCGGATGAACAAGGGGCAGTTTAATCCGCCGGCGGCTGAAGGCGCCTGAGCAGGTTCTGAAAAGCTGTGAATCAAATGAACGGCGGGAAATGACTTTATCGCCTGCCGCCATCGCCGCAGCGATTGCCTGCGTTGCCGCGTTTGCGGCGCATGCGCAGACATATCCGCTCAAGACAGTGCGCATGGTTGTGCCGTTTGCACCGGGCGGCGGCACTGATGTGATCGCGCGGCGCCTTGCTGCCGACATGACCGAATCGCTGAAGCGGCAAGTTATCGTGGACAACCGCGCAGGTGCCAACGGCATCATAGGCACGGAAATCGTGGCGCGCGCGCCGGCGGATGGCTACACGCTGCTGTTCGTGTCGAGCCCGCACGCGGTGAACGCGAGCCTGTATGCGAAGCTGCCTTACGAAACGCTGCGCGATTTCGCGCCAGTCGCGATGGTCGCATCGTCGCCGTATGTGCTGGTGATCCATCCTTCGCTGCCGGTGCGCAATGTGAAGGAACTCATCGCGCTCGCCCGGTCGCGACCCGATCAGGTCAACTACGCTTCCGGCGGCAGCGGCAGCTCGGCGCATCTCGCTGCGGAACTCTTCAACCAGATGGCGGGCGTGAAGCTGCGTGAAATCCCGTTCAAAGGCGCGGGGCCGGCGTTGATTGCGACGTTGTCCGGCGAAGTCGCGGTGGATTTCGGCAACGCGCTGACGGTCAAGCCGCATATGCAGAGTGGACGGCTGCGCGCATTGGGAATTGCGAGCCCCAAACGCTCGGACTCCTTCCCCGATTTGCCGACGATCGCCGAGGCGGGCGTGCCGGGCTATCGCGCGGATGCGATGCTGGGTTTTCTGGCGCCGGCGAACACGCCGCGGACGATCATCGATTCTCTCAACGCCGAAGCGCACAAGGCCATGCGCCGGCCGGATACGGTGGAAGCGATGCGCGGCATGGCAGTGGACATCGCATTGAGCACGCCGGAAGAATTCGGCCGCCTGATCGAATCCGAGATGCAGCGCTGGGGCAAGCTCGTGCGCGCGCTGAATCTCAAGGCGGAATAGCGCTTAAGGAGCTGTCTCAAAAATTCAAAAACATTCGCCACAGAGAACACACAGGACACAGAGGAAAAACAAACCAGAGCCATAGAAGTGATTTGTTTTTTTGCATTTCTCTGTGAACTCTGTGACCTCTGTGGCTTGTATTTGTTTAGTTCTAGCTCGCCAGAGCTTCGCGCACCACGCTGTCGTCGATCAGCTTCGCGAGCATCGCGCGCGTGCGCGGCGCCCGGTTCTGCACTTTTGCCAGCCACGGTTCCTGCCGTTCGAATACATCCAGCAGATCGGGCGCGAGCGTGCCCGGGTATTTGAAGCGCGGCCACGCGCCGCTGACCGTGTCGATGTCGAGCTTCGCCGTCTGCGCGACCAGCCGCCAGGCGGATTGCGGGTCGTCTTTCAGGCGCTGCGCAGCGGTAATCAATACGCGCACGAAAGCTACGATCCTGCTGCGCAATTCCGGATTGTCGAGATTCGCCTGCGAGGTGCAGAGATTGAATTTCTCCGTGTAGACCGCGGGATCGGAGAACTCGATCACGTCCGCACCCAACGCGACCTTCGCGCGCTGCGGCTGCGGCTCCCACAGCGCGGCGGCATCGATCTTGCCGGTGCGCAGCGCCTCGGGCACCAGGCTCAACGGGGCGTCGGTATGCGCCATGAACGGCACGAGCGTAACGTCCGCAGACGTGAGGCCCGCGCTGCGCAGCATGCAGTCGAGAAAGAACGCCCCCGACGACTCGAGCTGCGTCGCGATGCGTTTGCCGCGCAGGTCGCCAAGCTTGGCGATGCCCGCCGAGCGGCGCGCCACGATACGATATGGACATTCTGCAATGGTGAGGATGACGCGCAGGTCGGGGCCGGCGGCGGAGCCGCGCAGCGTTTGCGTTTCGGAATTCGTCGCGAGGTCGGCCTGACCGGCGGATGTGAGGCTGGCGAGATCGCTCGCTTTCCCCCATAGCGCCATCACGCTGCCATGCTCGACCAGGGTCTTGCCGGCGTAGATGTCTTCCGCGGCCAGCAATACCGGCGCCATTTCCAGGAGGGACAAATTGCCGTAGATGCGAAGCGTATCGTTCGATGGGATCATGCGGGCACCGTGATGGTCACAGGCGTTTATACCTTGAGCGCCCGACATAGTAAAACGCGATGCGCTTTCAATTCGCGCTGATGCCGGCTGCCTTGACTACCTTCGCCCAGCGCGCGATCTCGTCCTGCACGTAAGCGCTGAACTGTTCCGGCGTACTGGAAACCGCCGTCATTCCCATATTCGCGTAGTGCGATTTTATTTCCTGAAGCGCGAGGACGCGCGCGGTTTCACCGTGCAGCCGCGCCACGATTTCCCGCGGCGTGCCCGCAGGCGCAAACAGGCCCCACCACGGCTCGAATTCAAAACCGGCTAGCGTTTCGTTGATCGCCGGAATATCCGGCATTGCGGGATCGCGCTGTCTGGCGCTGATGGCGATCAGGCGCAGGCGGCCCGCGCGTATAAATGGAAGCACCGCGGAGGTGTTCGCGAAAATGAGATCCAGCCGTCCCGCTACCAGATCGATCGCGGATTGCGGGCTGCCCTTGTACGCGACGTGCGACATCGGCACGCCCGCCAGCAACTTGAACATCGCGCCCGCAAGATACGGCGTGGTGCCCACGCCGGCGGAACCGTAGTTGAGCGGCGCCGACTGCGATTTGGCCAGCGCGATAACGTCCTGCACCGTTCTCACCGGCACCGACGGATGCATCACCAGCAGCAGGTAACTGGTTGCCACTTGCGAGATTGGGGCGAAATCCTTTTGCGTGTTATACGGCAGCCTTGCGTACAGGCTCGCATTGACTGCGTTAGTGCCTATGGTGCCGAGCAACAAGGTATATCCGTCGGCCGGCGCTTTTGCCACGAGCTCAGTTCCGACATTTCCGGCAGCACCGGTGCGGTTGTCGACGATGACGGGCTGGCCCCAGGTTTCAACCATCTTTTGCGCGATGGGCCGCGCCAGCACGTCCGCCACGCTGGCCGGCGGAAACGGCGCGATGATGCGAATCGGCTTTAGCGGGTAGTCGGCGGCGGCGGCCGTCGTCAGCGTCACCATTGCGCAAATGACAAAGGGCAGTTTGCGGCGCTGGTTCATTTCCCCTCCAACTTGCCGGCCATTATGCGCGCACGCCTGAGCAGCAGTCTTACATTGGGATTATGATCGAGGCAAAGTTGGAATGAAACAATGGGTGGCTGAAACGCGGTCAGGCTTTATTTCGCGTAACATTTTCAAGTGCGTGACCGAAGTTCAATCGTAAAGAGGAAATTGAATATGGCGGAATCCTCGCGCCTCGGCTGCGCGGTAGTCGCCGCGGCATTATCCATCGCCTTTGCTGTATCTGCGCAAAACTTTCCAGGCAAGCCGCTGCGGCTGGTTGCCGGATTTCCCCCGGGCGGCGGCGCCGACACGAACGCGCGCCGGCTGGCGCCGATACTCGCCCGGATCGTCGAGCAGAACATTCTCATCGACAATGTCCCCGGCGGCGGCGGGAGCGTGGGGGCGCAGGTCGTCGCCGGCGGCGGCAGTGACGGCAACACGCTGCTGTTCGCTTCGCACCCGATAATCGCCATTTATCCGCTGCTGTACGAGCGTCTGCCATTCAATCCCGATCAGCTCGCGCCGATTGCGCTCATGACTCAGACCTCGCATATCCTGCTCGTCAATGCAGCATTTTCCGCGACGTCGGTGGCGGAGCTCGTGCGCTACGCCAAAGCCAGGCCCGGTACGGTCAACTTCGGCTCCGGCGGCGCCGGCACCTCGCTCCACCTCGCGGGCGAGTTGCTGCAAAGCATGGCGGGCATCACGCTGGTCCACGTGCCTTATCGCGGGTCCGGGCCTGCAATTACAGCGCTCGTCGGCAATGAAATCCAGTTGCTCTTCGATGCCAGCATGACCTCGATCGGCCACATCCGCGGCGGACGCGTACGGGGGCTTGCCATTGCAAGTCCCGCCCGCCTGCCAGCGATTCCCGAACTGGCGACGTTCAATGAAAGCGGGTTGCCGGGTTTCGAAGCCGGCGTGGGGCACGGCCTGCTGGTGCAGGCGGCAACGCCGGCAGCGCGCATCGCCGTTCTCAATCGGGCCGTTAACACCGCGCTCGCAGACCCCGAGTACCGGAAGCAAATGGCTGATGTCGGCGTCGTGCTGGTCGGCGGGACGCCGGAGCTATTCCGCGCGTACCTCGCCGCTGAGCGCAGCAGGTGGGCCGAGCTCATTCAAAAGCGCGGCATCAAAGTCGAATAGTGGCGCGCATGACAGGGCATAGACTTCGCGGCCCACTGCCGGTTGCGATTGTTGCGGCGCTGCTGTTTGCCGGCGCGGTGCAGGCGCAAAGCCGGTTGCCGCGCGAACTCGCGAACTATCCCGCCAAGGCACTGCGCTTCATTGTGCCGTCGTCGCCGGGAGGAGGCGCCGATGTGCTGGCGCGCTCGATCGGCCCGCGGATGGCAGAAGTATTGGGCAAGCCCGTCGTGATCGAAAATCGCTCCGGCGCCGGCGGCATCATCGGTTACGAAATGGCCGCGCAGGCGCCGGCGGACGGTTACACGCTGCTCATAGTCGCCGGCGGCTATACGCTCAATCCGAGCCTCTATGCCAAATTGCCCTACGACACGATGAAGGACTTCGAGCGCGTCTCGTTGATCGCGTGCGCGCCAAATCTGCTGGTCGTGATTCCGTCCGTGCCGGTCACTTCGGTGCCGGAGCTGATCGCGTTCGCCAAAGCCAAACCGAATTACCTCAACTATGCGTCATCGGGCGTGGGCACGACGAGCTATCTGTCGGCGGAGATTTTCAAGGCAATGACCGGAGTCGAGATGGTGCACGTGCCGTACAAAGGCGCGGGCGATTCGACTGCCGCAGTCATCGCGGGCCAGGTGCACCTCATATTTTCCACACCCAATGCGCTCATGCCGCAGGTAAGGGCAGAGCGCCTGCGTGCGCTCGGGGTCACGTCGGCCCGCCGCCTGCCGGTCATTGCGGAGGTGCCGAGCATTGCGGAAAGCGGTCTTGTGGGCTACGAGGTCAACAACTGCTACGGCATTCTCGTTCCCGCGAAGACGCCGGACGTCATCGTGCGTAAGTTACACGCAGACATCGTGCGCATACTGCGGCAGCCGGACACGAATTCGCAGTTGGAGAATCTCGGCTTTGACGTGCTCGGCACGACGCCCGAACAGTTCACCGCATTTGCGCAAAGCGACATGGCCAAGTGGGCCAGGGAGCTGAAGGCGGCGGGAATCAAACCGCAGTGACGGGGAATATGCCATGACCGACAAGCTGCTGGACATCGACAGCGAGGATACGGTTCGCTTGAGCGTGAGCGAGGCCCGGACGCTGGGAGAAAACGCGCTGCGCAAACTCGGCTTGACGCCCGCTGAGGCAGCGATCGTCGCCACGCACCTCGTGGACGCCTCGACGTGGGGCTACGAATTCGCCGGGTTGCCGCGCATCCCGATCATCGCTGAGAGGCCCGAGCTGAAGAAGCCGCGCACGCCCGTGGCTATCATCAGGGAGACTCCCGCCTCGGCGTTGCTGGATGGCGGCAACCACATGGGTTACATCTCAGTCCTGCGCGCCGCGGAAATTGCGATCGACAAGGTCAGCAAGTCAGGTGTTGCCGTGATCGGCTTGAGAAACAGCTGGTTCAGCGGCCGCAATGCGTATTACCTGGAGAAAATCGCCCGCGCAGGTTACGCGGCAATTTACTTCGCCAGCAGCACGCCAACGGTCGTGCCGCCCGGCGCCATTCGCAAGGTTCTCGGTACGAATCCCATGACCATCGCGCTGCCGGGCAACGTGAACCCTTTCATTTTCGACATGGGAACCGCCACGGTAATGTCGGGGGAAATGTTGATGAAAGCATTTCTGGGCGAAGAGTTTTCCGAGGTCGTCGGCACCGACCGCAATGGCACGCCGACGCGTGTCGCACGCGAACTGATAGACGGCGGGGTTTTTCCGTTTGGCGGGCACAAAGGCTACGGCCTGTCGATCGCCATCCAGGCGCTCGGATTGATGGCCGGCGCGCGCTTGCGTAACGGCGACGTGTGCGATTTCGGCTATCTCCTGATCGCCTTCGATCCCGGCTTATTCATGCCCGCCGGACAGTTCACGACAGACCTCGAAGCGTTGCTGAGCAGAATAAAAAGCCTGCCCCGGCAACCGGGCGTTGACGAGATACGCATTCCCTCCGAGCGCGGCTTCCGCGAGCGCGAAGTCCGCCGCCAGCAAGGCATCCTGGTAAACAAGCTGGTCGTCGAGCGCTTGCGGCAGATGGCTTGAATGGCAGATGAACTCGCTTTACTAGGCGATGCAGCTCATCGCGAGCGCAGAACGGCTCCTGCCGATGCGTGCCGGTGTCCCCGGCCAGCGATCCGGCAAAGAACAGGAATTGCCGTTATTGCTTGGCGATGCCCAAGTAAGGCTTTATCTGTTCCGCGGTTTCCGCGAACAAATCGTGGTTGCGCGATTCCCAGTCAGTGAGCTGGCGATCGGCCTCGTCGGGCGATAAGCTCAAATGTTTTTGCAGCTTCGTGTGCAGCGCACTGCGCCTGCCGGCAACTTCGTCCAAGTCGTCGTCGGTTAACGTGGTCCATTGCTGTTTGATTCTGCTGCGGGCGTCGA
>JBKJMN010000365.1:0-15406 GCA_046596405.1 Burkholderiales bacterium
AGGCCGACCAGAATCGCGCCACCCATGACAAAAGCCAGTGACGGATCCCACTTACCGGCGAGATCCAGAAAACCGATTACCTTCGATGGATCGGACATGCCCGAAACGATCAAGCCAAGACCGAATACCAAACCGGCAAGTAAAGCCATAAACACTTGCACGATGCCTCCTTAGACCAGCCAATGACGAACGAAGAACACCGTGACAAAGCCGGCCAGCATAAACGAGGCGGTAGCGGCCATGGAACGGGGCGAGAGCCGTGACAGGCCACATACACCATGCCCGCTGGTGCAGCCTGAACCATAGCGGGTGCCGACACCGACCAGCAGACCCGCGACGATCAACGTAGTCGTATCAGCATCGACGCGCACCGGGGGCAAACCTGCCACAAGCCCATACACGATGGGCGCACCGACCAAACCCGATATAAACGCGATCCGCCATCCGATCTCACCGGACACAGGCCGCAATAGCCCGCCCAGGATGCCACTAATACCCGCAATCCTGCCGTTGAATAGCAGGAACATCGCGGTAGCGAGGCCGATCAACAATCCACCTGCCAGCGATGACCATGGTGTGAAGTGTTCACTATCAATCATTGTTTGCTCCCGCATGATGGTGCACAGAATTGATGGCGGAACACGGGCATCGCTGTCTGCGCCTCATTGCTCAAAACGCCCAAAAAGACTCGTTTGCTTTCACTTCGCCTTGCCACGTGCACACTCAACGCGGATGCCAGTATTGATATCTCGCGGTGGCGGCCCTGCTTTCGCGGGGCCTGCGCACGTTTACAACGATTTTGTAGGGCCCCTGCCCGGGCATCGCGAAATAGTTTCCGTAACTCACGCTACCGCCGAACGACATCGCTTCGAGTTTCTGGTTTTGGGTAGCCGTGCCGACCTCGGTGACGCTCGCTGTGACCACGGCATCGGTCATCCGGGCACGAGTCTTCGCATCGAAGACAGAGATGATCAGGTGGTGTACTCCCTTGCCGCGCGGGATTCCCCCATGCATGGTTTGTTCTTCATGCTCCGGTGGATGGCCGCGCAGTATCTCGGCAGGAACGAAGCCGAAGAAAAGTTCAAGTCCGTCAAATCGTATCGGCTGTGCCGGATTGAGATCTGCGGCGCGCGCCACACTCAACATGACCGCGAACACGACGATGGCGATCGCCAGTTGCCCGGCGGTGATTGCGAAAGCCGGACGACAACTAGTTGGCGACACTGCGATTCCACGTGTAGTGTTCATATATTCCCGTCCAGACGAGACCAAATGAAAATCCCCATAGCAATTCTTCCAAAGGTAAGCCGTAAATGAGAACGCCGCTCAATGCCTCGAGATTCCAGACTTCCTCAATGTAACCCGGGGCCGACCACTTGAGACCGAGCAGAAAAACCGTGTAGATGGCGAGAAACAGCGCGCCACCGATCAGCGTGTTGGGCAGGAGATCGGGTCGGCACGCAACCGCGGCAATTGCTCCCACCGCCATGGCCGCCAAGCCGGCGTAAATCGGGTTCCAAGGCAGGAAGTAAAACGCCGCGAATAGAACAAACGGGCTTGCGAGCGCGAGACTATGCATCCGGTGACGGGCGCTATTCCGTTCCCGTGCCGGCACTGGAGAGAGCCGGCGGCGATTGATGGCGCTATACGTCACGGCGGCAACGCCGCCGACTGCAAAGCTGAAAATAATGCTCTCGAGATCGAAACCGGTGCGCGCAGCGAGTTCGAACAGGCTCGGCGGGTTCCAGTACTCGGGCACGAACATCGCCTGGGTCAGGCCGATCGGCGCCATGCATAAACTCGCCCGCCACATCGCGACACGATGTGGCGGGAATAGCACGTACAGCAAAACCCAAGGCAACAGGAACGCGCTCGACCAGATCAGCCAGACGTAGTGATAAGTCACGATAAATCCCTATTTACGCGGAGGTTCTATCTGGATTATTTGCTTTGGAAAAAATTGTATAGCGGGGCAAACACGAGACCGAAATAGATGCCATACAAAAACGTTTCCACCAGGCCGAGCAGAAAGCTTGGCCATGTTAGCCACGCAAAACCCGGCAACAGCTTCAACCACGTTTCGTACATGCGCTGGTCGAATGCAAGATCGTAGCCCACGCAAAATACATAGGTAATCGCGAGAAATGATCCCATCGCAAGCCCGACATCGCGCCAATAAAGCTTACCCATGACGGTGGTCTCCCGGTTGCGGCTCTTCGCGTGTCGCGCCACTCGCATATTTCTCAGGTTCGTGTTCGAATTTGTCGCGACAGGTAGCTGAACAGAAATAGTAGGTCCTACCGGCATACGTGCTGGCGGCAGTGGATTTCCGCTGATCGACCGCCATTCCGCACACCGGGTCTTTGATCTCCTTGTCGGTCGAGTTTCCGCCGGCATCGTGTCGGCCATGACGGCCATGTCCGCCCATCATGTGTGCCCCGCAGCCGAAGCGCATCATGAGGAAGAACAATCCGCCCCAGATCAGAATTGACAGCATTGGCTTCAGACTTTCCGTATCCATAATCTACCTCTCGGGGGTTGGGATTTTTGACGGGGTGCGTTGAGCGCGCAGAATTAAAACCGCTGCGACCGGGATGAACATCCATTGCAGCAAGGGCGCGATACCGATGTCGAAAACCAGCGGCATGTTTGTGGAGTAACTCCAATTGCCCGCCTGATATACGTTGCGCCACTCGCTGTAGCCTGTGTATGCCACGCCGAGCAACGTGACGATCGCCGTGCCGCGCAACGGATCGGCGAGCGGCCAATCCGCATCGCGCAGCAGCAGGCATGCAATCACAAAGGTGATCGCGGCAATCAGTGCATCCCCTATTGTGCAATGCGCAACGACATAGACGGTCTGCGCCATGGATTGCGCCGAAGGAAACGCGTAAAGCGGCAACTGTAGGACCTCCCAGCCCAGGTTCAAGACAAGTGACAGCGCAGCCCATCGGAGGACCTTTATTGGAATGCGCCAATAGGCTGGCTGCCTTTCTGCCCCTGCCTTGGCAAGCCGGTCGATGCTCATGCCGACACCGTGCGACGCTCAGGGAAAGAAAAATGCAAAAAGACGACCCCGCTCAATATGGCTGCGAAGAAGCACCACACGGAAATAAACCACAAGTTATAGATGCGGTACACAATCACAAACAACAACAGGGCCACTGCCCCGAAGATATTCACGACTTTGTGGCTCGAAAAAAGGGCACTGAGGCAAGTCCCCGCCAAATACGAACTCATTACGACGAAGCCGTAGAAATGCGGAGACACGTACTCAACGTGTGCGCCGAGCAGTTGCGAAGTGATCGGAAAACGGACCATATTGATCAGCAAGTACAGACCCGCCGTGGCCCCGATGACCAGAAACGCGTAAAGGACTTTTCGGCGCCATGGGGACGGTTCCAACACCAGAACCGCAAAGGGCACATAGGATGGCCAAAGCACGTGCGAGAACAGTGAATAGGCGTTGGTTATAATAATATTGAGCAGCGGCGTATCGAACCGGAACGTCAGCCAGATAATCCCTTCTAGGATCTGCTGTGCCCCGAAGAGGAGCGGAATTGCCGCGAACGGCAGTTCGGCTCTTCGCTTGGCTCTCTTGACGGTTAAAGCGCCGATGGCAAGCAAAGACGCGCCCGCAACGAAACTCGCTGAGGCGGAGAAGCACACTACGTTTTCCCGCATCGCAAATGTATCTTCCAGCGGCGACCTGGCCTCGCACCAACGAGACAATTTGTTCGCGCGATCATGCTGTCAACAAGCGGACTGATGAATTGCGGTGCATAAGCAAATGTGGCAACCCAAGGCTTAGCAGAAAACCCATGACGGTAAGACCTGCAGTAATAACGAAGGAGGCGTCCGGGAGGAAGGTGGCGTTGAACAGAATCCCACCTGCTGCGGAACCCGCAGTAACGCCCAGGCTGGCGGCTGCCGTCTGCTTGCCAAGTTCCCAACCCTGCGAGCTCCCGGCTTTCGCCGAGATCCAATAGGTCAGGATGGGCGAGAGGATGCCGGCACTGGCTGCGATCGCACCGATCACGACCAGCATCAACGTAAAATCATACGCCCGCGGCACGAGGAACAATCCGGCCGCCAGCCCCAACAGCGCGGGGGCAATGAACCAGCGGGTCGTGTCTGGCTTGATCCAGGGCGAGAATACGAGTGCCTGCATCACAAACATGACCAGGCTGCATTCGGTAAACATCAGCGCGATCTGGTACGGGGTCAAGCCGAGTTCCTGCTTGCCGCGCAGCGCTAGCCCGACTTCGAAGACCCCGACGCCGGCCGAGACGATAAAGGTGAGGATGAGCAGCTTGGGCACGAGCCATGCCGTCTTATTTTCCAAAGCCCCGACAGTCTTCTGTGCCTGCCCGCGGCCCTCGCTACCTGGTACGGCAAACGCGACGGCGGAGGCGACAAGAAAGGCGAGCAGTGCAGTTGCTGCGAGCGGAATTGCGACCGATCCGGCCGCCATGGTGAGAGCCAGGAAATCCACTGCAAAGCGCGTAATGAACACCCCCAGCATCGGCCCGAGCAGGAAGCCCGCAATGCCAGCCATGCTGACAAATGAAAGCCGGCGTGCGCGCCCCTCTTCGGTCGTCGTGAAGCTGCCGATCGTCGCCGCCGCGACCGGCGTTACCGCCGAAGCGAACATGCCGCTCAAGAACCGTTCGGCGTAAATCGCGGCGAGGCTCTCGACGAACGAGAAGACCAGCATGGTTATGCCGAAGCCAAGAAGCCCGACCAGCAGCACGCCACGCGGGCCGTGTCGATCGGATAGCCGACCCCATTGGGGAGCAAACAGAAAAAGCGAGAGGGTGTAGACCGCCGTCAGCAGCCCCGTGTGCCGGGAAACTTGCGCAGCCTCTACTCCCGATCCCATGAGGCGCTCGATCAGGTCGGGTAAAAGCGGCAGCACGACGCCAAAGCCGAGCGATACAGCGAAGACGGCGAGCATGAGCGCGACCATCGTGGCGCGCGGCAACTCTTGTGAAAATTCCTTGTGGTTCATCACGTCGGCGCATCCGCTTTCGTCTGCTTGACCGCTATGATTGCATGCGCCGTTTTATTGGAAGCTCCATAGCTTACAAGCCCGAACAACCAGGCAATCACCGGCGCCAGGAGCAGCCATTTGAAATCAGAGTCGAGAACGAAGTTGATCCAGCTCATTGTCGCCACAGTGACTAGGCCCGCACAACCGAGCGTGACGCCAGTACCCTGGAGGCATTGTGGAACTGCGCGCAGGCTCACAAACACTATCAAGACGCCACATCCCGCCATGAATCCGCCCATCACGGTAAACACGTTGCGCAGCCACGAAGCCAGGTGAGGCAACAGCGCCTCAACCTGATCCGCGCTCGACCCGAGATAACGCAGGTCCTCTGTCAACAGCGGCGGACGCGCAAACATGAAATATCCGCCCAGACCAATCAGCCAGATGCCGCATGCAACAAAAATCCATTGCGAGAACAAGCGGAGAATGCTCTTCATAGCGCGCTCATTTGGATCATGACGATCTTCTTTTGAGTTCTAACGTTAAAACGGGTGAGCGCTCATGACGCGGCAACGCCAGCAATCGCCACTACCGCATCGTTGGCCATGCGGCGAGTGCACCATGTCGCATAGGCCCGACTAAAGACCAGCGCGAGCCAACGGCTGAAGCCGCGCGGCGGAAGCTGGTAATCGATGAACACTATCAGGCGCGAGCGATCCTCCTGCGGAGAAATGGTGAAGCCCATGCGATAAGAGCCGATCACCAGCAGTCGCGGCTCGCCGCGGGTCTCCCAAGTCTTGCGAAATGGAGAAACGCGTTCGGTGACGACTTCTTCGACCACCAGGTCCAGGCCGAGCACGCGGCCGGTTATGCGTATCACCGATCCGACGGCCTGACCCCGCAGCGCGTCTGTCTCGACGCGCATGGTGGCGCCGGCTATCATCAGCGACGGCTTTTCCATGTGGCCGGCCAGCCGGCCGTGATCGTCCAGAAGTGCGAAGAGGCTGTGCGCGTCGACGGCGACATCGACCTCGCTGTGATGATGAAGGGGGTAGCGACCATCAGTCATGTCCGCTCCTCTCGTAGACGATCAAGCGTGTGCCTTAACCGGTTGTGGCGCTGCCGCTACGGCAGGCACCGAACTTGGCTTCGGTATGGTCTTCGCGTCGGGTGCCGTTGTCTTGCCGGGCTGACGGATGCCCGCAAGTTTGGTCCGCTTCAACAACAGCGCATTGATCGCCACGATGAGGGTACTGCCGGACATCGACAGCGCAGCCACCTCCGGGCTCAGCACAAATGGGTACAGCACGCCCGCTGCGAGCGGGAACGCGAGCGTGTTATAGCCCACGGCCCAATAGAGATTCTGGTGCATCTTGCGCAATGTGGCGCGCGAAAGCTCGATGGCGCCGACGATGTCATACGGATCGCTCTTCATCAGCACTACATCGGCGCTCTCCATTGCGACATCGGTACCAGCGCCAATGGCAAACCCCACGTCAGCTTGGATTAAGGCCGGCGCGTCGTTGACGCCATCGCCCACCATGCCGACTTTCTTCCCCGCGGCCTGCAGCTCCTTCACCTTCTCGGCTTTCTGAGCCGGCAGCACGTCAGCTAACACGCGGTCGATGCCGAGATCCGCAGCGATGCGTTTGGCCGTGGCCGCATTGTCACCGGTCAGCATCACCACTTCGATGCCGCGTTCGCGCAACTTTGCGACCGCTGCCTTGGAGGTTGGCCTGATTGCATCGGCGATCGCGATGAGACCAATCACGCGAGCGGCCTGCGATACGTGGACTACGGTACGGCCATTGCCCTGCAGGCGGCTAGCCTCGGCCTCCAAGGCACCCAGCGCGAGCTTTTGCGTATCCATCAGTAACCGGTTGCCGAGGAACACCGTTCCGCCAGCGGTCTCGGCGCGCGCGCCCATGCCGTCGAGACTTTCAAATCCGGTCGGTGCTACGACGGTAAGGTTCGCCGCCCTGCGCACGATCGCCTGCGCCAGCGGATGGGCTGATCCCTGCTCGACGGCGGCGGCGGCGGTCAAGACCGTGTCCTCGGTCACCCCGTCCGCCATCACGATCTCCACGACCTCCGGCTGGCCGACGGTGAGCGTGCCGGTTTTGTCAAAGACGATAACGTTGAGCTTGGTGGCATCTTCGAGCGCCGAGGCGTTTTTGAAGAGAATGCCGTTCATTGCGCCCAGGCCGGTACTCACCATGACCGCCATCGGCGTCGCGAGACCCAGCGCATCCGGACAGGCGATCACAAAGACCGTGATAGTCATCGTCACCGCGAACAATAGAGGCTCGCCGATCAACCAGAACCATACCGCAAAGGTTGCGAGACCGATGACAATCGCGACTATCACCAGCCATTGCGCGGCCTTGTCCGCCAGGAGTTGCGCCGGCGCCTTTGAGTTCTGCGCTTCCTGCACCAGTTTTACGATTTGCGCCAACGCCGAGTCGGCCCCGACTTTCGTCGCCTTGTAGCGAAAGCTGCCGCTCTTGTTGATCGTCGCGCCGATCACCGTCGCGCCCGGCCCCTTCTGCACCGGCATCGACTCGCCGGTAAGCATGGATTCATCGACCAGTGATTCGCCGGTCTCTATCGTGCCGTCGACCGGAATCTTACCGCCCGGGCGCATGACGACAATCTGGCCCGCCAATACGTCCGCGGTTGGAACTTCAATCTCGGCGCCGTTGCGGATAACCGAGGCCTTCGCCGGCGTGAGATTCATCAGTGCCTGGATGGCGGACGAGGCGCCCGCACGCGCACGCATTTCCAGCCAGTGGCCAAGCAGTATAAAAACGAGCAGGACGGCGACGGCTTCGAAGAATTGCCCGCCTCCCTTGAAGAAAAACGTCGTGACGACACTGAAGATATACCCGGTACCCACGCTCAACACGATCAGCGCCGCCATACCCAAGGTGCCCTTTTTCAGCGCGCGCCAGGCGGAGACGAAAAACGGCCAACTCGGGTAGAGCACCGCGGCGCTGGCGAAGAACAACAGCCACAGATTGAGCTCCAGTCCGAACGGCGGCGCCGGCGGCTCGAACATACCGCCCATTGGCGCGTAGACAAAGATCGGCACGGTGAAGACAAGACAGATCCAAAAGCGGTTGCGCATATCGCGGACCATCGCCGGCAGATCCTTGCCGTCGTGACCCATCTCGTGCGCCATGTCCGACAACATGGCGGGCTGCGCGCCTTGTGCCGCGTGGCCTTCATGTCCCTTGGCTGCAGACGTGGTGGCGGGAGCCGGTGCGGCGTCCGCGGCAGATTTCGGCGCAGCGGGCGGGGGTGCGGAGGCGGGTGAGGGCGCGATGACAGCGGCGGGCTTCAGCGCAACAAGCCTGGGGTCGAGTGCCGCGGCCGGAGCGGGTGTTGACAGTGCTGCTTTCGACGTTGCATGGTCTTGTTGTTCGCCGCCGGCCGGAGCGGCTTCCGGCGTTGGGTCCACAGCGTGCTGAAATGCGGGCTTGATTTCGCTCACATGGTCGGGTTCGTCCGCGGATTTCTGCCTGCGTTGATGAGCGATTATCTTGATATCGGCGACTTCGAGCAGAGTTTCGTCATAGCGCACCGTGGCGTTTTTTGCAGCGAAATTGACCGTAGCGCTTTCGACACCGGGCACCTCGCCGATTCGCTTTTCCACTTCGTCCACGGTCAATACCGACAGCATATCGCGCATTTCAATAACGCTCGTTTTCATCGCGCTTCCTTAATGATCTTCATATTCAATATGCCTCGTACAGCTACCTTCACTTTGCAAGCTGGCCGTTTTCTAGGTTTGAGACATCGTATGCAAATACAATTTTCCGATCAGGACGGATCAGCCGCTTATCCTTGCCGGTGTAGTGAAGCCGCCCAAGCACATCCTTGATCACATTGAGCCGCGCCAGACGCTTGTCATTCGCACGCACTAAAGTCCAGGGCGCCGTGGGGTTGTGCGAGCGCGCTAACATCTCGTTGCGGGCCAGGCTGTACGCTTTCCAGTTCTTGACTGCCTCGTCGTCGATGGGACTGACTTTCCATTGCTTGAGCGGATCCGTTGTCCGGTCCTTTAATCGCTGCTTTTGTTCCGCTTTGCTAATGTCAAGATAGTATTTGAGGAGCTTCACGCCCGAACGAACCAGCATGTGCTCAAAGTTGGAAACCGAGCCCATGAACTCCTCGTACTCGGCTTCGGTACAAAACTTCATCACCCTCTCGACACCAGCGCGGTTATACCAACTGCGGTTGAAGAGCACGAGTTCCTGTGCCACTGGCAGATAAGGAACATATCGCTGAAAATACCAACCCGTACGGTCCCGGTCCGAGGGTTTGCCAAGGGCGACGACGCGGGTTTCGCGTGGACTCAAGTGCTGGACAATGCGCTTGATCGTGCCATTTTTGCCGGATGCATCCCGGCCCTCCAGGATGATCAGTATCTTATCGTCGCATTTGATGAAGTGCCGCTGCAGCTTGACCAGTTCGACCTGGAGTCTGCGCAGGCTGTCCTTATAAGTCTTTTTCGAGATCGCGGGCGCATGCCCGACTGGTTCTGGTTGAACAACTTTCCGGATCATGGTTACTGCTCCGCCATCCTGCGATGCAGAAAGTTGTGAATTGGAACGTAGACTAGACCCGCGTAGGCGCCGTAGAGGAAACTTTCAATCAACCCGACGAGAAAGCCGCGCCAACTGTACCATTCGAACCCGGGCAAGAATTGCAGGAGAAGTGCGTGCATGTAGAGGCTCGACGGAGTAAGCATGGCGAATGCGACACAAAATACAAACGTAAACGCGGCCCAGATCGCCAATGACCAGGTTACGATTTTTATATTCAACATATCGTTGCCTCTATTCAAATAACCAACAAGGTAGGAGTCAATGGTGATGACCCGGCGCTCGCTCCGAAGTGCGTTGCACACCGTCCTTGGTTGCACGCGTGGGGTCGCCTTGTTTACCCCTGTGTCCACCATGCCCGCCGTGGCCGCCATGGCCAAACATATGCATCGCGATCATCCCGGCGGCGAACAGCACCCAAACCCAGTTTTGCGAAAACCATTCCATGAATTGCTCCTTTTGTGAACAGGCGCGCTAGGCGCCGCAGCCGACCTTGCCTTGAGATCTCTTGGCGGCCTTGACTTTTTCCTGGGCCGCGAAACCGTTGACGGCATTCACCCGTTTCGGAACCAGGTCGGCACGACGTGGGTGTTGGTTAACTACATCGGGCCGGCCCACGTTTAGTTATTCATCGTTGCTCTGGAATGTGTTGTAGCCGCAGCAGGGAAGGCTCAATGCAACCAACGCTGCCAGGGCTGCCCATAATTTGCGCATTCGAGTACTCCAAAATTAATGGTTTTAAACGTGCGTGTTTGTTGCTGCTTGCTCAGTTGCGGAGGAAGACAAGTGCGGAATGAACGCCGGTGTTTTGCTTGCATAGCGGACATATTCCTCGCCAAATTCGACGATCGAATCGCGCTCCTCGCGCCGTGCCAGGTGCAAGTACATGAAGACCAGGATAGGGAACATCGCGAGCGTGACCAGTGTCGGCCACTGAAACAAAAATCCGGTCATGATCAGAATGAAGCCTCCGTACTGGGGGTGCCGCACACGCGCGTAAGGTCCGGTTGTCGCCAGCTTGTGATCACGTTGTGCCGCGTATAACACCTTCCATGCCGAAGCAAGCCGCCAGAAGCCCCAGACGATCAGGATGTTGCTGATGATATGAAAAGGCCCGAAATGAGGATTTGCATCCCAGCCGAACATCGATTCCAGCAAATGGCCTGCATCGTGCGACAGCCAGTCGATGCCGGGAAAACGCGTCGACAGCCAGCCGGAAAACAAGTAGATCGTCAGTGGAAAACCGTACATCTCGGTAAATAAAGCGACCAGAAAGGCCGAAAAGGCGCCGAACGAACGCCAGTCGCGCGCATTCTTCGGCTTCGTGAAGCTGAACGCGAAAATGATGAAAACCAGCGAATTGATGATTGCCAGCGACCAGAGCCCGTAGGCTGGAGCGGAGCTGTGATCCATTATTTATTCTCCTTCGCGGATTCGTTCGGAGCTTCGCTCGACCCGTGACCTCCATGGCCATGGCCGCCATGCATGAACACGTGCATCAAAGGGCAAGCAAGCAACACCAGCCATATTCCATAGGATGAAAACCATCCCGACAGATGGGCCCGGTGCTCGGCGATCAGAAAAAACGCCGCGATGATCAGGAAAATGACGAGGGCAATGTTCGCTTTGGACTTCATCTCGATACCGCCGGTTGATGCGTGCTCGTGTTCCATCAACAACTCCTAAAGCTTGTAAGCAGTATGTCGCGGTGCTGCGAGGCCGCAGATCAGCGGTAAACCACCACCGGAATCTTGGAATGCGTCAGCACTTGTTGCGTAACACTGCCCATGATCAGCTTGGAGAAACCGCGGCGTCCGTGCGAAGCCATGAAGATGACATCGCACTTCTGTTTTTTGGCGGCATTGATAATTCCCTCGTAGGCTCTGGCGGCGTTAGTCACCACCGAAGTGAAAGGAACTCCCTTCGCCTTGGCCATCTTGCCGATCGCATCGACCTGCTTCTGTCCTGCCTCACGCAAGCCTTTATCGGCGCTGTCGATCACCGCCTGATCGAACGCATAGCCTTCGACGTAAAGGGGTTCCAGCGATTCGACCGCACGATAGGCGGTGATCCTGGCGCCTAGCGCGCGTGCGAGAGCGATACCGGCTTTCGCGGCCTTGTTGGAGGCCGCAGAACCGTCGGTGGCAATCAGAATGTGCTTGAACATGGGTTCTCTCTAAATATGGATGAGTGAGGTGACACGGCGCCGGGAAACATATTCGCTATCTGGCGGGCATGGGCTCCATTGCGTGATCATGCTGCATCATCTGCTCCATCATCATCTGCATCATGTCCATGCGGCTTTCCATCATTGCGTGGCGCTTCATCATGTCGCCACCCCCCATGCCCTCTTTCTTGCCGTCCATCATCATGGTGTGGTGGCCGCCGCCTGCCATCATCGGGCCGCCCATGCCGCGCATCGACTTCATGGTGTCCTGCATGGCCTGCATGTGCTCCTGCATCAGCTTCTGGCGTTCCTTCGGGTCCGTCGTCTTGCGGATTTTGTCCATCTGCCCCTGCATCGTTTTCATCTTTTCCTGCATCTGGGGCATTTGTTTTTCCATGTCCATACTCATCGCCGGTTTGGCGGGTGCGGACTTTTCCTGTGCTGAAACGATTGGCGCCGACAGGGCACAGGCAACGATTGCGGACACGAGTATTGGGGTTTTCATATGGATCTTTCCTTTAAGGTTGGATAAATCACGTTTCTATCTGAAACTCGCCAGGAGATTTGACGCGACGGTCACTTCGCCGGCGTATTGATCGGAGAGTCATGCTTCATCGCACTCATTTGCTTACGCATCTGATCCATCTGCTTTAGCATCTCCGGCTCCTTCATTGCAGGTCTGCTGTAGAGGCCGGACATACGGTGCATCATCTTCGACATGCTCTCCATGTTTCGGCTCACCCGCTTTCTCTGCTCGGGCGTCCGCTCGCCGCCACCCATCTGCTCGGTCATCCTGCTCATTTCCTGAGACATGTCCTTCATCATGTCGGCCATCATCCGGTGGTGCTCGCTCACCCCGGTTTGCCGTGCTGTTCCGGTTGTTGGCTGTGCGCCAACTGAAGCCGTAGACAAAATACCTAAACACATAACGAATGCCATCATCGAAACTGCTGTTCTCTTGATCATGTTGATGCTCCTTGGGTTAATTGCGCTGGGATACTTCCGGATATCTCGTTTAGCGCTGCTCAAGCAATAGATCCCCCGTCAACCGTTGGAAACGCACCGGTCGACAGGGCAATTTGAGGCAGGATTAAATCAGCAGGCGCTGAGTGAGGGGATGGCGGCGAAACGCAGGCGGGGGATGGTAGTCGATCGTTGGGCGGCTGGCGAAGTGATTGACTGCGGTCACATCAGGCGCTACGAGTGTTGCGACTGCGAACCAGTCCAAATGGACGCGATCTGATTGCGGTGCTGCATATGCTGTATCAATTACCGGTTCCGCATTCAGCGTGAAGTCGCATTGCGAGGATCGGGTCGGGTCCGGATGCTCGGCATGCGTCTCGTCTGAATGGTGTGCAGGTACTACCGGCGTTGATTGCGAAATGCTATCCGAGTGGCCGTCAAAAGCAGCCGCCAGCGACTCGCAACAAGGGAACAACGCCGTGTTGAGCCAGAACACCACCCACGCTGACACCAGGACTGCACGCGAGAACCGGCCTTGACGCAGTGGCATCCCGCCCCCCGTCACCCCGGTTATCTTTCGCGCTGATGAACGCATTTTTATCAAATCCTGCCTAGATCGAGAATCTCTGACTGCCTTGAACACCGTACTTTTACACGGGAAACAATTCCGGCTCCGTACGCTACCGGGCTTATAAGCCGTTTTATACCTGGCGATTCGCGTCGTTCTTTCCTACCGCCAATGTAAACGAAGGACGGTGTCCTTCTTTGATCTGGATCAAATTTGTGTTTGATGTGCTCTCTTCTGAGTTGGCAGGATGCTTTTAACCATACTGCGCAGCTTGGAATCCTTGCCTTATTGAACCTCGACGTTCGCCATGCCCATCGCGCCCTGGTGACGCATTTTCATCATCATCGAAAAATCAAGCTGCACATTCCCGGTCAGCGGCATCGCTTCCATGTCTTTCAAGCGCTTCAGCTTATTTCACCAGACCCTCGAAAGCCTGCGCGCTGAATCCCTGCAAACGCTTATCGCCGACCAGGATGAGCGGCACGCCGCGGCCATTGAGCGCTTGAAACTGCGCACGATACTGAGCTGACGCATCGATATCGTATTCGACATAATTTATCTGATGGCGCTCGAAATACGCGCGTGCCTTGCGGCAATACGGGCACCATTGCGTCGAATACATGACCACCGGCACGCTGACTTTCACGTCTTGCTCATCCGCTGAAGCCGGCTCGTACAGGAACTGCACGACGGCGGGCAGCGCTCCGAAGAACAAGGCCAACAACAACCAGACCGGCAGATAGCGAACTTGTTTCATGTGTGTGTGCGAGCTCTGGTCGCGAAGACTATTTTTCTTTGCGCGGCATCGCCTTGGCGCCATCGTCGGCGAGCGGAGTTGCCGAGGTGATCACGTTGCGGGTGCGTTCCGCGACGAATTCAAACGCCACCTGTTTACCCGGGAGCAGACGGTCGAAAAGCCGTTTGTCCCTGACCTTGAAGTCCATCGTCATGCCAGCCATGTTGTGATCGCTTATCTGGCCGTGCGTCAATGTAACTTCCCCCTTTATCCGATCCACACTCCGGACTGTGCCCTCGCCGGCGTGTGACGTCTTGTCGCCGAAAGCGAACGGCGATGTAGCCAGCATGGAGATCACAACAGCAATACTCAGAAAGTTTTTCATCTTATTCCTTTATATTTACCGAGGCGGCTGTGCATTTAACCCGCCAAATGATTTTCATTGCATACCTGCCCCGTCGCGGGGGGCTATTTCAACTGTTTGATGGCGTGACCGGGAGGGCCTTTTTGAAAACCTGAGATGACGTAGCCCGCACCCGATTTTTCCAGTGAAAACTCGACCTTGTCGCCTTCTTTAACCTGCTCCGCGAGCGCGCCGTCTTTCAACCGGAAGTACATGGTCATCTTCGGCCAGCCCAGTGCCGCGATCGGATCGTGAGTGAGCTTTATTTTGCCGTTAGCCTTGTCGATTCCTTGCACGACGCCAGTGCCGGTGACGCCACCGGTCCGGGCATTTTCAGGCTCGCCAGGCGCAGTTTGCGGCGTGGCCATCGCCATCGCGCTATGGCCTTCTTTGCGGTTCGGCGAACTGGCAGCTTCTTTATTCACATCCGGCATGTCTTTCATCGCGCCCATGTTATGCCCAGCAGCACTGTCCTTGCTCTTTGCCGCGTCGCCGGCTTTTGAATCCATGCCAACCATGGGCTTGCTACCCGTGTCTTTCATCGAACCCATCGCACCCATGCCCGGGTTATCAGCGACTTCCTGATTGACCTCCTTCCAGGATCTGATTTTCTGCTCGCGGAATGGCTGGTAATCCGCAAAAGCAGATTCGTGCTTTATTACGGGGACTGCAACACCCGGATCTGCGGGATCGGTGAGATTGACGGCTTGCGCCGCCACTGCCGCCATGCCGAGCGTCAGGTTAAAGGCTGCGAAGCTGCCGAGGGCAATTGCGAGTCGCGTTCTCATCATGTCATTCCTTGTGGTCCTGCGCGGCAATGAGATAACCCATTGCCACGATCGTGGTTGCTAATGCGATTTATGCGGCATGCGATGCGCCGGCTCGTTTACGTAACCCCGCAGCACATCGTACCGCGCACGCTGTTCGGGTGTTAGTAGCGCGGTCGTGCTCAGATGAGTGACGAGATGA
>JBKJMN010000380.1:0-35269 GCA_046596405.1 Burkholderiales bacterium
CAAACGGATTTGCGCGACCTCGGCGGCCGGCAGTTTTTCGAACGGCTTGTAACCGATCTTGCCGCCGGCGGTGCGCCACACGCCGAGGTCCTGCCAGAACAGCGCCAACCCCGCCCCGCCGAGCACGAGCAGCAGGCCGAGCAGAATTAAAAATGTTTTGCGGTTCATTTGGGCACCGTGCGGCGGCGCCGTGCCAGCGCAAGCCCGACCCCGAGCAGCGCCACGAGCAGCGGCACCACGCCGATGTTCACGACTTTGGTCCAGAATTGCAGCGACTCGCTTTCGACGCGCAGGTTCTTGCGCAGTTCTTTCAGGTCGCGGCGCGTCTCGATCGCTTTCTTCTTGAAGTTCTCGACTTCAGCCTGCTGCTCCGGCGACAGGGTCGCGGTCTGCGCACCCGCGCGCGACTTCTGCAGAGCAGTGAGCTTTTCCTGCGTCTGTTGCAGGTTGTCTTCGAGCTCCTTGATCTTGCCGAGATAGCTCTGCTGCGCGCGCGCTTCCATTTTCTGGATCACGGTCAGCGGCCGCGTAAACGCGGCGCGGCTGCGCAACTGGGTGAGGTCGAAGTCGCCCGCGACCTGCTCGACCAGGCTTTGCGCGAAGTTGAGATTGCCATTGCGCGGCACCACGAGGCGCTGGCCGAAAACTTCCTGAATCTCGACCGCCGCGCCGTCGGTCAGCATGTCGACGTCGGCAACGAGCACGATCGAGTTGTCCTGCGCCGCTTCCTTCAATTGGGCTTCGCCCTTGGGCTCGTCGGCCTTCGGTTCGGCTTTCTTCGGATCCTTGGCCGGCGGCTCGTACGGCTTCGGCTTGCCTTCGGGGAACGCCGTCTTGAACTTGCCGCTCAAGCGCAGTGCGAGCGGATAAGGCGAGCCCGCCGGCTGAAAGCCGCGCGTCGATGGCTCGCCCGACAGTGTGGCGATAATGAGATCGGCGAGCATCGCGTTCGGCGACGATTGCACGAGCACCGTCTGCGTGAGGCCGGCGGCCGGCTTGCCGGTAAACGCACTCGCGAACGGCAGCAGCAAGGTGCCGACCTGGCTCGCCACGACGTCGTCCTTGTTGAGCGCTTCGCCGTTCAGCGACAGCAGGGTGGGCAGGATGCGCGGCCCGGCGCCGCTGGCATACGTGAGATCGGCCACGACCTTGCCCATTTCCATCCCGTAGCCCCAATGCTTGAGCAGGTGGTAGAACGTCGACTGGCCGGCATTGTTGCCGCCGAACGGATTCTGCAAGTCGGGCTGCTGATCGAAATACGCGTAAGAATCGAGAAACGCGATCATCTTGCCGCCGCGCAGGATGAACTGGTCGAGCGCGTACTCGGTCGACTCCGAAATGTCGCGTGGATGAATGACCAGCAGCACCTTGATATCGTCGGGAATCTTGTCGGCCTTGAGGTCGACTTTCTTGACCGTGAAAATGTTCTGTAATTCGGTCGCGAGCGCCCACGGCTCGGTCGGCTGCTGCTTGCTCATCGGATTCAGCGGCCGCCCCAGCACCGGCAGGCCACTCATAATGCCCACGACCGGCTTGGTCAGCGAGGCGACGCGCGTAATCGCGCGCGTGATGTCGTATTCGAGCAGCTGCTCGCGGTCCGGCGCGAGCACCGGCAGCGCCGCCTTCTGGTCGAGGAAGCTGACCGCGAGCCCGAAGTAGAACTTCTCCTGCGTGTTGGTCAACTGGCCTTCGATGCCGTCGAGCACCGCCGAATCCTCGGCGTCCGAATCGGGCTCGGGATTCAGTTTCTCGATGATGACCTTGCCGTGACCGGCGCGCTCGAATTCGGAGAGCAGGTCCTCCACGCGCTTGGCGAACGTCTTCAACCCGACCGGCACCACACTGCTGCCCTGCGAAAAATAGAGCCGGATCTTGACCGGCGCGTCGAGCTTGCTGACGATCGCCTTGGTGCCCGGCGAGAGCGTGTAGACGCTGCCTTGCGTGAGATCGACGCGCGCGTTGAACGCGCCGAGCAGGAAGTTGACCGCGATGAGTATCGCCACCAAAGCGGCGATGCCGCCGGCGGAATAAACCAGTGTCGCAAAATGTTTTTTATTCATGGCTGACTATCCCGCGCGGTGGCCGCGAATCACGACCCCCGTCGTAAACAACGCAAATCCGATCACGGACAGGAAAAACACCACGTCGCGCAAATCGAGCACGCCGCGCTGAAAGCCTTCGAAGTGCGTCATCACGCTGAAAGAGGCGATCGTCTGCACGAATGCCGGGTTGGCCCAGCGCACCAGCAGATCGGTCACCGGCGTGAATCCGGCAAGAATCAGAAACAGGCAGATCATCACCGACACGATGAAGCTGATCACCTGGTTACGCGTCATCGCGGAGGTCATGCAGCTGATCGCGAGATACGCGCCCGACAGCAGCGCGCTGCCGACATAGCCGGCGAATATCACGCCATTGTCGGGGCTGCCGAGCCAGTTCACCGTGATCCACACCGGAAAGGTCAATGCGAGCGCGAGTATCAGGAACAGCCATGATGCCAAGAATTTGCCGACGATCGCCTGCCACGTCGTGATCGGCATGGTCAGCAGCAGTTCGAGCGTGCCCAGGCGCCGCTCTTCCGACCACAGGCGCATGCCCGCGGCCGGCACCAGAAACAGATACAGCCACGGATGCCAGGTGAAGAACGACACGAGCGAAGCCTCGCCGCGCTCGAAAAAATTGCCGACCGTGAACGTGAAGAAACCCGTCAGCAGCAAAAAGATGACGAGAAACACATACGCGACGGGCGAAGTGAAATAGCCGCCGAGCTCGCGTTTCATGATGGCGACGATGTTGTTGCGCGCGCTCATTTCAATGCGCTCCTTTGACGGTGTCCGGTAGCGTAATAGAGCGGAAGACTTCGTCGAGCCGGCCTTCCTCGACATGGATTTCGTCGAGTTGCCAGCTTTCGCGCCGGGCTAGTTCGGCGATGCTGCCGACGAACGCGCCGTTGCCGCCGCGCTCGCGGGGATACGCGCGCATCACGACGTTGCCGCCGGCGTCGCTCAATACTTCGGTACGCGCGGCAAGCGGCGCCAGCTTCGCACCGAGCGCAGCCGCCGTCGCGCTGTGCGTCGCGAAGCGCACGGCGCCCGCGTATTCCGAGCGCGCCTTCAATTCCTGCGGCGTGCCGCTGGCGACGATGCGGCCGCGATCGATGATGATCACGCGCGTGCAGGCCGCCTCCACTTCCTCAAGGATATGCGTCGAAAACACGATCGCCTTGTTCGCGCCCATGCGCTTGATGAGGCCGCGCACTTCGTGCTTCTGGTTCGGGTCGAGGCCGTCGGTCGGTTCGTCGAGCACGAGTATGGCGGGATCGTGAATGATCGATTGTGCAAGGCAGGTGCGGTGCTTGTAGCCTTTGGAAAGAGTGTCTATTGTCTGGTAGAGCACGCCTTCGAGAAAACAGGTTTCGACCGCGGCGTGCACGGCCTTTTTCTTGGCGTCGCCTTTGAGCCCGCGCAGATCTGCGGCGAACCCGAGAAAGCCATGCACGGTCATGTCGGCGTAGCCGGGGGCGTTCTCCGGCAGGTAGCCGATCAGGCGCTTGGCCGGCAGCGGGTCTTCAACGATGTCGAAGCCGCCGACCGTGACGCGGCCCGATGTCGGCGGATAAAAGCCGGTGATGATGCGCATGGTCGTCGACTTGCCGGCGCCGTTCGGTCCGAGAAATCCCAGCACTTCGCCGCGCTCCACGCTGAAAGAAATGTCGTCGACCGCGTGCTTGGCGCCGAACGACTTCACCAGATGCTCGACTTTTATCATTACTAATCCTCCGCGACGTCGACCGGTGAGCCGGTCAGCGCGCTTCTTTTGGCTGCCTTGTGGGGTTGCTTCGGAATAATTTCAAGTCCGATGCCGCTAATCGACCGTCCATCCCTGCGTGAAGTTCCCGCACGACGGCGGTGCCCGGCATTGCATGGTTCACTGCCGGCCGGATGCAAACCCCCTAGGGCCCCCGGCGCGGAGCCGGATTATCGCAGGTTTTCGGCGGACGTGGGCATCCCCGCGGGCGGGCGCCCGCCGTTTATTCCGGCAGCGCGTTCAGGAAATACATCGCCTTCAACAGCGTGCTCGGCTCGCCGAGCGGGCCGTACCAGCGCGCGTAGAGATTCAGAATGTCGCCGCTGCGATACAGGCGCGCGAGCTCGCGGTTGACCGCGAGCCGGAAATCCGCGTCCCGGCGCAGCATCAGCGCATACGGTTCGTACGAAAACATCTCGTCGCTCAGGCGGTACGACGGCGCGTCGAGCGCGTTCAGCGCGAGGCCGATCAGGATCACGCGGTCGGAGGCGTAGGCATCAATGCGGTCTTCGCGCAGCGCGCTGAAACCTTCGGCATGCGTCTGCACCGGGACTATCTGCGCGCTGACCTGCGCCTGGTCGAGCGCGGCCTTCAACACTTTTTCCGTCGTGGTGCCGGGGATTACGCTGATTCGCTTGCCGCCGAGGTCTTTGACGGACGCGAGCTTGCCGCGCACTTTGCTGATGTAGCTGCCGCCGTCGACAAATATCATGTTGCTGAAATCGACCTTTTCCTCGCGCGACAGCGTGTGCGTGGTCGAGCCGCATTCGATGTCGATCAGTCCGTTCATCGTCGCCGGAATCCGCGAATTGACGTCGACCTTGACCCATTTGACCGCCAACTCGGCAAGCCCCAGCTGCTGCTGGATGCCGTCGGCAATGCGCTTGCAAAGATCCACCGAATAGCCCTGCGGCCGGTTGTCGTTGCCGGCGAACGAAAAAGGCACCGCCGCTTCGCTGTATCCGAGCGAGATGGTGCGGGTTGCCTTGATTTTGTCGAGCACGCCCGGTGGTGCGGCAGCGAGCGCCGCGGATGTGCACGTGCACGCCAGTGCAAACGCCACGATCAGGTTTCTCAAGTACTTCCCCTTATATGAATTGGTGCGATCAGAATGCTACCGCGGCGCGCCAATGCCGGCGAAATGGTGCCGGGTAAAGGATTCGAACCCTCGACCGTCGCATTACAAATGCGCTGCTCTACCAACTGAGCTAACCCGGCACGATCGGGATTTTCGCATATCTTAAGCCGCGGTCATCAATTCGCGCGAGCGGAATTTCCGGCCGCGCCCGGCGTTCGATCATCGGACGGGCACGGGGGCCGCGGAGGACTCAGCGCGCGGGCGGCGCGATGGCTTCGAGCGTATTTTCGACGTGCCGCACGCGGTCGCCCACCTTGAGGTCGGATTCGATCTCCTGCGTCACGAACCCGAACTGACCGTTATCGTAACGCACGGTGATTTCCCAGATGCTGCGCGTAGCCGGTTCCCGTTGCACGCGCTGCGCGCCGCCGCGGCCGAGGCTGAAGAGCGGCACCGTTTGCGTTTCATTGCCGATACCCCCGGCGTGAGACGACGAGGTGATACTCGGCAGCAGGTTGCGCTCCGGCGCGACCGGCTTGTCAATGCGCCGGATGTTGTAGACCATGCCGCACTCGGGGCACAGGATGACGACGCGCGGCTTGCCCACCGGCGGCTCGTCCGCGGCCCGCGCGGCAGGCGGTAAAACGCAAATCGTGAGGGCGGCCAGCACGGCCATATTGCAATACTTTTGATTTAGCATCGAACGCGTTTGCCCCAAGGGTGAGACTGCAGACTACACGGGCCGCATCGACACGGCAATCGAACGCCGGAAAAAACGACGGCGACCGAGGTTGCCGTCGTCATAGTGGCGGGCTTCAAATCAAGCGATTGGTTGTTACGTAGACGTAGCGCAGACTGTCATACTCGGACGCGGCGCGCGCCGCAACCGCGGGCGTCAGCGGCGATCGAGGCACAATCGGGATTCGCGTCGCGCGCAAACTGCGCCGCCGCTATTTGACGATTTGCAGTTTAGGCTTGCCGCCGGGGGCCGGCGGCGTGGGTTCGGCTTCAGTGGCTGAAGCGACCGGGGATTCGGGCTGAAAGAAGAGACCCTGGCTGTTTTCTTTCGCGAAAATCCCCTGCACCGCGGTCATTGGAATCGAACACTCGCGCGACACGCCTGAAAAGCGTGCCGCAAACTGAACCATTTCATCGCCGATCGTCAGGCGGTGCGCCGCGTCCGGGCTGACGTTGAGCACGATTTCGCCGTTTTTGACGTGCTCCATCGGCACCCGCGTGTTGGCATCGACTTTGACGGACAGATAGGCCGTGAACCCGCTGTCGCTGCACCATTCGCAAATGGCGCGGATCAGGTACGGTTTGGTCGAGCGCTCTTTGGGCATCGTCGTCGCAACCTACTTGCGCATGACCTTTTCGGAGGCCGTCAGCGAATCGATGAATGCGGGGCGGCTGAACAGGCGTTCCGCGTATTTCATCAGCGGCGCGGCCTGTTTCGGCAACTGCACGTCGTAGTAGTCGAGCCGCCACAACAGCGGCACGATTGCGACGTCGAGCATCGAGAATTCATCGCCCAGCATGTATTTCTGCTTGGCGAAAACCGGCGCGATCTGCGCGAGATTGTCGCGGATAGAGGCGCGCGCCTTGTCGGCGATGCGCTGGTTGCCTTTTTCGAGCGTCTCCACGTGCGTGAACATTTCGTGCTCGAAGCGGAACAGGAACAGCCGCGCGCGCGCGCGCATCACCGGATCGGCCGGCATCAGCTGCGGGTGCGGGAAGCGGTCGTCAATGTATTCGTTGATGATATTCGACTCATACAGCATCAATTCGCGCTCGACCAGCACGGGCACCTGATTGTACGGGTTCATGACCGCGAGGTCTTCGGGCTTGTTGTGCAGATCGACATCGACGATCTGGAAATCCATGCCTTTTTCGTACAGCACGTTGCGGCAGCGCTGGCTGAAGGGACAGGTCGTGCCTGAATATAATGTCATCATATAGGCACCGTTTAGTGAATGTTCTTCCAGTAAGATTTCTTGAGCGCAAACACGAGTAGCAACAGAACGCCGAGCAGCATCAGCACATAGAACCCGACCTTGCGGCGCTCCAGCCGCGCCGGCTCTGCCATATAAGCCATGTAATTGACGAGATCGGCCACGGCCTTGTCGTAAGCGACCTGCGACAACGTACCGGTCGCGGGGGTCAGGGTCTTGAGCACGAAGCGAGTGCTGGTCTTGCCATCCTTGGTCTCCTGCGCTTCTTCGAGCTGGGCGACGCCTTTGGTGGCGATCAGCGCGGCAGAAGCCGCATGCTCGGACGTGAAGACTTCCTCGTGCAATTGCGCCTGCCCGCTCATCTGCCACAACACGTGCGGCATGCCGACGTTGGCAAACACGAGATTGTTCCAGCCGGTGGGCCGCGACGGGTCGCGATAGAACGAGCGCAGATACGAATAGATCCAGTCGGCCCCGCTGCCGGCGCCGGAGCTGCGCGAACGTGCGGTCACCGTAAGATCGGGCGGCGCCACGCCAAACCATTCCTTGGCGTCTTTCCGGTCCATCGCGACCTGCATCAACTCGCCGACCTTGACGCCGGTGAATATCAGGTTGTCTTTGATCTGCGCTTCGGTAAGGCCCAGGTCCTGCAACCGGTTGTAGCGCATGTACCCCGCGGTATGGCAGTTCAGGCAATAGTTGACGAACAGCTTGGCGCCGTTCTGCAGCGAAGCGAGGTCGTGCGAATTGATCGGCGCCGTCTGCAACCGCGGTCCTTCGGCGGCAACCGCCGCGGCCGAAATCAGCAAGGCCCCGCAAAGGACGGCGCGGATGAAACTGCTGATGGCGGCGCTTACCATGTCAACCTCGCTGGCTCCGGTTTGCATTCATCAAGGGTCGAATACCACGGCATCAGGATAAAAAACAGGAAATAAAGTGCCGTGCAGATGCGCGCGACCACGGTGGCGCGGTCGGCATTGCCCAGCCACGCGCCGAACTGACCCCACACGTTGGTCGGTTCGGTGCCGAGGTAACCCAGCACCAGAAACACGACGACGAATATCGCGAGTGCCCACTTGAATATCGGGCCTTTGTAGCGAACCGACCTGACCGGGCTGCGGTCGAGCCACGGCAGCAGAAACAATATCATCGTCGCCGCGCCCATCGCCAGCACGCCGGGAAACTGCGAGTTGAAGAGAGGCGGGATCGCGCGCAGGATCGAGTAATACGGGGTGAAATACCACACCGGCGCGATATGCTGCGGTGTTTTCAGCGGGTCGGCCGGAACGAAATTATTGTATTCGAGAAAGTAGCCGCCCATTTCCGGCAGAAAGAACATGATCACCGAAAACACGATCAGGAACACCACGACGCCGAGCGCATCCTTTACCGTGTAGTAGGGATGCGAGTAAATGCCGTCGAGCGGAAGGCCGGTTTGCGGATCCTTTGGCTGCTGCTTGATTTCGACGCCGTCCGGATTGTTCGAGCCGACTTCGTGCAGCGCCGTCAGGTGCGCGGCGACCAGTCCGAGCAGCACGAGCGGCAGCGCGATCACGTGAAACGCGAAGAACCGGTTGAGCGTGGCGTCGGAAACGACGTAATCGCCGCGGATCCAGATCGAGAGGTCTTCGCCGATGAACGGCACCGCGCCAAACAGGTTGACGATTACCTGCGCGCCCCAGTACGACATCTGGCCCCACGGCAGGAGGTAGCCGAAAAACGCTTCGCCCATCAGGCACAGGTAAATCAGCATGCCGAAAATCCACAGCAATTCGCGCGGCTTGCGGTACGAACCGTATAAGAGCCCGCGGAACATGTGCAGGTAGACGCAGATGAAAAACGCCGACGCGCCGGTCGAATGCATGTAGCGGATGAGCCAGCCGCCCCATACGTCGCGCATGATGTACTCGACCGACGCGAAAGCCTGCGCCGCATCCGGCTTGTAGTTCATGGTCAGAAATATGCCGGTGACTATCTGCAATACCAGCACGAAAGCCGACAGCGAGCCGAAGTAGTACCAGAAGTTGAAGTTTTTAGGCGCGACATACTTGCCCCATTGCTCTTCCCACATTTTGACGAGCGGGAAACGTGCATCGACCCAGGTCAGGACGCCGTTAAGCGGACCTGCGCCGGTCACGGGTTGTTTATCCACAGCGGCCATGCTTACGCTCCCTTGGTGTCGTCGCCGATGATGATTCTGGCGTCGCCCACGAATTTATACGGCGGCACGCGCAGATTCGTGGGCGCCGGCGAGCCCTGGAACACGCGCCCGGCAAAATCGAATTTGGAACCGTGGCAAGGGCAGAAAAATCCGCCATTCCAGTCCTGCCCCATATCGCCCTTGGCCTCGACCGACTTGTACTGCGGCGAGCACCCGAGGTGCGTGCACACGCCCTCGAGCACGACGATATCGGGCTTGATCGAGCGGTATTCGTTTTTCGCATACGCCGGTTGCTGCGGAACTTCGGAGTTCGGGTCGGACGTGCGCGAGTCGCTTTTCTTGATGCCGTCGAGCATTTCCTTGGTGCGGTTCACTATCCACACCGGTTTGCCGCGCCACTCCACGATTTGCATTTCGCCCGGCGCGAGTTTGCTGATGTCCGCCTCGACCGGTGCGCCCGCCGCTTTGGCGCGTTCGGAAGGAAACATGCTGCCGGCGAAGGGCACGGCAGTGGCGGCGGCGGCAACCCCGCCGACTACGCCCGTGGCGGCCAGCAGAAACCCGCGTTTATCCCGATCTACTTTTTGATCCGACATGGAATTTCCCCGCGTGCGAATTGACAAAAAACCGGTAGTTTAGCGAATTCCGTGGGAAAACTTAAGCAAAACCTGAAAATAGTCCACCGGTTCAGGCAATTACACTAGGTGTCGCCCGCCCACGACGGGCGCGATTTGCGCTAAACCGGGTTATCTATATCGACAAAATGATGCGTCACGCCGAACTTCGCGGCCAGGTGTTCGCCGAGCGCCCGGATGCCGTAGCGCTCGGTGGCATGATGGCCGGCGGCGATATACGCGACCCCGCTTTCGCGCGCAAGATGAACCGTCTGCTCGGAAATTTCGCCTGATATGAAGGCATTGGCGCCGAGCCGCACGGCATCTTCAAGATAACTTTGCGCAGCGCCCGTGCACCACGCGACGCGGGTCACTCGCCGCTGCTCATCGCCGATAATTTGCGGCACTCGCTGCAGGCAGTCAGCGATCCGCCGGCCGAGCTCGCCGACTGTCGGCGGCGCTGCAAAATCGCCATACGCGCCGAGACCCTGTTCGCCGAAGCTGCCTGCGCACGGCAACTCGAGTTCGCGCGCGAGCTGCGCGTTGTTGCCAATGTCGGGATGCGCGTCGAGCGGTAGATGATAGGCAAACAGGTTGAGGTCGTTATCGAGCAACGCAGCGAGACGCGCGCGGCGCGTGCCGATCACGCGCGGATCTTCGCCGCGCCAGAAATAACCGTGATGCACGAGCACGGCGTCGGCGCCGTGCGCGATCGCCGCGTGCACGAACTCGAGCGAGGCGGTGACGCCGGTCACGATGACGCGCACTTCGGCGCGCCCTTCCACCTGCAGCCCGTTTGGGCAATAATCGCGGAAACGGGCGACTTCGAGATACAGATTAAGATACGTCTCGAGTTCGGTGCGTAGCATGGGGGCATTCTTGACGTGGCACTCCAGCGCGCATTCTAACCTGCTGACAACTTCCGACGCCCCGGCTATACACGCTGCTATGCGCAAACTTTGGCTGATATTCGCCCAGACGACCACCATCTGTCTCGCGATCTTGTTCGTTGTGTCGACGCTGCGGCCCGATTTGCTGGGCTCCTCCACGCGCGCAGGCGTCGACGTCGTGACCACCCGGGAAGCGGCCGTGCCCGTCGCGGCAATGCGCGCGGTTGCCTCCTACAGCGACGCGGCCAGGAAAGCGATGCCGACGGTCGTCAACATTTATACCCGCAAGGAAACCAAAGTTCCGCGGCATCCGTTCATGGACGATCCGGTGTTTCGCTATTTTTTCGGCGAGCAATTCGATGCCCAGAAGCAGCTCAGCTCGAGCCTGGGCTCCGGTGTCATCGTCAGCGACACCGGTTATATCCTCACCAATCATCACGTCGTCGAAGCGGCAGACGAAATCGAAGTCGCGTTCGCCGACAGCCGCCGCGCCAGAGCGCGCGTGGTCGGCAGCGACCCGGACACCGATCTCGCGGTACTCAAGCTCGAGCTGAAGAACCTGCCGTCCGCCACTTTCGCCCAATCCGAGCAGGCGCGGGTCGGCGATGTCGTGCTCGCGATCGGCAATCCGTTCGGCGTCGGCCAGACGGTCACCGCCGGCATCATCAGCGCGCTCGGACGCAGCCATCTTGGCATCAATACGTTCGAAAACTTCATTCAGACCGACGCCGCGATCAATCCCGGTAACTCGGGCGGCGCACTCGTCGATGTGAACGGCAATCTGATCGGCATCAACTCGGCGATCTACACGCGCAGCGGCGGATCGCAAGGCATCGGCTTCGCGATTCCGTCGAGTCTCGCGCGACAGGTGATGGAGCAGATCATCGAAACCGGCTCGGTAACGCGCGGCTGGGTGGGCATCGGCGTGCAGGACCTGACCGCCGAACTCGCGCAAACGCTCAAGTTGCGCAAGGTCGCCGGCGCGCTGATTACGGAAGTCGTCGCGGCGAGTCCTGCCGCGCAGGCGGGCATCAGGCCCGGCGACGTGCTGGTCGGCGTGGAAGGTAAACCGGTTACCGACTACTCCAGCACGCTCAACCTGATCTCGGCGCTGAAACCGGGCAATACCGCGACGCTCAAGGTCATGCGGGAGAAAAAAGAATTCGACGTCAAAGTCGGCGTCGGCAAACGCCCCAGGCCGAAACGCGACGAGAAGTAAGCGCCGCGTTCAGCCGTCCCGCGGCCCGTCGTCGGTTTTTTCGGGGACGGTAACTGAGTCCGCCGACTGGTCGTCAAGTGCGGCCGGCCGGCCCATCATGCTCGCGCACACGATACCGAGCTCGTACAGAACCCACAGCGGAACCGCCAGCATCAACTGTGAGATCACGTCCGGCGGCGTGAACACTGCCCCCAACACGAACGCGCCGACAATCACATACGGGCGTATTTCGCGCAGCTTGGCGACGCTGACGATATTCATGCGCACCAGCAAGACCACGGCGACAGGCACCTCGAAGGTAACGCCAAAAGCCACGAACATTGTCAACGCAAAGCTCAGATATTTTTCGATGTCGGTCATCCACGCGACGCCTTCGGGCGCGATCGAGGCCATGAATTTGAAGACGACCGGAAAGACTAAAAAGTAGGCGAACGCCATGCCGCAAATAAACAGCACCGTGCTGGTGAAAATGAGCGGCAGCACCAGGCGCTTCTCGTGCGTGTAGAGGCCCGGCGCCACGAAGGCCCAGATCTGAAACAGCACGTACGGCAGGGCGATCACGAACGCGACCAGCAGCGCGACCTTCATCGGCACCAGGAAAACACCGACCACATCGGTCGCGATCATCTGGCCGCCCTGCGGCAATACCGCCAGCAGCGGCTGCGCGAGGAGCGAATACAAGTCCTTGGCCCACGGGAAGAGGCACAGGAACACGATCAGCACGGCGAGGATCGCGCGCAGCAGCCGGTCGCGCAGCTCGACCAGGTGCGAGATAAAAGTATCCTGGGTGGTCATCGGTTGGGCCACGCTCGCGCGCGTGCGGTCTGCATCAATCCGGCTTGCGCGCCGGGGGTGCGGCAGCAGAACCCAGATCGAGCTGGGCCTGGACGCTGGGCGCGGTCGGCGCTTCAAGGCCGGTCACCGGCGCGCCGGCAACAGGGGGCATCTCGGCGGCAACGGGCAGCGTTTCTGCCACCGGCGGTTGCAGGGCCTGGGTCGCCGAAGTCGCGATCGTGCTGAGCTCCGATTGCGTAGCGGTGACTTCCTTATTCACGGACTGCTCGATCGCGCGCGCGGCATCCTGCACGCTCGCCTGCAGCTTGCGCAATTCGTCGAGCTCCATTTCGCGGCTGATATCGGCCTTCACGTCGTTCACATAGCGCTGCATGCGGCCGAACAAGTGGCCGAGCGTGCGCGCCACTTTGGGCAGCCGTTCGGGGCCGATCACGATCAACGCGACGACCGCGACTACGACGATTTCGGAAAATCCTACGTCAAACATTTAGGCTAATTCTGCTGAGCGGTTCACGGGTTCGAGACGTTGTCTGCGGCGGGATGCGCAAGGACCAGCCCGCCTGGGTCAGATTTGGCGGGCGCAACTAAAGCAGGCGATGGGCACGCGCGCGGATTGCGCTCGCGACCCGTCGGCGTTCACACTTTCGACTGCGGCTCTTTCTTCACTTCGCCTTCGATCGTCTGCCCGGCAGCCGGGTGAATTTCGGGCTGCGGGGACGCGGATTTGTCGTCTTCGGTTTTCATACCATCCTTGAAGCCTTTGACCGCGCTGCCCAGATCACCGCCGAGATTGCGCAGTTTCTTGGTGCCGAAAATCAGCACCACGACGACCAGCACGATCAACCAATGCCAAATGCTTAATGAACCCATGTTCCACTCCTCTGACTCGCGCCCGCATCGCCGGGCGTGAAATGTTGCGTGGTCGGCCGCGTCGCCCGTGCGATGCGCCTTCAAATCTGCGATTTACTGGCGCGACGCTTTTTCGTCGACGCCTGAAATACCTTCACGCCGGCGCAGTTCCGCGAGCACGTCGTCGCTGGTCAGCCCGTGCCAGGCCAGCATCACAAGGCAATGGAACCACAGATCAGCGGTTTCGCGTACGAGGTGCAGTTTATCACCGTCCTTTGCCGCCAGCAGCGATTCCGCCGCTTCTTCCGCGACTTTCTTGAGGATGGCGTCGTGACCTTTGCCGAAGAGTCCCGCGACGTAGGAACTCGCGGCGTCCGCGCCTTTGCGCTCGGCGATCGTGGCCGACAGGCGCTGCAATATCGTCGTGTCTGTCATTTGGGATAGATCTCCTCGGGATCTTTGACGACGGGATCGACCGCCTCCCACCTGCCATCGACGAGTTGCTGGTAAAAACAGCTGTGCCGGCCAGTGTGGCAGGCGATGCCGCCGATCTGCTCGACCTCCAGCAAGATCACGTCCTCATCGCAATCGAGCCGAATGCTCACCACTTTTTGCACGTGGCCCGATTGCTCGCCCTTGTGCCAAATTTTCTTGCGCGAGCGCGACCAGTAATGGACTTCACCGGTCGCCACCGTGCGCTTGAGCGCCTCGCGATTCATCCACGCCAGCGTCAGCACGCGGCCACCGGCGGCCTCCTGCGCAACCGCCGGCACGAGCCCGTCCGATGCCCAGTTTACTTTGTTAAGCCAAGTGTCCGACATAGCCTCTAGCGCAGTTGGTGGCGTTTGGTGGCGTTCGCCGCTTGACGGCGCGCCCCGCGATTCTAACCCGCCCCTTTCAAAATCTCACCTCGATGCCGCGCTCGCCCATCAGCTTTTTCGCCTGGCCGACGGTGAATTCGCCATAGTGAAAAATGCTCGCCGCGAGTACCGCATTCGCATGGCCGACCGCGATGCCGTCGACCAGATGCTCGAGGCTGCCCACACCGCCGCTCGCGATGACGGGAATGGCGAGTGCATCGGCAAATGCGCGCGTGAGTTCGAGGTCGAAGCCCAGCCGCGTGCCGTCGCGGTCCATGCTGGTCAGCAGGATTTCGCCGGCGCCGAGCGCCTGCATTTTGCGGCCCCACTCGAGTGCGTCAAGCCCGGTTGCCTGGCGGCCGCCGTGGGTATAGACCTCCCAGCGCAGCGGCCCGGGGCCGGCGACGCGTTTGGCATCGACGGCGACCACGATGCATTGCGAGCCGTAATGACTGCTTGCGTCGGCAATCAATTGCGGGTCCTGCACCGCCGCGGTATTGATGCTGACTTTGTCCGCGCCTGCATTCAGGAGCCGCCTGACGTCCTCGACTTTGCGCACGCCGCCGCCGACGGTCAGCGGGATGAAGACCTGGGTCGCGACTGCTTCTACAATATGGAGGATGAGATCGCGGTGGTCGCTGCTCGCAGTAATGTCGAGAAAAGTGATTTCGTCCGCGCCCTGCGTGTTGTAGCGGGACGCGACTTCGACGGGATCGCCTGCATCGCGCAAGCCGACGAAATTAATGCCCTTGACGACCCGTCCGGCATTGACATCCAAACAGGGAATAATGCGTTTGGCGAGCATGCGGGATACCGACGTGCGGATGAAGGGCGGGGCAACTGATCCCCGCGATCCAGGATCTCCGCCCTTATGCCTTTTTTCCTGACAGCTGGTCGGCGAGCTTCTGGGCGGCGGCAAAATCGAGCGTGCCTTGATAGACCGCGCGCCCGGTAATCGCGCCCGTGATGCCTTCGGCTTCGACTTTACACAACGCCTTGACGTCTTCCAGATCGGTGATGCCGCCGCTCGCAATCACTGGCACCGATAACTGCCGCGCCAACTCCACGGTCGCTTTGATGTTGACGCCCGTCAGCATGCCGTCGCGGCCGATGTCGGTATAGATGATCGCTTCGCTGCCGTAGTCCTCGAATTTTTTTGCAAGATCGATGACGTCGTGCCCGGTCATCTTGGACCAGCCGTCAACCGCGACCTTCCCGTCCTTGGCGTCGAGCGCCACCATCACGTGGCCGGTGAACGCGGTGCACGCGTCGTGCAGAAAGCCCGGAGTCTTGACCGCGGCGGTGCCGATGATCACGAAAGTGACGCCGCTGTCGATATAGCGCTCAATCGTATCGAGATCGCGGATGCCGCCGCCCAACTGCACCGGGATACGGTCGCCGACGGCGGCGAGGATAGATTTGATCGCGGCTTCATTCTTGGGTTTGCCCGCGGCTGCGCCGTTGAGGTCAACGACGTGCAAGCGGCGCGCGCCCTGCTTGACCCACTGCTCCGCCATGGCGCCGGGGTCTTCCGAAAAGATGGTGGCATCCTCCATAACGCCTTGCTTCAGGCGTACGCATTTGCCGTCCTTGAGATCGATCGCCGGGATAATCAGCATGCTGCAGGTTTACGGGTTACGGTTGATCCAGCTTGGGGAGGAAATGAGGCACGAAAGCGCGGCTGGCGGTAATCAAGGCGTAAAAGAATCACGGTTAAAAATCATCATACTACACGCTGCCGTGATTCGCATAGCGCACGTCAACCGGGCGCCGCCGCCAGCCGCGGGCGCGCGCTGCAGGTGGCGGGTTGCCACTGCACGAAGTTCGTCAGTAGCTGCAACCCGTCCGCGCCGCTTTTTTCGGGGTGAAACTGCACCGCGAACACGTTGTCGCGCGCGATCGCGCACGTAAATGCCTGCGGATAGTCGCTGGTGCCGGCAATCAGCGCGGGATCGCTCGTTTCGACGTAGTAACTGTGCACGAAATAGAAATAGGCGTGATCGGTCACGCCGCGCCACAGCGGATGGCGCGCGACCTGGCGCACCCGGTTCCAGCCCATGTGCGGCACCTTCACGCGCTCTCCAGCGGGAGTGGACATCTCCCCGGCAAAGCGGCGCACCCGGCCTGGCATCACGTTAAGGCACGCGACATTGCCTTCGTCGCTGGTTTCGAACAGCATCTGCAGACCGATGCAGATGCCGAGAAAAGGCTTACTGTACGCGGCGTCCAGCACCGCGGCGCGCAGACCATGCGCATCCAGCTCGCGCATGCAGTCGGGCATTGCGCCCTGGCCCGGAAACACCACGCGCGCGGCGCGCGCGACGACGGCCGGATCGCCGGTAACCGTGACTTCCAGACCGGGCGCTGCCTGCTTGAGACGGGTCGCCACCGAATGCAGGTTGCCCATCCCGTAATCGATTACGGCAATATCAGTCATAAGTGCAAATCAAATGCCGTGCGGCGACCAACCGGCTACAGCGACCCTTTGGTCGATGGCACACCCTGCATGCGCGGGTCGGGCTCGACCGCCATGCGCAGGGCGCGACCGAAAGCCTTGAACGCGGTTTCCGCCTGGTGGTGCGCATTGTCACCTTTGAGATTATCGACGTGCAAGGTGACTAGCGCGTGATTGGCGAAACCCTGGAAAAATTCGTGCACGAGGTCGACGTCGAACTCGCCGATGCGCGCGCGCACGAAATCGATTTTCAAGCTGAGTCCGGGACGGCCCGACAGATCCACCACCACGCGCGACAGCGCCTCGTCGAGCGGCACGTAAGCGTGGCCGTAGCGCCGCACCCCCTCCTTGGAGCCCACCGCTTGCGCGAACGCCTGCCCGAGCGTGATGCCGATGTCTTCGACGGTGTGATGCGCATCGATGTGCAAATCGCCTTGCGCCTCGATCTCAAGATCGAAGACGCCGTGGCGCGCGACCTGGTCGAGCATGTGGTCCAGAAAAGGCACGCCGCTGGCGAGCCTGGATTTGCCGCTGCCGTCGAGATTCAACGTCACGCTAATCTGCGTTTCGTTGGTGTTGCGGGTGACTTTCGCCTGCCGTGCCATGATATCCGCCAACCTTGAGTGACTATTCTTGAGTAACTATTTGTTTAAACTAGTATAAACGATTTCACGCAAGGCATCGACCAATCCCGCGCACTGCTCATCGGTGCCGACCGTGATGCGCAAAAACTGCGAAATCCGCGGCGGCGTTTGAAAGTGGCGCACGATGATGCTGCGTTCGCGCAAGCGCGCTGCGACGGCGGCCCCGTCGCGTCCCGGAAAACGCGCGAAAACAAAATTTGCGGCCGACGGCAACACTTCGAAGCCGAGTTGCCGCAGGTCCGCGACCAGCGTATTTTTCGAAGCGATCACTCGCTGGCACATCGCCGTGAAGTACGCTTCGTCTTCCATCGCCGCCGCCGCGCCGGCTTGGGCGAAACGATCGAGGGGATATGAATTAAAGCTGTCCTTGACGCGATTGAGAGCTTCGATCAGCTCCGGATGTCCGGTCGCATAACCGACGCGCAAGCCCGCCAGCGCGTGCGACTTCGAGAGCGTGTGCGTCACCAGGAGCTGCGGGTAGCGCGCAATCAACGGCACGCACGACGCGCCGCCGAAATCAACATAGGCCTCGTCGATCACCACGACAGATGAAGGGTTCGCCTTCAGCAGGCGTTCGATTTCCGGCACAGGCACGAACTGGCCCGTGGGAGCGTTTGGGTTGGGGAAAATGATCCCGCCGTTCGGGCGCGCGTAATCGCCGACATCGATTTCAAACGCCGCGTTCAGCGGCACCTGCAAATAGGCGATGTCGTACAGCCTGCAATACACCGGATAAAAACTATAGGTGATGTCCGGAAAGAGCACGGGAGCAGCGTGCTTGAGCAGCCCGTTAAACACGTGCGCGAGCACTTCGTCCGAACCGTTGCCAACGAATACCTGCTCCGGCTTGAGCCCATGGCGCCGGGCAATCGCCGCGCGCAGTTTGTTGCTGGCCGGATCCGGATATAACCGCAGCGAGTCGCCCACTTCCGCGCGCAGCGCCGCGAGCACGTTACGGCTTGGCCCGTAGGGGCTTTCGTTGGTGTTGAGCTTCACCAGGTTGGGCAACTTCGGCTGCTCGCCCGGCACATAGGGCGTCAGGCCGTGCACGACCTTGCTCCAATAGCGGCTCATCGGCGGCTCATTTCATCCGCCCGTTATTTCATCCGGTACTCGGCCGCGCGCGCGTGCGCGCCGAGGCCTTCGCCGCGCGCGAGTTCGACGGCGATCGCGCCGAGTTTGACCGCGCCTTTCTTCGACACGGCGATAATGCTCGAGCGCTTCTGAAAATCGTAGACGCCGAGCGGCGACGAAAAACGCGCGGTGCGCGACGTCGGCAGGACGTGATTGGGACCCGCGCAGTAGTCGCCCAGCGCTTCCGACGTATACGGGCCGAGAAAAATCGCGCCGGCATTGCGGATTTTGGGCAGCAGCGCGTCGGGATTGGCCACCGACAACTCCAGATGCTCGGGCGCGATCTGATTGACGAGCGCGCAAGCCTCGTCGAGATCGCGCACTTCGATCAAAGCGCCGCGCTGGTCGAGCGCCGCCTTGATCACCGCGTGCCGCGGCATGTCGGGCAACTGGCGCTCGATGCTCGCCGCGACCTGCTCGATGTAATTGGCGCCCGGCGCGAGCAGAATCGCCTGCGCGAGCTCGTCGTGCTCGGCCTGGGAAAACAAATCCATCGCGATCCAGTCCGGATTGGTGCTGCCGTCGCAAACGATCAGGATTTCGGAGGGGCCGGCGACCATGTCGATACCGACGACACCGAACACGCGGCGCTTGGCCGCCGCGACATACGCATTGCCCGGGCCGACGATCTTGTCGACCTGCGGCACGGTTGGCGTCCCGTACGCGAGCGCGCCAACCGCCTGCGCGCCGCCGATGCCGAACACGCGATCGACGCCGGCGAGCGCGGCAGCCGCCAGCACCAGCGGATTTTTCTCGCCACCCGGCGTCGGCACGACCATGATGATTTCGCGCACGCCGGCCACTTTGGCCGGCAGCGCGTTCATCAGCACCGACGACGGATAAGCGGCCTTGCCGCCCGGCACGTAGAGGCCGACGCGGTCGAGCGCGCTCACCTGCTGGCCCAGGCGCGTGCCGTCGTCGTCGGTGTAGCTCCACGACTTCGCGACTTGTTTTTCGTGATAAGCGCGCACCCGTGCCGCCGCCTGTTCGAGCGCGGCACGCTGCGCCGGCGTAATGGTTGCCAGCGCGCGCTGCATCTCATCCTGCGTGAACTCGAGTTGCGCCACCGACGAGGCCTGCACGCGATCGAACCGCCGCGTGTATTCGAGCACTGCGGGGTCACCGCGTTGCCTGACATCGGCGAGAATGCCGGCGACGGTCATATCAACGGCCGGGTCTTGCGCGCCTTCGAACGCGAGCAACGCCGCCAACCGCGCCGCGAAGTCCGGGTCGCTCGACTTCATCCGCCGGAGCGTCATTGGACGGCCCGCGTCAGATCGTCGAGCAGCGGCTGAATCAGGGCGCGCTTTAATTTGAACGCCGCCTGATTGACGATCAAGCGCGCGCTGACCTGGGAAACCTCTTCGACCGCCACCAGATTGTTGGCTTTGAGCGTGTGCCCGGTGCTCACGAGATCGACGATCGCGTCCGCGAGTCCCGTCAGGGGGGCGAGTTCCATCGAGCCGTACAGCTTGATCAAATCGACGTGCACCCCTTTCGCCGCGAAATGCTCGCGCGCGGTCTGCAGATATTTGGTGGCGACGCGCAGCCGCGCCCCCGAGCGCACCGCCTGGTCGTACGCGAAATCCTTGCGCACCGCGACCATCAGCCGGCACCGCGCGATTTTGAGATCGAGCGGTTGATACAGTCCGGTGCCGCCGTATTCCGCGAGGATGTCGCCGCCCGCGACGCCGAGGTCGGCCGCGCCGTACCGCACGTAGGTCGGCACGTCGGTCGCGCGCACGATGATGAGCCGCACGCCCGCATGCGACGTCGGAATGATCAGCTTGCGCGACGCCTCGGGGTCTTCAGCCGCGACGATGCCCGCCGCCTTGAGCAAAGGCAGGGTTTCGTCGAGGATGCGTCCCTTCGATAAGGCGATACTGAGCATGGCGGCACGCGCGGTTGAGATTTTGAATTTTACCGCAGATACCCTGCGCGAAGGGCCGCCGTTCGCGCGCGGCAGATGTCATGCGCATTGCGCTATCGATCCACCAGCGCAGCGCGGCGGCCCCGCGGGGCCGCTGCCGTCAGCGCACGCGGTTGATGCGCGCGCCGAGGCGCGACAGCTTTTCTTCGATTGCTTCGTAACCGCGGTCGAGATGGTAGACGCGTTCGATGGCGGTTTCCCCGCGCGCGATCAGGCCCGCGATCACGAGGCTTGCCGATGCCCGCAGATCGGTGGCCATCACCGTCGCGCCGTCGAGGTGCGCAACGCCTGTGACGACCGCCGTGTTGCCTTCGACTTCGATCTGGGCGCCGAGCCGGCGCAATTCCTGCACGTGCATGAACCGGTTTTCAAATATTGTTTCGGTAATCAAAGCCGTGCCGGCCGCCACGCTGTTCAGCGCCATGAATTGAGCCTGCATGTCAGTCGGAAACGCCGGATACGGCGCGGTGCGCACGCTCACGGCGCGCAACGCGCCCGCCATGCCGAGATTGATCCAGTCAGCGCCGGATTCGATATGCGCGCCTGCTTCGCGCAATTTGTCGAGCACCGCATCGAGTATGTTGGCGCGCGTGTCGCGCAGGCGCACCTCACCGCCGGTCGCGGCCGCGGCGGCCAGGAAAGTGCCGGTCTCGATGCGATCGGGCATCACGCTGAAACTCGCGGCCTTCAGCCGCGGCACGCCGGTGATGCGGATCACATCGCTGCCGGCGCCTTTGATCCGGGCGCCCATCGCCTTCAGGCAATTCGCGAGGTCGACCACCTCCGGCTCGCGCGCGGCATTTTCGATCACCGTTTCGCCGTCGGCAAGCGTCGCGGCCATCATGATGTTCTCGGTGCCGGTGACTGTCACCAGCTCCATGACGATGCGTGCGCCTCGGAGGCGCGGCGCGCTTGCCTCCATATAGCCGTGCTCAATCGCAATCGTCGCGCCCATTGCCTGCAGCGCTTTTAGATGCTGGTCGACGGGCCGCAATCCGATTGCGCAACCGCCCGGCAGCGACACGCGCGCCTTGCCGCATCGCGCGAGGAGCGGACCCAGCACCAGCACCGACGCCCGCATGGTCTTGACCAGCTCGTACGGCGCGGCCGGATTGTCTAGCGCCTGCGCGTTGAGCTCGACGCCCAGCTTGTCGTCGACCGAGACCGCAATGCCCATTTGCGCGAGCAGCCCCAGCATGGTCGTGACATCGCGCAGGTGCGGCACGTTCGACACGCGCAACGGCTCGTCGCTCAGGATAGCCGCGCACAGAATCGGCAGCGCCGCATTCTTCGCGCCGGAAATCCGCACCTCGCCCTTGAGCGCGACGCCGCCTTCGATGACCAGTTTGTCCATGTCTGAAGCGCGCGGCGGCTACTGCTTGGGCCAGTCTTCGGGGGTATGCGTTTGCATCGACAACGCGTGAATTTCTTCGCGCATGCGATCGCCCAGCGCGCGGTACACGACCTGGTGCTGCTGCACCTTGTTCTTGCCGCGAAACGCGGCGCTGACGATGACGGCTTCGAAATGCTGGCCGTCGCCCGCGACGCTGACGAATTCGCATTCGAGCCCCTGCTCGATGTAGGCTTTGACTTGGGCGGGATTTACCATGTGGCGTGTCCTTGGTGAAAAAGCGTATACCCGGTTTTGCTGCGCGGCCGCGCCAGCCCCGGCATGCCGTAGTGCGCGACGGCCGGCTCGAACATGAGCGCGGGCAGCATGGTTACAGCAATTTAAGTTCGCGGCGCTACGTCAGCACCGGCCGGCCGCGGCGGCGTTTCAGGTTTCCGGCGCAACCAGATCCGCGACGCCGTACAGCGCCGCCAGACTTTTCATGCTGTCCGGCAGATTGCGGAATGCGACTTGCAGCTTCTTCGCGCGCGCGGCGCGGCGCCACTCGAAGAGCACGCTCAGAGCCGTGGAATCGACCTCGGTCACAGCGGCCAAGTCGATCACCATGTCCGCGTTCAATTGCTGTTTGCCTTCTGCGCATACGGCAACGGCGTTGGCAAGGGTCAACGCGCCGGCCAAGCGCAGCTCGTTGCCCGCGCGTTCGATCATTTTTTGCCGACCTTCTGCGCGAGCGTCTTGTTCTTGGCCGACAAAGTCGCGATGAGGCCGTCGAGGCCGCTTTTCTGAATCTCCGACGCAAAGCTGCTGCGGTAGTTTTGCACCAGGCTCACGCCGGCGATGATTACGTCGTAGACCTTCCAGCCGCCGTCGACCTTCTCCATGCTGTAGTTTATGTCGATCGGATCGGCGCCGGTTTTCTGCTTGATCAGCGACCGCACGACCACCTCGGTGTCAGCGGGCGCCATCTTGAAGGGGCGATACTCGATCACCTGATCCCGATATTGGCTGAACGCGGTCGTGTACGTATTCACGAGCAGCGTGCGAAATTCGCTGGTCAGTGCCTGCTGTTGCGCCGGCGTCGCCTGGCGCCAGGGCGCGCCGACGGCGAGCCGCGTCATGCGCGCAAAATTAAAATGCGGCAGGATCTTGGCTTCGACCAGATCGAGCAGTTTCCTGGTATTGCCGGTCTGGATTTCCTTGTCCGCGCGCAGCACCGTGATCACCTCATCGGTGACTTTCTTGGCCAGCGCGTCGGGCGCGACGTCCTGGGCGTGCGCGGGCGCGAGCGTCGCCACCGCGAGCAACAGCGCAATCACGAAACGGTTTATCGACTTGATCATGGCATTTCCTTCTCCGTCATTTTGCTTCTGTGAACAGCGTTATTTGGCCGGACTGCTGCCGCCTTCGGCGGCTTTGCTGTACATGAATTGGCTGATCAGCTTCTCCAGCACCACCGCCGATTGCGTCATCTTGATGGTGTCGCCGCCAACCAACAACGCGTCGTCCGCGCCGCCCTCGAGACCGACATACTGCTCGCCGAGAAGTCCGGCGGTAAGAATGGACGCCGAAGAGTCCTTCGGGAATTTGAAACGTGTCTCGATGTTCATGGAGACCTTGGCCATGAATTTTTCGTTATCGAAGGTGATATCGGATACGCGACCGACGACGACCCCCGCGCTTTTTACCGCCGCGCGCGGCTTCAACCCGCCGATATTGGTGAACGGCGCCGACAACTGGTACGTTTGCGTGCCGCCGAAGCTGCCCATGTTGCCGACCTTGAGCGCGAGTATGGTCAGCGCCGCGAATCCCGCGACGACGAACAAGCCGACCCACAGATCGAGTGTCGAGCGTTCCATTAAGCCCCCCGAAACATAAATGCGGTTAGTATGAAATCCAGTCCGAGTATCGCGAGCGACGACGTAACGACCGTGCGCGTGGTTGCACCCGAGACGCCTTCAGCAGTGGGCGGCGCATCATAGCCTTCGAAGAGCGCGATCCACGTCACTGCGATGCCAAACACGACGCTCTTGATTATGCCGTTCACTATATCCTCGCGAAAATCCACCGCGCTTTGCATTTGCGACCAGAAAGAACCCTCATCGACGCCGATCACGACCACGCCGACCAGATAACCCCCGTATACGCCCATCGCGCTGAACATCGCGGCGAGGAGCGGCATCGATATCACGCCGGCCCAGAAACGCGGCGCCACCACGCGCGCTATCGGGTCCACCGCCATCATTTCCATCGCCGACAACTGCTCGGTGGCTTTCATCAAACCGATCTCCGCCGTCATCGCGGACCCGGCGCGGCTGGCGAACAGCAGGGCCGACATCACGGGGCCCAGTTCGCGCACTAGCGACAGCGCCACCAGCACGCCAAGCGCGGATTCGGAGCCGTATGTCTTCAGCGTCTGGTAACCCTGGTAGCCAAGCACCATGCCGACGAACAATCCCGAGATCAGGATGATGATCATCGACAACACGCCAGTGAAATACAACTCGCGGATTATAAGCCTCAAGCGCACGAAGCTGTTGCCCGAATTGAGGATGGTCAGCGCGAAAAAGCGCGTGGCGAAACCCAGCCGCAACACGCTGTCAATTGCGTGATGACCGACCCGGCTCACATTGAAAAAGGAGGCGCGGTTAAGCAAGTTCGAGCTCCTCGCTGAATTTCTTGCCCGGATACTGGTAGGCGACCGGCCCGTCGGCCTCGCCCCAGACGAACTGGTGCACGAGCGGATCCTGCGATGCGCGCATTTCAGCGGGCGTGCCATGCGCAACCATCACGCCCTCCGAGAGGTAATACACATAATCGACGATATCGAGCGCTTCCTGCACATCGTGCGTGACGACGATCGAGGTCGAGCCCAGTGCATCGTTGAGCTTGCGCACGAGGTTGCGAATCACGCCCAGCGATATCGGATCAAGCCCGGTGAACGGCTCGTCGTACATAATCAGCATCGGGTCGAGCGCCGTGGCGCGTGCCAGCGCGACCCGCCGCGCCATGCCGCCTGAAAGTTCCGCGGGCATCAGCCGATGGGCGCCGCGCAGACCGACCGCATGCAGTTTCATCATGACCAGATCGTGAATCATCGGTTCGGGCAGGTCGGTGTGCTCGCGCATCTGAAACGCCACGTTGTCGTACACGGAAAGATCGGTAAATAACGCGCCGAACTGAAACAGCATGCCCATGCGCCGGCGCATCCGGTAGAGCCCGTCGCGGTCGAGTCCGCCGGTCAGCTCGCCGTTGACCCTGACCGTCCCCTGGGTCGGCTTCAATGCGCCACCGATCAGGCGCAGCAGCGTGGTCTTGCCGGATCCGCTGATTCCCATGATCGCAACGACCTTGCCGCGCGGAATCACCATATCGATTCCGGTCAGGATAGTCCGCCGCCGATCGTAGGAGTAACCGACCCCGCTGATCTCGATTAGATTGTCCGTCACAAACGTCTGCCGGGAGGCTGCCGCAAAACGCTGAATTCTAAACAGTTAGGCCGATTACCACAATCAATCGCTCCGGCGACGGCCCCGCGCGGCGCGGGCGACGAATGTTATAAGATACCGGCATTCCAACGCGTGAATTCTCTGTGGCGATGTCCGAAACCGCTGTGCGCTTCACCGGGGTGGTCAAGAATTTCGGCGCCGCGCAGGCGTTGCGCGGCATTAGCTTCGAGGTTGCGCGCGGCGAATTTTTCGGTCTGGTCGGCGTCAACGGCGCCGGCAAAACAACGTTGCTTAAATGCCTGCTCGATTTCTGCACGATTTCCGGCGGCAGCATTGAAATTTTTGGCGTCCCCCAGCACCTGACTGCCGCCCGGCGCCGGCTCGCGTTTCTGCCCGAGCGCTTCAACCCGCCGTACTATTTGACTGGCGAGGACTTCATCCGCTATGTGCTGGCCATGCAATCCTCACCCTATGACCGGCGCGAAGCCGAGAATACGTTGCGCGCATTCGATCTTGACCTTGCCGCCCTCGGGCAGCCCGTTCGCGCGTACTCCAAAGGCATGACGCAAAAGCTCGGCCTCGCGGCGTGCCTCTTATCGCGCAAGGATCTTTACATCCTGGACGAACCGGCGAGCGGCCTCGACCCGAAAGCGCATGCGCTGTTGAAGGCGCGCCTATATGAGTTGAAGAAGCAGGCGCGCACGGTGTTGTTCACCTCGCACGCGCTGGTCGACGTAGCAGAAATGTGCGACCGCGTGGCGGTCATCCATACGGGAACGCTGCGCTTCGTCGGCACGCCGGCGGCGCTGTGCGCGCAGCATGGAGGCGGCACTCTCGAACAGGCGTTTCTGCGCTGCATCGAAGACGCCGCGCAACCGGCGTGAACGCGCGCGTCGGGAACGGCTATCAGGCAGTAAAACTATCTGGCAGAATAGCCCGTTAGGTTAAGGGGGCGCTTTGGAATCATCACAGGTCAAGCCGGATCTGCTGATCGTCGACGACGATCCGTTGATCAGCGACACGTTGAACTTCGTATTGAGCCGCGACTTCAACGTCTACGTGGCCGAGTCGCGCGCGCAGGTCAAAAGTCTGCTGCGCCAGCTCGACAACCCGCCGCAACTGGCGCTTATCGACCTCGGCCTGCCGCCGACGCCGCACCGTCCCGACGAAGGCTTCAAGCTGATCAACGAATTGATCGCTTATTCGCCGAGCATCAAGATTCTGGTCCTCTCCGGACAAAATGAGGAAACCAACGCGCGCCACGCGCGCACTCTCGGCGCGATCGAGTTCATCGCCAAACCGTGCGAGCCGGAGAAAATCAAGGTGCTCCTGCAGAAGGCGCTGCAGATCCGCGACGCCGAGCTCAGCGCCCAGGCCGGCGGCGGCGCCGGCTTGATCGGCAAGAGCCTGCCCATCGACAAGCTTCGTCAGCAGATTACCCAATACGCGAATGCGCCGTTTCCGGTGCTGATCGAAGGCGAGTCGGGGAGCGGCAAGGAATTAATCGCTTCTGCGCTGCATAGCCAGAGTTCGCGCGCGGCCAAGCCATTTCTGGCGTTAAATTGCGCCGCGATCTCGCCGAACCTGGTTGAGCCCACGTTGTTCGGTTATAGCAAGGGTGCCTTCACCGGCGCCACCACTTCCCGCGCCGGCTACTTCGAGGACGCCGAGGACAGCACGCTGTTTCTCGACGAAATCGGCGAACTACCGCTTGAACTTCAGGCGAAGCTCCTGCGCGTGCTCGAAAACGGCGAATATCAACGGGTCGGCGAGACCCAGAGCCGCGTGAGCAACGCGCGCGTCATCGCCGCCACCAATCGCGACATGCGCCAGGAAATTCGCAACGGGCGCTTTCGCGCCGACCTTTATCACCGACTGTCGGTGTTCACGATAGACGTGCCGCCGCTGCGCGACCTCGGCGAAGACAAACGGCTGCTGCTCGATTACTTTCGCGACTTCTACTCGCGCCAGGCTGCGGTCAAAACGTTCGATCTCGATGCCAAGGCGATGGCGCTTTGGCTCGAATACAGCTTCCCCGGCAACGTGCGCGAATTGCGCAATATCGTCATCCGGCTCACCACCAAGCACGCCGGTCAGGCGGTCAACGCCGAACAATTGCAGGTCGAACTCGACATGGAAAGCATGGAACTCGATCTGCCGGGGCTGCCCCTCGGTCAGGATTTCAAGTCGATCCTCGACGCGGCCAAAAAGCATCTGCAACTGCAGAAAAATTTCAATCTGGATCTCACGATGCAGCAATGGGAAAAAGGCTACGTGGACGCCGCCCTGCTGATTACCCAGGGCAATTTGTCGCAGGCCGCCAAGCTTTTGGGCATCCATCGCACCACGCTGTACAGCCGCATGCAAAACTACGGGGCTCCGGAAGAGCCGCAGGCTACCCCTGAGTAGCCGCCTGACGGTCGCCGCGCGGCTGGATGCCACGGCCCCGACACTTTAACGAACAAGCGACCTCACGATGTATTACACCCATTTCGGCCTGACGCAACCGCCGTTTCGCATTACACCTAACACCGAGTTTTTTTTCGGCGGCGGCAACCGCGGCCCCATCCTCGAGGCGCTGCTCTACGCGATCAGCCAGGGCGAAGGCATCATCAAGGTGACCGGCGAGGTGGGTAGCGGCAAAACGATGTTGTGCAGCATGATGCAGGCACGCTTGCCGGCGAATATCGAGAGCGTTTATCTCGCCAACCCGAGCGTCTCCCCGGAGGAAATCCTGCACGCGATCGCGCAGGAACTGCACCTGAAACCACCACGCGACGCGGGTCATCTCGACCTCATGCAGATGCTGAATAGGTACCTGCTCGAACGCCATGCCGAGGGCAAGCAGGTGGTGATGTTCGTCGAGGAATCGCAAACCATGCCGATCGCGACGCTGGAAGAGATCCGGCTGTTGTCGAATCTCGAAACGGCGCATAGCAAATTGCTGCAGATCGTGCTGTTCGGCCAGCCGGAGCTCGACGAGAACTTACGCCAGCCGCAAATCCGCCAGCTGCGCGAACGCATTACACACAGCTTTCGGCTCAGCCCGCTAAAGGCCGATGAGATTCGCGATTACCTCAACTTTCGATTGCGCGCAGCCGGCTATCGCGGGCCCGATCTATTCTCCCCCGCCACAGTCAATACCATCGCCAAGTCGTCCGGCGGATTAACCCGCCGCATCAACCTGATCGCCGACAAAGCTCTGCTCGCCGCGTTCTCCGAAAATACGCATACGGTCAAGACGAAGCACGTCAAAGCCGCGGTTCGCGACAGCGAATTCAGCCGTTACGAAGCGCCGTTGCCGCGGTTGCGCTTCGGTCTGGCGGTTTTGCTCTTCCTGGTCGGCGCAGGTCTCGGGATGGGCGTTTACGCGTTGTTTGCGAGTTATCAGTTCAATGCGCAGACACTCCGCGAGTCTCAGGCGCCCGCTGTGTCGTCCGCGCAACAACCTCGTGAGCCGGTGGTGGTGCCGCCGGTGTCATTGCCAGAGGAGCTTAAGGCGCCGGCGGAAACGGTCGCACCGCCCGCCACGACCCCTGTGGTAGCCCCTGTCGAGCCCGCGGCTCCGCTGCCTCCAAAAACGGATGCATCGCCCCCACCGCCGCAGCCAGCAACAATCAAACCGATAGCCGGTGCTAACTTACTACCAGCCGTCGCCGCCAAAGACGAGATCGAGCAGCGGCTGGCTATAACCAAGGAATGGCTCGCTCAGGCGGACAAGAATGCGTACACCATCCAGTTACTTGGCACAGACAAGCCCGCTCAGCTAAAGCATCACCTCAACGTCATTCGCAAATATGTTGAAATTAATGACATTTTTGTGTACCGTACGATTGCCAAAGAAAAACCGTCGCTCACGGTTTTGTACGGGTCTTTTGACGATCGCCGGGCCGCGCAGGAAGCGCTCGCTAAATTACCGGCGTATCTGAAAACGTACAAACCGGTGTTGCGTACGATGCAAGGCATACGCACCGAGATCGCTCAGCACCAGTCCTCCTGACAAGAGCGGGTCACGGTTGCGGCACGTGACGCTGGCTTTTTACAGGGGAACGCACCATGTTCGCATTATTGACTTCCGGCAAGCGGATTTACGGCAGCGGTCACACCGACGCCCGCCAAGCCGCCATAGGGTGCGGATACGGGCTAATGCGGAAAGCCGCGCTTTGCGCGCTGAGCGCCCTCGTCCTGACGGGCTGCTACAAACGTTCGGTCATGCCGCAATCGGAAGGCCATGTTGCCACCCCGGCGAATAAACCCTCGCTGGCGGACGTGCCGCCGCCGGCGCGCACCAGCGATTTCGTACCGCCGCCCCGGCCAACCGTTAAACCGCCGACTTACAGCGTGATCGTCAATGAAGTCCCGGTAAAAGAACTGCTGTTCGCGCTCGCCCGCGATACCAAGCAAAACATCGACATCCATCCGGGACTCACGGGACTGGTCAGTCTGAACGCGATCAACGAAACCCTGCCGGCCATCCTCGATCGCGTCAGCAAGCAGGTCAACCTGCGCTACCGCGTCGAAGCGAACAGCATCATCATTTCGCCGGATACGGCGTACATGAAAATCTACAAAGTCAATTACGTCAACATGACGCGCGAGACCACTTCAACGATCGGGGTGTCAGGACAAATCTCGTCGGGCGGCAGCAGCACCGGTGGTGCCAGCGGCGGCAGCGCCAGCGGCGGGGGCGCCGGGCTGAACGCATCGAGCACCGTGGTGAAAACCGTCAGCAACAATAATTTCTGGGACTCGCTGCGCGACAACATCCGCGCCATCCTCATCTCCACGCGCAGCCAGACGCTGACGTCAGAACAGCGCGCCGAACGCGCCGAATCGCAGCGTTCGGCACGCGAAGAACGTCTGCAGCAGGCGGAAGCCGTCGCGCGCGCCGGCCAGGCAGCACCGCAACTCTTCAACAGCGTGTTCGGCAACCAGGCGGCGCCGTTGCCCTTGGCCGGCGATGTACGCGATGACATCGTCGTCAATCAGGTGTCCGGCACCATTAGTGTGCTCGCCACCGAAAAACAGCACGCGCTGATCCAGCAGCATATCGACAGCATCGCGCAAATGGCGCAACGCCAGGTGCTCATTGAAGCGACGATCGCCGAAGTCACCTTGTCCGACGCCTATCAGGGCGGCGTCGACTTTAGCCGGCTCGCGATCAGCGGCGGCCTCAGCCTGACGCAGTCGCTGATTCCCGGTGTGGCCAACGCATTCAACGCCGGCGCCTTGACGATCGGCTACGTCAATCCGACTTCGAGCATCGGCAACATCAGCGCAGCGATCAAACTGCTCAACCAGTTCGGCAACACGCGCGTGCTGTCGAGCCCGAAACTGATGGCGCTCAACAATCAGACCGCTCTGCTCAAAGTTGTCGATAACATCGTTTATTTCAATATCGAGGCGACCACCACGACCGCTGCCAACGTGGGCACGAATACGACTTTCAATACCACGGCGCAGACAGTGCCGGTCGGGATGGTGATGAGCTTGACCCCCCAGATCAATGAGAATGGCCAGGTAACGCTCACCGTGCGCCCGACCATCACCCGCATCAATGGCTTCGCGAACGACCCGAACCCGAGTCTGTGCAGCGCAGTCATCGCGGCATCGAATGCCGGCAAATGCCTGACCAATCCCGTGCCGCAGGTGCAAACCCGCGAAATGGAATCGGTGCTGCAATTGGTCAGCGGCCAGACCGCGGTGCTCGGCGGCTTGATGCAGGACAGCCAGCAATACAATCGAAATTCCATCCCGGGCGCCGGCTCGGCAGCCAACACCGGATTTTTTAGCGAGCTTTTCGGTATCCGCACCGACAGCGTCACCAAATCCGAACTCGTGATATTTCTGCGCTCAACGCTGATTCCTAATCCTTCGCTGGAAAGCGACGAACTAAAGTTCTTCCAGCGCTTCCTGCCGCAACAGACACAAACACCAACCGAAACCCTGCCGGGCGAGACGGCGGGCGCACGCCGATGAGTCTGTTGATGAAGGCCTTGGAAAAGGCCGCCAAAGATCGCGGCGAAGCGGGCAGCGAGCCGCCGGCGCCGGCCAGTCCGGCGCCGCCGGGCGCGGGATCAAAAGCGAATTCCGAACTCACACTGGAACCGATCGTCGCGCAGCCGCCGGAAGCGCCCGCAACGCAACGCGTGTCAGCCCCCTCGCCGCGCGCGAAAAGCGCACCCGCACCTTCAGTGTCACCTGCCCTCGCACGCGATTCGGCGCAAGCGGCGGCGATGATCCGCGCAGAAGCGCACAGCGAGCCCAGCGGAAGTGTCGTTACGTACGTGCGTGAGCGCCCTCTCCTGGCATTGGGCACGTTAGCCGTGCTGTTCCTGGTCGGATTCGGCGGTTACGTCTACATGCAGATGAATCCGGGACTATTTACAACCCAGGCACCGCGGCCAGCGCCGATTGCGCAAGCACCGATTCCGGTGCCAACACCTCCGCCCGCTGGCACGCCCTCCGCGCTGGCCGCGGCAGCGCTGCCGTTGCCACTCAATTCGCTGGTGCCACCGCCAGAGCCGCATGCCGGCAAGGACAAACCCGCGCAGCCCGCTCCGCCAGTAGCCGTGACTGCGACGACCGCCGCGGCGGTCCCGGTCGCGGCGCCCGCGGCGACCATCCCGCCCACGCCGCGCGACACCATCAAAGTGAGCGCCGGCAATGCCACGCCGACGGTAAATCCGGTTATGACGGAAGCATACAATGCGCTTGCCGCGGGCAATCTCGAGGCCTCGCAAAGACTCTATAATCAAATGCTCAAGAGCGATGCGCGCAACGTCGAGGCGATGCTGGGGCTCGCGGCGATCGCGACCCAGCAAGGCGATCGCAATGCCTCCGCCAGGCACTATGTCAAAGTTATCGAGCTCGATCCGCGCAACAGCCTCGCGCAAGCCGGGTTGATCGGCATGGTCGGCAGCGCCGACCCGCAGTCGGCCGAAACCCGCGTAAAGCAGCTCATTGCGCGCGATCCTGCGTCGGCATATCTGTATTTCACGCTCGGCAATACCTATATCGATCAGCTACGCTGGCCCGATGCGCAGCAGGCATTTTTTCAGGCCCACCACCTGCAGCCGGACAATCCCGATTACGCCTATAATCTCGCGGTCGCGCTCGAGCATATCGGCCAGTCCAGATCAGCACTCGATTTTTACCGGCGCGCCGTGCTGCTCGCCGGGGCGAAAGGCCACGCCAATTTCAGCACCGCCGCCGCCCAGGAGCGCGTCAATAAACTCGAAAAAGTCGTGCAATAAACGACTGACTACGGCACGCCGGCCGGTGTCGGCAGGCGGAAGGAAGCTCGATGCGGTGCAAATCACGTTCCGTACTACATTAGATCCCGATGCCTGAACAGCGCAAAAAGCTTCGTCTAGGCGAACTGCTGGTGCAGCAGGGTCTGATCACGCCGGATCAGCTCGGCATCGCGCTCGCCGAGCAGAAGCAGAACAACATTCCGATCGGCCGCCAGCTCGTGCGCCTCGGCTTCATCACCGAAGCCGCGATCCGCGACATCATGGCGCGCACGGTCGGCCAGGAGTCGATCGACCTCGCGCAGGTCGTCGCCGACCCTGAGGCGCTCAAACTCGTCCCCCAGGATTTTGCGCGCCGCCATCGGCTGCTGCCGATTGCGTACGACGCGGACGAGCGCCAGCTCAGCATTGCGACGACCGAAATTTTCAACGTCGTCGCGCTCGACCAGTTGCGCGCCACCCTCGGCCCCACGGTCGAGATCAAGACCCAGCTGGCCGGCGAAGCGCAGCTCGAGGATTACATCGACCAGTTCTACGGGCACGAGTTGTCGGTCGACGGCATCCTGCAGGAAATCGAGACCGGCGAGATCGACTACCAAAGTCTGGGCGCGGGCGGCGACGAGTACACGCAGCCGATGGTGCGCCTGGTCAACGCCCTGCTGGTCGATGCGGTCAAGCGCGGCGCGTCCGACATCCACTTCGAGCCGGAATATGCGTTTTTGCGCATACGCTACCGCATCGACGGGGTGCTCGAGACGGTCCGCAGCCTGCATAAAACGTATATGCCCGGCATCACGGTCCGCATCAAAGTGATCAGCGAAATGAACATCGCCGAGACGCGTGCGCCGCAGGACGGCCGGATCTCGCTGACCTTGAACGGCCGCCCGATCGACTTTCGCGTGTCGACGCACCCGACAGTGCACGGCGAAAACATCGTGCTGCGAATTCTCGACCGCGAAAAATCGATCATCAGCCTGGACAAGATGAATCTGCCCGCGGCGACGCTCACGCGACTGAGCCTGATGCTCGCGCGCCCGGAGGGTATTCTGGTCGTCACCGGGCCGACCGGCAGCGGCAAAACGACGACGCTCTACTCGTTGCTGTCGCAGGTGAATGACGAAACGGTCAATATCATGACGCTCGAGGACCCCGTCGAGTACCCGCTGACCTTGATGCGCCAGACGTCGGTGAACGAGGCCGTGAAAATGGACTTCGCCAACGGCATCCGCTCGATGATGCGCCAGGATCCCGACATCATCCTGGTCGGCGAGATTCGCGACCGCGATACCGCGGAAATGGCGTTCCGCGCAGCCATGACCGGCCACCAGGTGTTTTCGACGCTGCATTCGAATTCGGCGCTCGGCGCGTTTCCCCGCCTGCTCGACATCGGCATCCAGCCCGACATCATGGCCGGCAACATCATCGGCGTAATCGCGCAGCGGCTCGTACGCGTGCTGTGCATGCACTGCAAGGAAGCCTACGCACCGACGATCGAGGAGCGCAAGATTTTGGGCGCCGCGGCTGTCGACGTTGCGCACATTTATCGCCCGACCGGCTGCCTGAAGTGCGCCAACAAGGGCTACAAGGGCCGCAGCTCCGTGATGGAACTGCTCGTGATGGATGGCGACCTTGACGAACTCGTGGCGCGGCGCGCCACCGCCAAGGAATTGCGCGCGGCGGCACTAGCCAAAAATTTCCGCCCACTGGCCGAAGAAGGCATCGCCCTCGTCCTCAACGGCACCAGCAGCATCGCCGAAATATCGCGATCGGTCGATTTGACCGGCCGTTTCAACTAGCGCCCCCGATGCGCAGCATTAAGCGGCAGCTTCACTGGCAACCGGGGACGCGTCGTTTTACGCGCGCCGCGCGATCGGCTGCAAAGCGCTGACCGTGCCTTCCTTTCAATACAAAGCCGTCGATAAAACCGGCCGCCCGGCGCGCGGGGGACTCGACGCCGTCAACGAGGTCGATCTTGAACTGCGGCTGCGCCGCATGGGTCTGGACCTCATTACGTTTCGCGAAATCGAAAAGAGCGCCGGCGGATTCGGCCGCGGCGGCAACATCACGCGCCGCGACCTCATTACGTTTTGCTTCGACATGGAGCAGATTACGCGGTCGGGCATTCCGCTGCTGGAAGGCATCCGCGATCTGCGCGATTCGATTGAAAATCCGCGGTTCCGCGAGGTTCTGGCGACGCTGATCGAAGACATGGAAGGCGGCCGCATCCTGTCGCAAGCGATGTCGCAGCATGCTTACGTGTTCGATAACGTGTTCGTGAGCCTGATTCGCGCCGGCGAGCAGGCCGGACGCCTGACCGAAGTTTTTGCGAGCCTGGGCACCACGCTCAAATGGCAGGACGAACTCGCCGCGCAAACCAAACGCCTGCTCATGTATCCGGTGTTCGTGCTGGTGGTCGTAATCGCGGTGATGCTGTTCATGTTGATTTTCCTGGTTCCGCAGGTCACCCAGCTTTTGAAGGCGATGGGCATCGCGCTGCCCCCGCAAACGCGCGCGCTTATATTTATTTCCAATGGAGTGCTCGACTACTGGCCTTTTGTCTTCGGCATCCCGATCGCCGTCATCACGACGGTAGTCGTGATGGTCAAAAAAAGCCCGAAGGCGCACTACTTGTGGGACTACACGAAGCTGCACCTGCCGGTCATTGGCCCCATCATGCAGAAGATAATCATGTCGCGTTTCACCAATTTCTTTGCGCTCATGTACCAGTCCGGCATCACGATCCTCGATGCGATCAAGACGTCGGAAGAAATCGTCGACAACCGCGTGATTGCCGACGGGTTGATGCGCGCCGGCGCGCAAATTACCGCGGG
>JBKJMN010000410.1:0-4432 GCA_046596405.1 Burkholderiales bacterium
CTGGGACGACGAGCGCGCGAAAACCGGCGCCGAAGACCACGTGCTCGATTCGTGGATCGAATGGCTGGAAGTCGATGAAACCTGCCCGGCGTGCGACGGCAAGCGCCTGAACCGCGAGCGCTTCGCGGTGCGCTACCGCGACCATAGCATCGCCGACATCACGACCCTCGCCGTCGGCAAAGTGGAAGCCATGTTCCGCGACATTTCGCTTGCAGGCCGCGAAGCCGAAATCGCGCGCGACTTGGTCGCGGAGCTGAAGTCGCGGCTCGACTTCCTGAACCAGGTCGGGCTTTCGTATCTGGCGCTCGACCGCTCGGCGCCAACCTTGTCCGGTGGCGAAGCGCAGCGCATCCGGCTCGCTTCGCAACTGGGTTCCAACCTGCGCGGCGTGTGCTACATCTTGGACGAGCCGACCATCGGCCTGCACCCGCGCGACAACCGCATCCTGCTCGACACGCTGGAGAAGCTGCAAGCCAAGGGCAACACGCTGCTGGTTGTCGAGCACGACGAAGACACGATCCGCCGCGCGGCGCACGTGATCGATCTGGGGCCCGGCGCGGGCAAGCTCGGCGGCGAAGTCATCGCGCACGGCTCGGCTGCGGAACTCATGGCCAATCCGGCGTCGATCACCGGGCGGTTTCTGAAGCACCCGCTCAAGCATCCGCTGCACCCAGCGCGCTTGGTCGGCAAGCAAACGCCGGCGATCGAGATCGTCGGCGCGAGCCTGCACAATCTCGCGAACGTCAACGTGCGCGTGCCGCTCGGCCGGCTGATCGTCGTCACCGGTGTCTCAGGCTCGGGCAAATCCACGTTGGCGCGCGACGTGCTCTACGCGAATCTCGCGCATCGCGTCGGCGAGCACAACAAGAAGAAAACGCCGGCGCTGATCGGCTGCCGCGATTTGAAAGGCTGGCAACAGGTCGGGCGCGTGCTCGAAGTCGACCAGACGCCCATAGGCAAAACGCCGCGCTCATGCCCGGCGACCTACGTCGGCTTCTGGGACACCATCCGGCGGCTCTTCGCCGATTCGAGCGAGGCGCGCATGCGCGGCTACACTGCGAGCCGCTTCTCGTTCAACACCAAGGGCGGCCGCTGCGAGGGATGCGAAGGCCAAGGCATCAAGCGCATCGAGATGAATTTCCTGCCCGACGTCAAAGTGCTGTGCGAAGTCTGCAACGGCGCGCGCTTCAGCCCCGAGACGCTCGCCGTGCAGTTCAAAGGCAAGAGCATCGGCGCCGTGCTCGCGATGAGCGTCGACGAGGCGGTGGATTTTTTCAGCGCCCACGCCTCGATTCATCACGCGCTGCGTCTGCTGCAGGACGTCGGCCTTGGCTATCTCACGCTGGGCCAGCAAAGCCCGACGCTGTCCGGCGGCGAGGCTCAACGCATCAAGCTGGTGACGGAACTCTCGAAGGTGCGCAGCACTTCCCCCTCACCCCTCACCCCTAACCCCTCACGCCTCACGCTTTATGTGCTCGACGAACCGACGGTCGGCCTGCACATGGCGGACGTCGAGAAACTGATCCACGTCCTGCACCGGCTGGTCGACGCCGGGAACACGGTCGTCGTCATTGAGCACAATCTCGACGTGATGGCGGATGCCGACTGGCTCATCGATCTCGGGCCGGAGGGCGGCGACGGCGGCGGCCGCATCGTCGCGCAGGGCACCCCGGCCGGCATGGCCGGCGCGAAGCAGCCATCGCACACGACGCGTGTGCTCGCGGAATTTCTCGCCCAACGCAGCGCCTGATACGCGCGAAAAAAAGACGGGATGCTCACGCATCCCGTCCGGTGTTGCAGGTTCGTCACGCTTAATCGCGCCGCGCGTCGTGCTCGTTCCAGACGTAGTGCTGCCGGCGCACCCGCTCGGGGTAAGCGCGCTTCTTCTTCCGGTCGTCGCTGAACATCGAGACCAGCGCGAGCAGCCCGAGGCCGGTAAAAATGATATGCGGCAGAAAATGCAGTAGCGTCAGCATGGCGGATCTCCTTCGAAAAATTCAGTCTCCTCGCACTGAATTAAACGCCGCGCTGCACGCCGAGTCGACCACTGCTACAAACGCTTACTGTTGTTACAACTCGCAACAACATCGGTCCGCCGCGCTTACCGCATAAGCGTGACATTAGTCCGGAATTTGTCCTAAAAACCGAGGTAGAGCTCGCGCGCGTCGCGCGTGATGCGCAGCGCGTCTTCGGCGAGCAGGAAGCCTTCCTGCTGCAGGCGCTGCGCCGCCGCGTCGACCTGCCGCACATAATTGGCCTTGCTGACGTAGCGCTCTTCGAGCGAAGGTCGCGGATCGCTGCCGCGATCGAGGCGCCAGCGCACGAACGGCATGAACGACCCCTGCAAATAGCACGAGCGGTCTTCCATGTAGCCTTTCTTGCGCAGGTTCCAGCCGGTATAAGTGCCGAGCGGCACCTGCAGCGTGACCGAGCGCACGCCGCCGATTTCATTGCCGTCGCGATCGACCTTGGGCACCAGCACCGTGTACTGCTTGTCCTTTAAGTGGCGCGGCGGCTGTTCGTTGTCGTCGTTGATATACAGATGGTTGACCTCGCCGGTATAGCGCTTGCCGGGAATTTCCGGAAAGCCGAATTCGCGCTGCGGCAGCGGCCGCACAAGCGTGCGCTCCGCGAGCGACGGATAGCGGCTCGCGGGCGGCGCTTTGCCGCTCGCGACCCAGGCGTTCATCGCGACGAGCAGCGCGCGCGCGGCTTCCCGGTACGGGTTCGGGTTCTGCGCGAACTGGCAGATACCGCCATCGGCCGCCGCGCCGGCGGGCACGTGTTGGGTTCCCGCAAAATAATAGAGCCGCACGTTGGCGGGAATGCTGACGTCGGTTTTGCCGAGCGGGTCCGTGCGCACCAGCGATGCGCGCGCGCCCCACGGCTCGGTGCCCGAATCCCAGTGCATGATTTTCGGGCACACGCCCTGCGCGCGGCAGCGCTCGAGCAGGCCGTCGGTGCGCCCGCTCACCGGATCGGTCAGCTTTTCGTAGGTGAACGGAAACTGGTCGCCCGGCGTGTAATGCCCGACCAGCGCGGTCGAAAAACGGCCCGGCATCGAAAATTCGCTGTTGATGTTGGTGAGCCGCCCGCCGCCCGTGAGTTCTATCGTGCCGTCGAACACGATGCGCTTCGCTTCGTCCTGATTGAATCCCTGGTAAACGAAATCCTTGGCGAAGCGCCCGCTTTGCGAGCGCCCGAACATGATCGTGCGCCGGATCGCATTCGGCTGCGGGTCGCGCCCGGCGCGCGCAATCAACGGATTGGCGCTGCTCGTGTCGTAGCGCAGGAAAGACACCAAGTCGCGCGTGGCAGCGAACGCAAGCCCCATCACGATCGGATCGATCGCGAGATAGCTCAGGTAATAGACGGCGTCGGGCGAGAAACCCGCCGGCAGGCAGACATCGAGACTGCCGGGCGTCACGGTCTTGCCGTCGGGACAGCTGCCGAACGTCCATTCTTCGCGCGGAATGACTTCATCGGCCGCGTCGGCGTGCGCGCGGCGAATCAAGCGCGCCTTCTGCGTCACCGACTCCCGGTCGTACATTGCATACGGCAGCAACGCGCGGCCGTTGTCCCAGCCGAGCGGCAGCGTGAACGCCGGCTTGGTGACGATGAGCTCGACGGTGATGTTTTTTGAAATGGGCGCGCCGGCGCGTTTCGCCACCGGGAAATAGGCGCCGAAGTCCCCCAGGTCTTTCGGCAGGTCGGCTTGCCATCCGCTGACGACGAGCGTGTAGCCCTGGCGCAGCAGGAATCCGTCGCCGATGTCGGCCGCCCGCGAAGGATTGTTGCCGCCGGGCGAGCCGACGTGGAACACCTCGAACGCGCGCCGCGCGCCGCGATTCACCACGTCATAGAGCAGCGTGCCGTTGCCGCGCGACGCCTCGATCGGCTTCAGGATGCTGATGTCGACCACGTACTCGACGCGCCCGCGCGCGTTGCGCGGCGCGTCCTGGATATAAGTGATGCCGGCGTTCGCCGGATCGGCGGGATCGATTTCCCCGAACGCCTTGCCGGACAATTTTTCGTAGCGGCCGGCGGCGCCGAAATCGCGCGCGTCGAAAGTCGGCGCGTCCACGGTATCGATGGCGATGCGCGTCACCACGGCCCCGGCATTGGCGCAGGCCAGCGCGGCGCCCAGCAGAATGATCGAGCGAATTATCATGCGAGTGTCCCTTCCCCCTTCGCCGGCTGCAGTGGCGCCGGCTTTCGATTTATGATGCCGGCGTCTTTTAAGGAGCCGGCGAAGGGGGAAGGGACACTCGCATGATAATTCGCTCGATCATTCTGCTGGGTGGCGCGCTGGCCTGCGCCAATGCCGGGGCCGTAGTGACGCGCATCGCCATCGATACGGTGGACGCGCCGACTTTCGACGCGCGCGATTTCGGCGCCGCCGGCCGCTACGAAAAATTGTCCGGCAAGGCGT
>JBKJMN010000411.1:0-2553 GCA_046596405.1 Burkholderiales bacterium
AAACCGTGACGGCGCAGATTGGCCCGTTATAGTAAAGTCAGCCGGAACTCACATGGATCTTTCCAGCCGCCCGGAGTGAAAATCATGCGTCTCCCGCTTAAATTTCTAACGGCCATCGTCCTCACGAGTCCGCTGCACTCAGCGTTCGGCGCCGATGCGTATCCCGCGAAAACCGTGCGCATCGTTGTCGCGTTCGCGGCCGGCGGCTCGACCGATCTGCTCGCGCGCAGCGTGGCGCAGCGCCTGAACGAAGCGTGGAAGTCCCCGGTGATTGTGGACAACCGTGCGGGCGGCGGCGGCATTGTCGGTTCCGATTACGTGGCCAAGGCGCCGGCAGACGGCTACACGCTGCTGCTTGGCACTAATACCACCAACGCGGTGTCGGCATCGCTGTACGCGAAATTGCCATTCGACCCGCAGCGCGATTTCGCCGCTATCACCGAGATCGCGACTATCCCGCAGATGCTTTCGGTGCATCCATCGATCCCGGTGAAATCGGTGAAAGAACTGGTAGCGCTCGCTAAAGCGCGTCCGAACGAGCTTAATTTCGGCACGGCCGGCACCGGGAGCACCTCGCACATGGCGATGGAGTTGTTTCAGTCGGTAGCGAAGATAAAAATGGTGCACGTGCCGTACAAGGGCACCGGGCCGGCGTTGATCGAACTGCTCGGCGGCCACCTGTCGCTGATGTTCGACGTCATCATGACCTCGCTGCCGCACGTGCAGACGGGCAAGCTGCGCACTCTCGGGCTGAGCAGTCTGCAGCGCTCGCCCGTTACTCCGCAGGTGCCGACCATCGCCGAGTCGGGCTATCCGGGTTTTGAGGCAATAGTGTGGTTCGGGCTGTTTGCGCCCACCGGCACGCCGTCCGAAGTCATCCGCAAAGTGAGCGAAGACACCGCACGCGTGCTCGCGTTGCCCGCCATGCGCGAACTTCTGGCGGGCCAGGGCGCGGACATCGTGGCGAGCAGTCCGCCGGTTTTCGCCACGCGCGTCGGAGCCGAAATCGTCAAGTGGCGCAAGGTGATCCAGGACGCCGGCATCAAGCCGGAATAGCGCTGCGAGTCTCATGTATCGAATCGGCATCGACGTCGGCGGCACCTTTACGGATTTCACGCTGTTACGCGAAGAAGACGGGCAGGTCAGCTATCACAAAGTCCCTTCGACGCCGCGCGATCCGTCGCAGGCGATCGAGCAGGGCATCGCGGACCTGCTCAGGATGCATACGATTGCGCCCTCGGAAGTCGGCCACGTTGGTCACGGCACGACGGTCGCCACCAATCTGATTATCGAGCGGCGCGGTGCATTGACGGGGCTGATCACGACCAAAGGCTTTCGCGACGTGATCGAAATCGGCCGCCAGGTGCGGCCGCATTTGTTCGACTACACCGTGGTTAAACCCCCGCCGCTCGCGGCGCGCGCGCACCGCCACGAAATTGCCGAGCGGATCGATGCGCGAGGGGGCGTGATCGCGGCGCTCGACGAGCGCGAAGTCGAAGCCGCAGCGGTCAGTTTGAAATCCGCCGGCGTCCAATCCGTGGCTGTGTGTTTTTTGCATTCGTACCGCAATCCGGCGCACGAGCAGGCGGCGCGGCGCGTGGTCGAGCGCGTGCTGCCCGACGCGTACGTGAGCATTTCGAGCGATGTGCTGCCCGAATTCCGCGAATACGAGCGCTGGTCGACGACTTTGCTCAACGCGGCAGTCGGTCCGCGCATGAAGACTTACCTCGAAGGGTTTATGACGCGCGTCAGGAACCTCGGCATCGCCGTCGAGCCGTTCACGATCCATTCCAACGGCGGGCTGATGTCGATGCGCGCAGTGCGCGCGTATCCGGTGCGCACCTGTCTGTCGGGTCCCGCGGCGGGCGTGGTCGGCGCGGCGGAAATCGGGCGCGTCGCAGGCTTCGAGAACCTGGTGACTTTTGACGTCGGCGGCACCAGCACCGACGTGTCGCTCGTCCATCGCGGCAAGCCGCTCTTCAGTTCCAGCCGGCTCGTTGCCGACTACCCGGTCAAGACGCCGATGATAGACATCCACGTGATCGGCGCCGGCGGCGGCAGCATCGCCTGGATGGACGACGCGGGGGCATTGAAAGTCGGACCAAAAAGCGCCGGGGCCGATCCGGGGCCGGCCGCATATTCCCGCGGCGGCGGCGAGCCGACGATCACCGACGCGCAAATTACGTTGCACCGGCTGAACCCGATCGCGCTGCTTGATGGCCGGCTCAAGGTTGACGAGGCGGTGGCGCGTGACGTGATCGATAAAAACGTAGCGCGGCCGCTCGGGCTCGCGCTCGAGCAGGCGGCGGAAGGCGTAATCCGGATCGCCAACGCCAACATGAGTCGCGCGATCCGCTCGGTTTCGACCGAGCGCGGCTACGATTTGGCGCAATTTGCGTTGTTCGCGTACGGCGGCGCGGGACCCTTGCACGCCATCGACGTCGCAATCGAGTGCGGCATCCCGACGGTGATCGTGCCGCAGGAACCGGGCACGTTGTGCGCACGCGGCATGCTGCTGACCGATATCAGCTTCGATTTCGTGCGCAGCGAAAT
>JBKJMN010000022.1:0-4825 GCA_046596405.1 Burkholderiales bacterium
GTCGCCGTGATACGCGGCCACACCGCGTACCAATTGCCGCTGCACAAGACCCGGCCTGAAATTCCGCCGTGCAACCGGCCGGGCCTGCCCCCCATCATCAAAACGTGGGCCGATCCCGCTTATCTCAAACAGTACGTCGAAGACCTCGTTGCGCTGCGCGCGAAATGCGACATCCTCGTGGCGTCATGCCATTGGGGTCTGCATCAGGACGTGCTCGAATACATGCCGGAAATCGCGCACACCGCGATCGATGCCGGCGCCGACGTGGTGTTCGGCCACGGCCCGCATTACGCGCTGCCCGTCGAGGTTTACAAGGGCAAGCCCGTTTTCTACGGCCTCGGCAGCTTCTCGTTTCACACCGGCCACGGCGGCAAGCAGCACGGTGACTGGGTCGGCATGATGGCGCGCCTCAAGTTCGACGGCAAAACGGTAAAGAAGGCAACCTTCCAGTTCGTGAGGCACAACGACGCCAATGAGTCCGTGTTGTGCGCGCTCGCGCAGGAGCAGGCGACACTCGAAGACATCCGTCAGCGCAGCGCCGCCTTCGGCACGCCGCTGACAACGCAGGCCGATGAGGTCGTGCTTCCGCTCAACGGCTAGCCGGACGCCCCTCCGGCTTTACGGCCCCTCGTCCGCGGGATGCCGCAGCTTGCGCGTTGGATAGACCTGCCCGGGGTGCTGCTTCAATACTTCTTCATTGATATCGATGCCCAGACCCGGCGCGGTCGGCAGGTCGATGTAGCCGTTCTTCGGCTTTAACTGGTTGGGCGAAATCTTGTCGCAGAACTCGACGAACGGCAGGAAGTATTCGGTGATGATGAAATTGGGCATCACCGCCGAGGCGTGAACGGTCGACGACAGCCCGAGCGTGGTCGAGTTGTAATTGTGCGGCGACATCGCCACCATGAACGGCTCGGCCATCGCCGCGATTTCCTTTAATTCGAGAATGCCGCCGCAGCACGCGACGTCGGGATTCAGAATGTCGGCCGCGCGCGCCTCGAGCAGCGGGCGGAACCCCTGCTTCAAATACGTCGCCTCGCCGATCACGATCGGCAGGCCGGTCGCGCGCCGGATTTCGGCCAGCCCCTCGGGATTCTCCGCGATGCACGGTTCTTCCATCCAGTACAAGCCGAACTCGGCGAGCTTCTTGTCGAGCGGAATCGCGTGCATGGGTGCTAACCGCCGGTGCTGGTCGATCAGGATATCGACGTCCGGGCCGACCGCATCGCGCACGGCCTTGATCACCGCGACCGCGCGCTTCTCGTGCTCTTTCGGAATCCAGCTGCGCCACGGTGACGGCAGCGGATCGAGTTTAAGCGCCGTGAAACCCTGCGCGACGACTTTTTCGGCGGCGCGCGCGTAGTCGGCCGGCTCCTTCATCTGATAGCTCCAGCCGTTCGCATAGACGCGGATCTTGTCGCGGCAGCGTCCGCCCAGCAGGTTGTAGACAGGCTGCTTGCACGCCTTGCCCGCGATGTCCCACATCGCCTGCTCGATGCCGCTGATCGCGCAAAACAGTTCGAGCGACCCGCGGCGGGCCGCGTAGTCGTCGAACGCCATTTGCGTGAATTGCTTGATGTTGAACGGATCGCGGCCGACCGCATAACGGCCGAGCGCCACCAGCTGCGCCATCACCGCCGTATCGCGATCGTACTGAGAATACGCCTCGCCCCAGCCGTGGATGCCTTCGTCGGTTTCAACTTTGACCAGAATCAGATTCTTGCGCCAGCCCGGATGAATGGTGTACGGCTTGACTGCGGTAATCTTCACTAGCTACTCCCGAATGGAATTCATTGAAATGTGAGCGGCCCGCATGGGCATGCCGGCCAGCGAGTGCGGCTTGCGCGCAGTCGGCCAAGCTTCCATACTATGTTCGCACATTTCGGAAAATAATTCTTACCGCCGCCGGTTGTATATCGAGGAGGCAACATGAACGGAAGATTCGCAATCGGCTGTTGCCTGTTAGTCGCGGCGACATCAGCAGCGGCGCAAAATTATCCGGTCAAAGCTGTTCGCATCATCGTGCCGTATCCGGCGGGCGGCACTTCCGACATCCTGGCGCGGCTGTTGAGCGCGAAACTCAACGACGTGTTCGGCCAGACCATCATCGTCGACAACCGCCCCGGCGCCAACGGCAACATTGGCGCCGATCTGGTCGCGAAATCGGCGCCCGACGGCTACACCATGCTGCTCGCCGACTTGGGCGCGCTGACCATCAGCCCCAGCATTTACAAACTGCCGTTCGATGTAGTCAAAGATTTCGCACCGGTGACCATGGTGACCTATTCGCCGCACCTCCTGGCGGTGCATCCCTCAGTGCCAGTCAAAACGGTGAAGGAACTTGTCGCACTCGCCAAGTCGAAACCGGGCCTGCTCAATTTCGCCGTCTCCGGAATTGGCGGCGCGCCGCATCTGGCCGGCGTGGCGTTCGAAGCGCAGACCGGCGTCAAATGGACTTACATCCCGTACAAAGGCGGCTCGGATGCGATTATCGGTCTTGCTTCCGGCCAGGCGGACGCCATCTTTAACGGCATGCTCGCGACCTATCCGCACGTGAAATCCGGCAAGCTGAAACTCATCGCGGTCTCCAGCTCCAAGCGTGTCGCCTCGATACCCGAGGTGCCGACGGTCGCCGAAGCGGGGCTCAAGGATTTCGAGACCGGCAGTTGGCAGGGGGTGGTCGCCGCCGCCGGCACACCAAAAGACATCGTCGGCCGGCTGAACAGTGAAATTTCGCGCATCCTGGGCACGCCCGACATGAAGGAAAACTTGGCCAGGCAGGGCGCCGAGGTTTACACCATGACGCCTGAGCAGCTAGGCAATTGGCTGAAGACTGAAATCGACAAGTGGGCGAAAGTCGTCAAGGCCGCGAACCTGAAACTTTAGTCAACGCGGCGCCGCGAAAACTCTACGGCGCGCTCACCGTGCGGATGTACCACGGGAACGAATCCCAGCTCACGACTTTTTCCGAGCCGTCGAACAACGCCGCAATTTTGCCGCCGCCGGCCTTGTACGAAAACTTCTTGATGTGATCGGGCGGTGTCGTAGTCGGGTTGCGCATGATGTCGATTGCCTGATCGGTCTTGAAAATCTGAAATCTCGTCGGCTCGCCGGGATAAAAAAACTTCACTTCGGCGCCGCCCTTGTTGGCGGGACCGCGTTCATATTCAACGTGCAGTTCCAGGCGTTCGCCGCTCGCCGCCGCAAATTCCCAGTCTTCAGCGCCCGTCATCACCCCGCCTGACGCCGACGCGCTGCGCGCCATCTTGGCGGTGGTCGCATGCTGGTAGACGCCGAAGGCGCCCGGCGCGTCGGCCGCATGCTCGGTTAAGCCGTGGATGATCATCTGGCCGGTTGCGCCGCCCGCAGTTTGCTTTACGGGAATCGCCAGATAGACGAGCCGCGCCGTCGGTCGCGCGGCCGGCTTGCCGTCGCCGCCCATGATGGCCATGCGATCGATGAAGATCATGCGCAGGTTGCAGTCCTTGGCCGGCCCCTGAGTGGCGATCACGACCTCCCAGCCTGCCGGCAGAATTTTCGCGAGCGCCGCATCATTGACGCGAAAGTCGAGCTGGAAGCGATGTTCGGCCGCCTGTTCGAGTACGGTCTGCGCGTGCGCGGCCGGCAAACACGTAAATAGACTTGCGACAGCCAGCGCGCCCGCAACAATGATTTTTTTCAACATGATTTCCCCCTTAGTAGAAATCGCATGCTACCGCGATTTACGCAAGCGGCCGCAACACGAAATGCCAGCGGACGGGAATTACTCGCCGCGCGCGCCGACGTTCAGCAGCTGGCCGATTTTTTCCGACGCTTTCAATCCAGAGCCGGTCAAGACGAGCACGGTCGTCTGCTGCGTTTCAATTGCGCCTGATTTGAAAAGCTGACGCAACCCCGCGGCGGCAGCGGCGCTCGTCGGCTCGACGTACAGGCCCTGTTGCGCGAGCGCGCCCAACGCCGACACGATTTCGTCTTCGCTCACGGCGATGATTTGACCTCCCGACTCGCGTGCCGCGCGCAGAACCTCGCGCACCCGCGTCGGCTTCGACGATGCAATGCCTTCCGCGATCGTGGCGGTGATTTCGGTCGGCACCAGTTGCTCCCCGCCCGCCTGATAAGCGGCGAAGTACGGCGCGCAATTGGCGGCCTGCACGCCGAAGAGACGCGGCACGCGGTCGATTTCGCCCACCCGCTTCAGTTCCGCGAAGCCGCGCTCGCAGCCGCACATATTGCTGCCGTAGCCGACCGGAAACACGATGTTGTCCGGGATCTTGAATCCGAGCTGTTCCCACAGCTCGTACGCGAGCGTCTTGGTTCCTTCAAGAAAAAATGGCTGCCAGTTGTGACTCGCGTAAAAAATCTGCGTCGAATAGCGCAACGCTGCATCGGCGACATCCTGGCGCGAGCCCTTGATCGTAATCACGTCGGCGCCAGTCGCGGCCATCTGGGCGATTTTCGGATACGACGCGGTTTCCGGCACCAGAATGCGGCTCTGCATGCCCGCGGCGGCCGAATATGCGGCCAACGACGCACCGGCGTTGCCCGACGAATCTTCGAGCACGCTCGTAATACCGTGGCTTTTCAAGTACGTAATCAGCGTCGTCATGCCGCGGTCCTTGAATGAACCCGTCGGCATCATGAATTCAAGCTTCATCGTGACCGGCACGCCGTCGAGCTTGCCGCAGATCAAAGGCGTCCAGCCTTCGCCAAGCGTGACCGCATCCTGCGCGTCGACGAGCATCGCTTTGGCGTAACGCCACACCGAGCGTTTGCTCGTGTCGATCTCGCCGCGCGTCAACCCGGGCGCGTCGCCGAGATTCAGATA
>JBKJMN010000025.1:0-5363 GCA_046596405.1 Burkholderiales bacterium
CCCTAGGCGTTGCGCACGAGCACCGCGGCGAAGAAACCGTCGCAGCCCTGCCGGTGCGGATAGAGTTGGAGATATTCGCCCGTATCGAGCGCGATTTTCTGTTGCGCGAGCACTTGGTTCGCGGGCAGCAGGCTGAACTGCGGGTGCGCCGCGAGGAACGCAGCCACCACGTCCTGGTTTTCGGCGCGCACGAAGCTGCATGTCGCGTAAACCACGCGGCCGCCGGGTTTGACCAGCGCTGCGGCCGCAGTCAGGATGCGGCCCTGCTTGGCAGCGAGTTCCGCGATGCCGGCTTCGTTCTGGCGCCATTTCAGATCGGGATTGCGCCGCAGCGTGCCAAAGCCGCTGCACGGCGCGTCGACCAGCACGCGGTCGATTTTGCCGGCCAGCCGCTTCACCTTGATGTCGTTCTCGTTGACGAGCAATTGCGGATGGACGTTCGACAGCCCCGAGCGCTTGAGCCGCGGCTTCATCTTGTTCAGCCGCGAATCGCTCACGTCGAACGCGTAAAGCCGTCCCTGCGATTGCATCAAAGCGCCGAGCGCGAGGGTCTTGCCGCCGGCGCCCGCGCAAAAGTCGACGATCATTTCGCGTCGCTTCGGCGCCACCAGATAGCACAGCAGCTGGCTGCCTTCGTCCTGAATTTCGATGCGCCCGCTCGTAAAAAGCGCATTGTGGCCGAGCGCCGGATTGCCCTCGATCCGGATGCCGAGCGGCGCATGCGGCGTAGGCTCAACCTTGAGCCCTTCGATCGCGAGCTGCTGCATGACCTTCGCGCGGTCCGCGGTGAGGGCGTTGACGCGCAGGTCGAGCGGCGCGGGTTGCTGGAGCGCACGGCCCAGCGCGAGAATTTCGTCGTCCGGCATGTCTTGCGAAAGCAGCGCAGTCAGCCATTGCGGCAGTTCGGCTTGCACATGCAAGGGCGCGTCGAGATCCGGGCGCGCCTTGAGCCCGGCGGCCCATTGCGCGTTGTCGTTGCCCATCAGCGGCTCGAGCTGGCGCAGGCTCATGCCCTGCACGCGGTTGAGATACGCCAGCAGCAAGCGGCGCGGCGTGTCGGCGCCGGTGTGAAATTCGAGGCCGATGCGCCGGCGCAAAATGCCGAACACCGTTTCGGCGATGAACTGCCGGTCCAGCTTGCCCAGATCGGGATGCGCGCGGAAGAAGCGATGCAGTTCCGCGTCGGCCGGCTGCGTCATCGGCAGAATACGCGCGAGCGCGGCTTCCGCCGTGGCCAGATGCTGAAAGGCGGAATTGGATTGCACCGCGAGTTTTTTGGTGCGGGACTTGCGATTGGCAGATGGCAAAGGAGGGCCTGACAGGGATTGATACGGGCGGCGCTGATCAGGCGCGAAGTTGAATCAATCTTCGCTGACGCGAATTTCGGTGACGAGCTGCTCGCCGGAGGGTTCGCCTTCGCGATTGAAAAACCGGATGCGTACCGGCAGCCAGCGGTACGCGGGCGCCAGCCACAGCTCGATGGTTTCCTGCCCTGCGCGCCTCACCTGCTTGACCGGCACCGCGCGCAGCGGCCCGAACGGCGTCTCAACCAGTTCTTCGAGGCCGATTTCGAGTTCATAGCGCTCGAGTTTCCAACCGTTGGTGATCGGCAGGTCGATGCGTCCGGGCGTCAAGGGCACGAGTCCCAGTTGATACATGAAGCTCACGATGTCCTGCGCGCCGGCGGGCAGGGCCACGCTGCGCGTCGGATTGCCGATCGCGGCCGACGCGGCCGTCCAGTTGAAATCCGCCGCCGCTGTTTCGCTCTTGCCCGCTTTCACGCGCTCGGTCGTAAAGCGTTCGGGGCGCAGTCCCGCCGCGGTAAGCCTGCCCTGGCTTTCGTACGCCATGCGCTGGCGGCTGAACACCGCGGCAAGTCCCGTGGTTTCGGACACGCTCGCGAGCCGGTAGCGATCGCCGCTGATTTCCCAGCTTTGCAGCGTGCGTCCGACGTTTAAGCGGTCGTTGCCCAAATACAGCGCGTAGGTGATCTCGCCTCTGTGCGGCAGCCGCCGCGCGAGCGGGGGTGCGGGAGGCGGCGCCGGTGCTGGTTTGCTTTCGGCGACGACCGGCGCGGCGACAATCGGCGCGGCGACCACCGGTGCTTCAACGGGCGCCGGCTCGAATGGCCCCGCAGTCGCCGCAGTTGCGGGCGCGAACACGCGCGGCATCGCGGGCGAAGGCGCCGCCGTCGACATCACCGGTGCGACCGGCGCTGTGTGTTTGGGAGGGGGGCGAACGGGCGCCGCCTCGACGTGCGGCGCTATCGCGGGCAGCGGCGGCGCCGCTTGCAAACGCGCCTCGAGCAAGCGCGGCGCGTCGTCAAAGCGCGGTATCTCGAGCGGCACGCCGTACAGCAGCCACAGATGAGTGGCCACTGACAGCAGAACGAAATAGCCGAGCTTGCGCATGACGTAAGTGTCGGTCATTTAAACCATCACTTGATCTCGAGTCGCGTGATGACCTGCTCGAACTTCGAGCCGTCGTTTTCGAGAATCAGGAGCTTGACCGGAAACAGGTGGCGGTCGGCGGCGAGCCACACCTCGGTGCCGTTTTCGCCGGGATCGCGATGCTTGACGAGATGCAGGGTTTTCAATTTGCCGAGCGGCGTTTCCAATGTCTCGATACCAACGAGCTCGTAGCGGTAATTCTCGATTTTCTTGCCGTTGGTCATCGGAAATTCGAGCACGCGCACTTTGTCCGGCGCCAGGAACATGAATTGGTACATCACGGAGAGACGGTCCTGGATGCCGGCTACCAGCGGCAGTGTTTCGTTGCGGCCGTCGTAACTGAGGTGCAGTTCGCGCGCGCGCCAGTCGAACGCGGCGCTCACGTTCTTGCTCGCGTCGTCCAGACGCCCGTAATCGAGCTTGTCTGGTTGCAGGCCGGCCGCAGTAACCACGCCGCTGCTCTGGACTTTGATCTTCGTGCGCACGAACATCGCGAGCAGGCCGGCCGGATTGCTGTCGCTCACGATCCGGTAATGATCGGCGGTTTTTTGATAGGTTTCCTCGACGGTGGCGATGTGGAGGCCGTCCTTGTAAACGGCGTAATCGGCTTTGACGGAGCCCGGCGCGCCGGCAGCCGTCACGCCGCCGGCAAGCAGCAGTACGGTCACTGCGATAAGGGCGCGCAGCATCATGCGTCGCCTGCAGGGGAAACGAGCGCACCGGATGCGTTGTGCGCCGCTGCGAGCCGTACCGTGCCTTCGGGCGTGATCGCGAGGCGCCCGGCGCAGAACCAACGCAGTGCCTGCGGGTAGATGCGGTGCTCCTGCGCGAGCACGCGCGCGGCGAGCGTTTCTTCGTTGTCGTCCTCGCGCACCGGCACCGCGGCCTGGATCACGATGGGACCGTGGTCGAGTTCGGGCGTCACGAAATGCACCGTGCAGCCGTGCACCTTGACGCCCGCTGCAAGTGCGCGGCGGTGCGTGTGCAGCCCGGTGAAGGCCGGCAGCAGCGACGGGTGGATGTTGATGAGGCGGCCCCTATAGTGGTTAACCAAATCATCGGTCAGGATGCGCATGAAGCCCGCGAGCACGACCAGGTCCGGCGTGTATGCGTCGATGGCCGTACGCAGCGCGGCGTCGAATGCAGGGCGGTCGCGATGCGCGCGGTGGTCGATCGCGCTGGTCGGGATCCCGTGCCCGCGCGCCGTGGCGAGCCCGCCGGCTTGCGGGTCGTTGCTGATCACCGCGGCGACCGTCAGCGGCAGCCGCGCCTCGAGGATCGCCTGCATGTTGCTCCCGCGCCCCGAGATCAGGATGACGATTTTTTTCATGTGACGATGGTTTGCGCCTCGTCCTTTACGCGTTGGCCTATGCTGCCGATGCGCCACGCGGTTTCACCGGCGGCATGCAGTAATTCGAGCGCCGCGTTTGCGTTTGGTTCCGCGACGACGACCACCATGCCGATGCCGCAGTTGAACACGCGCAGCATCTCGTCGTCCGCCACGTTGCCTTCGTGCTGCAGCCACGCGAAGAGCGGCGATTGCGGCCAACTCGCGCGCGCGAGCCGCGCCGTCAGGTGCCCGGGCAGGATGCGCGGCACGTTGTCGACGATGCCGCCGCCCGTGATGTGGGCGAGGCCTTTGACCGGCATGCTTGCCATCAGCTTGAGCATTGATTTCACGTAGATGCGCGTGGGCGCCAGGATCAGATCGCTTAGCGGCTTGCCGTCGAGCGTCGTGGACAGGCCGGTCGTGTGTTGGGCGACGATGCGTCGAATCAGCGAATACCCGTTGGAATGCGCGCCGCTCGAGGCGAGTCCGAGTACCGCGTCACCCGCGGCAATCGATTTGCCGTCAATGATTTGGCTTTTCTCGACGACGCCGACCGCGAAGCCCGCAAGATCGTATTCTCCGGGCACGTACATGCCAGGCATTTCGGCGGTCTCCCCGCCGATCAACGCGCAGCCCGCCTGCGCGCAGCCCTCGGCGATGCCTTTCACGACCTTGGTGGCGGTGGCGACGTCGAGCTTGCCGCACGCAAAATAATCGAGGAAGAACAGCGGCTCCGCGCCCTGCACGAGAATATCGTTGACGCTCATCGCGACGAGATCGATCCCGATGGTCTCGTGACGGTCGAGTTCGAACGCGAGCTTGAGCTTGGTGCCGACACCATCGGTGCCCGACACCAGCACCGGTTCGCGATATTTAGCGGGAATCGCGCACAGCGCGCCGAAGCCGCCGATGCCGGCGAGCACTTCCGGGCGCATCGTTTTCTTCGCATGCGGCTTGATGTTTTCGACGAGCTGATCGCCCGCATCGATGTCGACGCCGGCATCGCGATAAGTCAGGGATTTGGAGGCTTCGGGTTTGCTCAAGGTGCGCTCTCGCGGGTCGTAAACAGCGGATGGGTCGGGTAAGATACGGCTCCCGTGTGCTGTAAGCCATTGTTGCTGTATGCCATTGTTGCGTCCCGGATTTTACCCGAAATGACCCCATACCGCTCTGTCGCAGCGCGCTTCGCATGAGGCAACTCGCGCTCGACATCGCGCAGCCTCCCGCGCCGACGCTCGACAATTTCGTGCCCGGCCGCAATGCCGAGCTGGTGGTCGCTTTGTATGCCGCGGCAAATGGCGCGAACAGCGAGCGATTCATTTATCTGTGGGGCGCGCCGGGCAGCGGCCGCAGTCATTTGCTGCGCGCAGCAGTGGAGGCCGCGCGGGTGCGGGGCGGGCGACCGATGATGTTCGACGCCGGCGCGTCCGAGTTCGCCGCCCCTGACGATGCGCTAAGCGCGGTTGACGACGTTCACCTGCTGAGTCCGCAGGCCCAGATCGCACTCTTCAACCTGCACAATCGCATCAAGGCCGGCAACGGCACGCTGCTCGCGAGCGGCAACGCGGCGCCGGCGCAGCTTA
>JBKJMN010000046.1:0-13905 GCA_046596405.1 Burkholderiales bacterium
CTGGGCCGTGCGCTTCAACGACGCCGTGCGCGAGCGCGTGCTCAAACGCGACCATCAGCCGCTCGTTGGCTACGAGAGCCTCGGCGACGATGCGCGGTCGTCCATCCCCACGCCCGAGCACTACCTGCCGCTGCTGTACGTGCTGGGCGCGCAGGGACCGGACGAGTCTGCGGTTATCATGGTCGACGGCATTCAGAACGCGTCGATCAGCATGTTGTCGGTCGTCGTGGGTCAAAAATGAAGGAGGGAAGGATGAATCGGAGAGCAACAGCGTTTACGCTTGCTGCATTCGCGATCGCCGTGATGCATGCGCCCTCGTCCATCTCTCAGGTTTTTCCAACTAAACCCATCCGCCTCGTCATTGCCAACACAACCGGCACGTCGGTGGACACGCTCGCGCGCGTGCTCGGCGTGCGCCTGGGCGAAGAGCTGGGCCAGCAGGTGGTATCGGACAATCGCGCCGGCGCGGGCGGTTTGATCGGCGCCGAGATCGTCGCGAATTCTCCGCCCGACGGCTACACACTGTTGATCAGCTCGACCGGCATGCAGGTGATCACGCCGCATATTTACAGGCAGCTCAATTACGATCCGGTGAAAAGTTTTGCGCCGCTGTCTTTATTCGCGGTGACCCAGAACCTGCTCGTGGTCAACCCGACGCTGCCCGTCAACAGCGTGAAAGAGTTGATCGCGTACGCGAAGGCCAATCCGGGCAAGCTCAACATGTCGAACGCGGGGGCCGGTTTCCAGAGCCATCTCGCGGGCGTGTTGTTCATGCACGCGACCGGCATTGACGTGCACCAGGTGCCGTACAAAGGCGGCGCGTCGCTCATTGCGGTGATCGGCAACGAATCGCAGTTCACGATTGCACCGAGCCCGGCGGTGATGGCGCACGTGCGCTCCGGCCGCTTGCGTGCGCTCGCGAGCGGCGGCGACAAACGCTCGCCGCAAACGCCCGACCTGCCCACTATCAGCGAAGCGGGCGTGCCCGGATACGTGTCGACCGGCTGGGCGGGCCTGATGGCGCCCAAAGGTATCGCGCAACCGGTATTCGACAAGCTCTATGCAACGCTCGTGAAAGTCGTCAATCAGCCGGCGACGCGCGAACTGCTCGAGCGCCAGGGCGGTGATCCGGTCACGACGACGCCCGCGGAATTCATCCAGCTCATCAACGACGAGTACGCGCGTTTCGGCCAGGCGGTGCGGCTCGCGAATCTGAAAGTCGAATAGATTTCAGGCGGCGGCGCTTCTCGCCGCTTGCGCCATTGCGTTAAACTCTCAGTCCAATTCAAGAATATTCAGGGGGAGAATGCATGCTGGTCGTCGATTCGCAAGTTCATATCTGGGGCGCTGACACGCCCCGGCGCCCCTGGCCCAAACGCGCACCGCCGCAGCGCCCGATACCGCTGGGCGCCGACGACCTTCTGCGCGAAATGAACGAAGCGGGCGTCGATCGCGTGGTGATAGTGCCCCCCTCGTGGGAAGGCGACCGCAACGACTTGGGCACCGCCGCGGCTGCCGCCCATCCGAATCGCTACGCGGTCATGGGCAGGCTCGATCCGCAGGACGCCGCATCGCGGGGCCAGCTCGCCACCTGGCGCAAGCAGCCCGGCATGCTGGGTCTGCGTTTCACTTTTCATATTCCCGAACTGGTGACGCTGCTGACGGAAGGCCACATGGACTGGGTGTGGGGCGACGCGGAAAAATACGGCGTGCCCATTTACGTGCTGGTGCCGCATCCGCTCGTGCATTTGATCGACGACGTCGCCCGGAAATATCCGGGCCTCAAGCTCACGATGGACCATCTATCGATACCGAGCAACACGAAAGACGCCGACGCGTTCCGCAACCTCGACATGTTGCTCGCGATCGCGAAGCGTCCCAACGTCGCCGCCAAGGTCAGCGCGCTGCCATGCTATTCGACGGCCGGCTACCCGTATCAGGAATTGCACGGCCACATCCGCCGCGTGTACGACGCGTTCGGTCCGCAGCGCATGTTCTGGGGCACGGACCTCTCGCGCTCGCCGATTCCGTATCGCCAGCACGTAACGATGTTTACCGAGGAGATTGCCTGGCTGACCGCGGACGACAAGGACTGGATCATGGGCCGCGCGGTGTGCGAATGGCTCGGGTGGAAAATCTGATCATGGCAAAGAAAAAAAGCGCGTCGAAAAAGTCCGCCAAAAAAGCCGCCGCGCCCGCTGCGCACGATCCGCATCGCGTAATGCAGAACGGCGTGGCGCGCACGCTCGGCATGCGCATCGTGTCCATCAGCAAAAAGAAAGTCGTCGCCGAAATGCCGGTCGACGAGCGCCATATGAACCGCAATGGCCGCGTGAACGGCGGTGCGCTCATGGCCTTCGCCGATGCGATGGGCGCGATGGGCACTGTCGCCAATCTACCGTTGGGACATATGACGACGACGTTGGAATCGAAAACCAATTTTTTCGTGGCCGGCGCGGGGCCGGTGATCAACGGCGAATCGAAGCCGCTGCACATCGGGCGCAGCACCAACGTCTGGCAGACGACGCTCAGGAATGCCGACGGGCGAGTCGTCGCGATCGTCACCCAAACGCAGATGGTGCTGGCGCCACGGCCGAAAAACAAGGATGAAGGATGACGGATGAAGGCGGAATGGCCCCAGGCCAAGTAGGGATGACGGAAAAACGCAAACCGTTTAGAGCAATGGCCTGCATGAGTGCTTGGGGAAATAAATTCATCCTTCATCCTTCCGCCTTCATCCTTTTCGCGGCATTCGCGCCCGCGCCGGCCATGACGCAATCCTACCCCGTCAAGCCCATCCGCCTTATCGTTTCGGTGCAACCCGGCGGCAACCTCGACCTGATGGGAAGGTCGGTCGCCGACTACTTGAGCGCAGGCCTTGGCCAGCGCGTGTACGTCGAGAACCGGCCGGGAGCCAACAGCACCATCGGACTGGCGAGCCTCGCGCGCGCCGCACCGGATGGCTACACATTTGCGATGCTCGCGCAAAGCGGGCTGATTGCGGCGATGCTCATGAAGGCGCCGCCTTACGATCCGCTGCGGGATTTCGCGGGCGTCAGCGTAATCGCCACGCTGCCGCAACTGCTGGTCGTGCACCGCTCCCTGCCGGTGACGAGCGTGAAGGCGCTCATCGCGCTCGCCCAGGCGCGGCCGGCCGAAATGAATTGCAGTTCGTCAGGCAACGGCTCCGGCTCGCATCTCGCGCTGGAGCTTTTCAACAAGATGACAGGGGTGCGCATCACGCGCATTCCTTACAACGGCGATGGCCCGGCGATCGTCGATTTACTCGGCGGCCAGGTGCCGATGAAATTCGACAACGTAAGCACCGCGCTCACCCACGTGCGCGGCGGCCGGTTGCGTGCGCTCGGGGTGACCAGTCCGGTGCGCAGCGCGTTGCTTCCCGACGTGCCGGCGATCAGCGAGACGGTGCCGGGTTACCAGATGAGCATCTTCAACGGGGTGATTGCGCCGGCCGCGACCCCGCCCGATATTCTCGCGCGCGTGCACGCGGAAATTGCGAAGTTTGCCGCGGCGCCCGAGATCCGCAGCCGGTTCGCAGCCCAGGGTGTCGAGCTGCAGGCCAGCGCGACCGCCGCGGAATTTACGACGTCGCTGAAGAGCGAATATACGAAGTGGGCCAAAGTCCTCGACGACGCGGGCATCAAGCCCGAGTAATCACCGCCCCCCCGCACTGTTAGCCGGCAACTGTGACAACTGATTAACGGCAGCGGTTGACTGGCGCCCGGGCGCGCTTTCAGCGGCAAATCGCCTGGCAGAGTGTGATACCGCACATACATCCCGGGCGCCAGGGCCGATTATGGGTCTCGTAAATGACGCAAGCATTGTGCGACCCGCATATTTTCAAAGGAGCCAACGTGGTCAAGATCACTGACAAATCGTTTCGCTACACCGCTTCGTACAACACCGACATCAAAAAGACTTTCCGGAAAATGGAGCAGTTGGCGCGCGCCGCTTCGGCGGGCAACAAAAGCGCTGAACCTGCTGCGGCCAACTCCGTCGTGCCCATCGGCGGACGGCGTGTCTCGCCCAACCGGTAGCACAAACGTCGCTATGTTGCTGTAAATCGCGGCGCATTTTTGCGCCGTTGCCGAATGCCGGCACGGATTTGAAATACTTTTCCCGCCGGGTATCGCTATAACCGCCGTACGTAAGAACGGCAAAACCCCCCTCTCCTGCCTTCCTCTGGCGCCACCTGCTTGCTGTTTATCAGGCGGGCACGGTTCGTCCCGCGCGCTGGCCGTCGGCGTGTTGTCCGACATGAGATTGCGGCATCGGCTGACATTTATGCCGTGGAATACTGATTTATCTTTAAAACCTAACTGCTGCTTTTGTTATCCGCCTGGTGCGGTTCAATTTTGATGAGGTGATCGAATGAAAACGAAACTTGCAGCAGTGCTGACGGGGGTTATCGCTCTCGTCGCCAATACCGCGTTCGCGGCCGTCACGTTCGACCCCTTCGTCCCGAGCACTGGAGGAGCGCCAATCGGCTTCTCCTATGCCGGCAACAAATTCGTCGGATCAAATTACTTCAACAACCAGCTCTACCAGACTAACCTGACCGGCGGCAACGTGCAGGCCTTCGGGACTCCGTTGCCCATCGCGAGCGGCGGCATCGGGGAAATATATGTCACGAGCTCGCTCGGCCTGGGCGGATTCGGGTCGAGTGCCTCAAGGGACGTCTTTGCGGGGTCGCAATTTGCGGGTAACATTTACCGTTTCTCCAATGACGGCTCGACACAAACCCTGTTTGCTTCAGGCCTGAGCGGCGGCGTGCGCGGGATTGCATTTGATCCCTACGGCGCCTACGGCAACAACATGGTGGTGACAACCAGTCAGGGTAATGTGTACCGGATAAACAGCGCCGGAACTCCCACGCTTCTGACCAACGTCGGCGGCGACGCCGAAGGCCTCGACTTTACGCCGCAGCAATTCGGCAATATCTCCGCAGGCACGCTGGTCGTCGTGTCGGAAGGCACGGGCCGGCTGAACGCGATTTCGGCCGCGGGCGTCAAAACCGACCTTGGACTCCAGATCGGCACCCCCGAAATGCTCAGCTTCGTTCCCCTCAACCTGGGAGCGAGCAACAACCCGCTCGAAGGATTTTATTCGGCTAATTACTCGGTCAATGTGATCAAAGCCGCGGCCAGTCAGTTTGCCTCCTATCGGGGTGATGCCGTGCTTACCGACGAGACCAATCACAATCTGTACCATATTTTCTGGAACGGCAGCGCGTTTGTGACCGAAGTCATCGGCACATTCCCGAACCAGCCGGAAGATGGACTTTTCGTCACGGCAGAAGTCCTCAATCCGGGATGTTCTGTCTCTAACACCTGCGGTCTGCCGGCTGTTCCCGAGCCCGAAACCTATGCAATGCTGATGGCGGGCTTAGGCGTACTCGGTTTCGCGGCCAAACGGAGAAAACAGCAGAAAACCTGCTAGACCGCCACGGCCGTCCCCTAAAACCCCGCCGCGGCGGGGTTTTTCATTCGAATTTTTAGCGTCCCGGAACCGGGCGCTCACGCCCTTACGCGCCGATCGCTTTGTTCACGCGCGGCATGACCTCGGTCGCCATTAATTCCATGGAGCGTTTCGCGAGCGCGGGATCGACCCAGTCCATGCCGGCATAGACGAGCTCGCCGAAATCGCCGATTTCCTCGCGCAGCTTTAGTATCTGGTCGACGACGCTGTTGACCGTGCCGCACAGCACGAGCCGGTCGACCATGTAATCGTCAGTCAGCTCGCGGTCGTCCTGCTGCTCGCTCGTCTTGAAGATGATGTGGCGCTTCGAGATCATCATTTTTCTGAGCAGCATGTTCCAGTAATAGCGATACGGGCTGTTGGGGTCGCGGCGGCCGTACTGCTGCGCGGTTTTTTCGTCATCGGCCACGAAGATCGTGCGCGCAACGCGCCAGTCGGCGACGTCCGCCTTGACGCCCGCGCGTTGCTTGCCCTCGGCGTAATTCTTCCAGTGGCTCGGCAGCCATTTCGACAGCAGAAAGTTCGCCGACAGCGGATGAAAATCGCGCTCGCCCATCGCAATCACGCCTTTCGAGAACGGGGCTACGACGGTGCCGACGATTTCCGGGCGCGGCTGCTGAAACGGCTTGTACATGGCGCCGCGCTGGATTTCGGCGACGCTCGTCTTCTGCGTCGTGACCTTGAAGCGGTTTCCCGGCAGGTCGATGGCGTACGGCGCGTCGCGCTCCCAGATCGCGAGTATCACGTCGATCGCCTCGGCAAATATCTTGTTGCGATCCTCCTCCAGCAGGCCAAGCGCCTCGGCGTCCGACGCAAGCGCGCCGGGACTGATGCCGAAAATGAAGCGGCCCTGCGCGAGGTGATCAAACATTGCGGCATGGGCGGCGACGAGCGTCGGATGCGTATGCGAAAGATTGGATGTGCCGGTGCCGAGCTTGATAGTTTTCGTCGCGTGGATCAGCGTCGCGAGAAAAATAAAACTGTTGGTGACGTTCTCGGATTTCTCGGTCAGGTGCTCGCCGACGAACGCGTCGTAAAAGCCGAGCTGATCGGCAAGGATGATGGCTTCGCGGTCTTCCTGCAACGTTTGCGCGGACGGACGGTGCGCCGGATGCATGGGCATCGTGAAATAACCAAGTCGCATGAATCCATTCCCCTTTGAGCCTGGTGTGGCGGAAAGCCCGATAATAATATGAAAACCACCGATCGCACTGCGCGTCTTGCTACCGCCGCGAGAAGCGCGTAGTCTTTTTCGCAAAACGCTGTGTGCCGATCAGAATTTCGCCGTAAGCGAAACATGGCGCATGCCTGAACAAGTCCATCAATGTGGAGGAGCCATGAGAGTAATTCCCCGTTTTCTCGTTGCCTGCACGCTCGCGCTGGCCGCGGCAGGTTGCGCGACGACCGAGCGCATCGGCACCATAGATCCGAAAATAGCGACGTATATCCTGCCCCAGGACATCAAGTGGGTGCCCAACGCGGCCGGGACCAACGAGACTGCCGTGCTATACGGCGACCCCGGCAAGCCGGGACTCTATATCGTGCGCTTGAGATGGAAGGCGGGCAACATGAGCCGTCCGCATTTCCATCCGAACGACCGCCTGATACAGGTACTGTCCGGGACGTGGTGGGTGGGAACGGGCGACATCTACGATCCGAACAATACGGTGCCGATGCGCGCCGGCACCTACGTCACGCATTTCGGCAAGCAGATCCATTACGACGGCGCCAAGGACGAAGACGCCGTGATCCAACTTACCGGCATAGGCCCGGCGACCAGCACGCCGGCCGAGCGCAAGCCGTAGAGCGCTACGACAAAAGCTTGACCGCAAAGGACGCAAAGGAAAAGCAATACAAGGAAAAAATTGGGAATTCGTAGTGACAGGTCAATGCTGGAGTCGATGACAGTTACGAACTGGAATTGTTTATTTTTGGGTTCCTTTGCGTCCTTCGCGTCCTTAGCGGTTCAAGATTTTTGTTTTTCAGACTCACTGTAACGGGGGAGAACCCATGGACGACAAAACATTCGGCCGGCGCGATTTTCTGAAAAGCGCCGTGGTCGGCGGCGCTGCGGCGGCAACCGCGAGCTTGCCCACGCAAGCGGCCGCGCAATCAAGCTCGAGCGCGGCAGCGCCCGCGGCGGGTTACACGTTTCTCAATCCGGAAGAAGCGGCGTTCGTCGAAGCGCTGGTCGATCACATGGTTCCGGCCGACGAGCACACGCCCAAGGGCACCGCGATCGGCATCAACACGTTCATCGATCGCGCGCTCGCCGGTGGCTGGGGCAAGGGCGACCGTTTGTATATGCAGGGCCCGTGGGCGCCCGGCACGCCAGAGCAGGGGTATCAGGTGCCGCTTGTACCCGCGGACTTGTACCGCCAGGGCATCGCCGCCACCAACCGTCATTGCGTGAAGATTTACGGCAGGGCGTTCGACCAGTTGACGGCAGTCCAGCGCGAAGAAGAGCTCAAAAATCTCGATGGCGGCAAAGTCGTGTTCGACGGCGGGCTGTCGTCGCGCGCGTTCTTCAGCATCGTTTACCAGACCGTGATGGAAGGCATGTTCGCCGATCCGATTTACGGCGGCAACAAGGATAAAGTGGGTTGGAAGATGCTCGGTTTCCCCGGCGTGATCCAGGTGAACCGCCAGAATAACGTCAAATTCAAAAATAAAAAATTTCCCGGCGAGCCATTGGGTATCGCGGACGTAAGTTAAGGAACGTGACCATGGCAACCAAATTAAAAGAAGTCGACGTCGTGCTGGTGGGGCTGGGCTGGACCGGCGGGATTCTCGCCAAAGAGTTGACCGCGGCGGGCCATCAGGTGGTAGCGCTTGAGCGTGGCGGCATGCGCGATACGGAAAACGATTTTGCGGTTCCTCGCATCCGCGATGATCTGCGCTATGCGTCGCGCAACGACCTCATGCAGAACCCGGCGAAAGATACGTTGACGATACGCAACAATCCGTCACAGCTTGCATTGCCGATGCGACGGCTGGGATCGTTCCTGCCGGGCGAGGGGGTGGGCGGCGCGGGCGTGCACTGGAACGGCGTGACGTGGCGCTGGACGGACAACGAGTTGAAGGTGCGCAGCCTCTACGAAGAGCGCTACGGCAAGAATTACATCCCCGCCGACATGACGATCCAGGATTGGGGCGTCTCCTACGCCGAGCTTGAACCGTATTACGACAAGTTCGAGTACACCGCCGGCGTGTCGGGCAAGGCAGGCAATCTTCGCGGCGTGATTCAGAAAGGCGGCAATCCGTTCGAAGGCGCGCGCGCGAGAGAATACCCGCTGCCGGCGCTCGAGAGCAGCTACGCCGCCGAACTGTTTAGTACCGCCGCATCCAATGCCGGCTATAACCCGTTTCCGTGCCCGACGGCGAATGCCTCGCACGCTTACACCAATCCCGACGGCTCGAAGTTCGGCGCATGCCAGTATTGCGGTTTCTGCGAGCGCTTCGGCTGCGAAGCCAACGCCAAGGGCAGCCCGCACATGACGGTGATTCCGATCGCGATGCGCAATCCGAATTTCGAACTGCGCACGCACGCCTGGGTGACCAGGGTGTTGAAAGATTCCACCGGCAAGCGTGTTACCGGCGTCACTTACACCAACGTTCTGAACGGTGAGGAATTCGAGCAACCCGCGGGCCTCGTGGTGTTGTGCGCATACGCGATCAACAATGTGCACCTGATGCTGCTCTCCGGTATCGGCAAGCCGTACGACCCGGTCGCGCAGACCGGCGTCATCGGCAAGAATTATTGCTACCAGACCGGGGCCGGGGCAACGCTCTTTTTCGAGGGTAAATATTTCAATCCTTTTATGGGTACCGGCGGGCTCAACGCGCGCAGCGACGATTTTCACTCCAACTGGGAATTCGACCGCAGCAAGTACGGCTACGTCGGCGGGGCGACGCTCGGGGCCGGCATGACCAACGGCCGGCCGATCGCGTACCGGCCAGTGCCCGCCGGCACGCCGCGGTGGGGCAAGGCGTGGAAGGATGCGACCGCCAAGTGGTACAACGGCGCTATGAACATCGGCATGAGCGGCAGCGTGATGGCCAACCGGTATAACTATTACGATCTCGACCCGACCTATCGCAACGCTTTCGGTCAACCGCTGATGCGCATGACGTTCGACTACAAGGAAAACGAGCACAAGATGGGGCGCCACATCGCGCAGGTCATCAACGATATCGCCAAGTCGATGAATCCGACATCGATGAACCCGGCATCGGCGCGCAGCGGATCGTGGTCCGTGGTGCCGTATCAAAGCACGCACAACACCGGCGGCACTATCATGGGCACCAACCCGGGCAACAGCGCGGTCAACAAGTATCTGCAAAGCTGGGACTGCCACAACCTTTTCCTCATGGGGGCGAACGTGTTTCCGCATAACTCGGCCTACAATCCGACGGGCCCGGTCGGCGCGCTCGCCTATCGTGCCGCGGATACCTTGAAAAATGTCTATCTCAAGAACCCCGGCCCGTTGGTGTCGGCATGAACGTCGGGCGCAAAGACATAATGCCGCTGCTGGGGCTCGGCGGACTGCTCGTTGTCACCGTCGCGCATGCCGACGGTGACGCCGCGCGCGGGAAAAAATTATTTGACGAATGCGCAGCGTGCCACTCGCTTGAACGCGGTGTGCACGCGGTCGGTCCCAGCCTTTACGGCGTGTTCGAGCGCAAGGCCGGCGAGCTTGCGGAGTTTCGCTACTCGCCCCCGATGAAAAAGAGTGCGCTGCCGTGGAGCGCGCGCACGCTTGATATCTTTCTCGCCGATCCGCAGCAGGAAATCCGCGGCAACCGCATGCCCTATTCCGGCATGACGGAGGCGCGCGACCGCGCCGATCTGATCGAGTACCTTAAAAGCGCGACGAAGTAGCGCGCGGCCGGATCAGTTTTCCGGCTTGATGCCGGCCGCTTTCACGAGCGCATTGAACTTCGCGACCTCGGCGCGGAAAAACGGCGCAAATTCCGCTGCCGTATTGCCCAAGGGCCGAAAACCCTGCTTTTCAATGGTGCCGCGGATCTGTGGATCGCGCAGCACTTCGGCCAGCACTGCATTGATGCGCGCCACAACACGCGGCGGCGTTTTCGCCGGCACGAACATCGCGAACCACGCGGTCACGTCGAAGCCCGGCAAGCCGGATTCGTCGAGCGTCGGAATGTCGGGTGCGAGCGGCGAGCGCTTCAATGAACTCACCGCGACGCCGCGCAGCCGGCCGCTGCGCGCATGCGGCAGCATGTACGGCGTGCCGCCGAACACCATCTGGGTTTGTCCGGCGATTGTTTCCTGCACTGCCTGCGGCGTTGCCTTGTACGCGATGTGCACGATTTCGGTTTTGCTTGCCTGCTTGAACAATTCGCCCGCCATCTGCGCGATGCTGCCGACGCCGAACGAGGCGTAATTCAATTTGCCCGGATTGGTTTTCGCGTAGGCGATCAGCTCGGCGACGTTCTTCGCCGGCACCGTCGGATTGACGCCGAGCAGGAGATCGACGTCGGCGAGATTCGATACCGCCGTGAAGTCCGTGAGGACGTTGTAGCCCGGCTTGTACAAGCTCGGATTGATCGCGATTGCGATCGATGTTACGAGCCACGTGTAGCCATCGGCCGCCGAGCGCGCGACCATTTCTTCGCCGATCACGCCGTTCGCGCCCGGCCGGTTGTCGATCACGATCTGCTGGCCGAGGCTGTCGCCCATTTTCGGCGACAGCGTGCGCATCAGGATATCGCTCGACCCGCCGGCGGCCATCGGGATCAAAAGGCGGATCGGACGGTTTGGAAAGGCGACCTGCGCGTGGACGTTAACTGCCGGAGAAATCATGCCCGCAACGAGGAGGGCGCTCGTGATCCAACGGCGTGCAGACGGTGTTCGCATGCGGCACTGCTCCTTGGTTGCCCGCGCACGATAGCAAGCGGCGCTTGTCGGCGCAACTCGCGGCGCATAAACTTCGCTATGTTAGGCACTCTAGCCTTCCAATATTAATTATCCCACGGAGTGCATCGCTCATGACTACGATCACCAGCGCCGTCGACGCGCACGCGCATGTTTTCGGCGGTCTCGAATTCAAATTTTCGCCCGCTACGCTCTATACCCCGCACCCGAGCCAGATGGGCACGCCGGCGAAATTCCGCGCGGTGCTTGCGGCGCACGGCAGAACGCACGGTCTGCTGGTCGGCGCGGGACCGTACGGCGAGGACAATAGCTGCATGCTGCAGGCAATCGCCGAATCGGACGGCCATTTCAAAGGCGTTGCGCTCGTCAAAGCCACGGCGACCGAAGCGGAACTCGCCTCGCTCAAGTCAAAAGGCGTGGTCGGCGTGCGCATGAACCTGATGGGTCATGGCATGCGCCCGTTGACCGAGCCGGGCGCCGACAAACTGCTCGCGCACCTGAAAGCGCTCGACATGTACTTGCAACTGCATTTTCAGAAAGACGAGTTGGTCGCCGCGGCGCCCCTCCTCAAGAAATCCGGCGTGCCGATGATGATCGACCACTTCGGACGGCCCGACATCGAGGCCGGCGTCAAGAGCAAGGGTTATCAGACGGTCCTCGAGTTCGGCAAATCCGGCCAGGCGGTGATCAAGCTGTCGGGACCATTTCGCTCGTCGGTGCAAGGGTATCCTTATTCCGACACCGATCCGTTCATCGCCGCCGCGGTTGAAGCCTATACGCTTGAGCGCTGCATCTGGGGTTCGGACTGGCCGTTCGTGCGCATGGACGAGCGCATGGATTACGGGCCGCCGGCGACCTGCCTGCCGCGGTGGCTGCCCGACGTGAAGGACCAGCAGAAAGTCCTGTGGGACACGCCGGCGCGGCTGTTCGGCTTTAAATAGGATTACGCCGATGGGAATGACGCTGACCGAAAAAATCCTCGCGCGAAAAACCGGTCAGCGCAAAGTGGCGCCCGGCGATCTCGTCACAGTTGGCGTCGACACCGTCGTGTTCGTCGATACCATGTTCGTGCCCGGGCGCTGGCGCCATATCAAGCAGCTGGCGCACCCCGAGCGCGTGATCGTCGTGATCGATCATCGCGCGCCGTCGCCCGACAAGCAGGGCGCTGCGACCCATCAGACCGCGCGCGCGTTTGTCGAACAATTCGGGATCAAGCGGTTTCATGACATCGGCTACGACCAGGGCATCAGCCATCAGCTCGTGGCGGACTTCGGCTATGCATTGCCCGGCTCGCTGCTCGTGTGCAGCGATTCCCACACCGGCAGCGCCGGTGTTTTCAATTGCCTCGCGCGCGGCGTGGGCGTGCCCGACGTCGTGTACGCGGCGACGGTCGGCGAAACATGGTTCATCGTCGGCGAAACGATCCGCTACGAACTGGCGGGCAGGCTCGCCAATGGCGTCACGATGAAAGACGCGTTTTTGCAAATCGCAGGCAAGTACGGCGAGCATGCCAACACCAACGTCGAATACGGCGGCCCGGCACTCAAGCATCTGTCGATCAGTGCGCGCAAGACGTTGACGACGATGTCGACCGAGCTGTCGGCCGACTTTTCGATTTTTGACGCCGACGATGTCATGACCGAGTGGATCCGCGCGCGCAACCCTGCCGAGTTCGAATGCGTGCACGCGGACGCCGATGCGGTTTACAAGGAAGTGCGGAAGGTCGATCTCGGTGCTTTGCAGCCGCTGGTCGCGTTCCCGGACAGCGTGATCGAAAACTCCCAACCAGTGGCCGCCGCGGCGGGCACGCGCATCGATCAGGCGTTCGTCGGCAGTTGTGCGAACGGCACCCTGGAAGATCTGGCGCTCGCGGCCGAAGTCGTGCGCGGCCGCCGCGTCGACCCGCGCGTGCGCTTTATCGTGACGCCCGCGTCGCAGGCGGTTTATCGCGCGGCGAGCGAGGCCGGCATCGTCAGCACGCTGGTCAACGCCGGCGCGGTGGTCACCGCCTCAACGTGCGGCGCGTGCGCCGGCATCCACTCAGGCGTGCTCGGCGCGAATGAAACCTGCATCACGGCCTCGACGCGCAATTTCAAAGGCCGCATGGGCGAAGCCAGCGCGCGGATTTTCATGGCGTCGCCGGCTACGGTCGCTGCGTCCGCGATCCGCGGTGTCATCACCGATCCCCGCGAGTTCCTGAATTAATTATTAGCCACAGATGAACACAGATAAACACAGATGAAACTCGAATCGAAAAGAGGAGAACTGTGCGTATTCGACGGGCTGCCCTTATCTGTGTTTATCCGTGTTTATCTGTGGCTCCAAATTGTTTTTGCTTTCATCTGCGTTTATCCGCGTTCATCTGCGGCTCCGAATTGGAATTAGGATGAACTTCAAAGCCAGAGTTTGGAAATTTCCACCCAACATCAACACCGACCTGATCCTGCCGGGCGGCTCGATTTATTTGAGCCAGGCGGAGCAGGCGCGGCTCGTGTTCAAGGCGAACC
>JBKJMN010000091.1:0-5712 GCA_046596405.1 Burkholderiales bacterium
GCGCTGGTTCGACCACTGGTTGAAGGGCATAGACACCGGCATCATGAACGAGCCGCCGGTCAAGCTCGAGATCCGCACCGGCGGCTCGTTCATGATGCCGGTGTCTATGCCCTTCAACCAGTGGTCGAACCAGCGCAACTGGTCGGCGCGCCCTTCTTCCGCATGGAACGGGTGGAAATGCGTGCCGGTGTGTATGCGCAGCTTTTTGTTATTGGAAGCGGCGTTCATATAGGCTTCGGTGTTGCCGCGCAGGTGCATCGAGAAACCGCCCCAGTTGCCGACACTATAAAGCGGCACCTTGATCTGGTCCCACCGCGCCCCGGACAACCGCCAATACTCGGAATCCAGATCGTTGCGCATGTACTTCCACATCATGTCGTTGTGGAATGCGTCCGGGTTGTAGCCGCGCGGGCGGCCGAGCAGATGGTGCGCCGTATGGGTAAGCCACCAGTTGCCGATGAAGCCGAGCGCGAATATGCCGCCATGATAGGCCTGATCGCGATACTGGTCGGCGCGCCCTTCCCACGGCATGATCGCTTTCAGCGATGGCGGGGTGAGATTCGCGACGCGCCATTGCGACGAGGCGTGATAGGAAATGCCCAGCAGCCCGACGTTCGCCGAGCACCAGTCGCGTTTGGCGATCCATTCGATCGCATCGTAGTAGTCGAGCGACTCCTGATACGAGCTCGGCTCCGATTCGCCGGGCGACTTGCCCGAGCCGCGCGCGTCCACCCGCACGCACGCATAGCCGCGCGGGCACCACCAGTTCGGGTTGACGGTCTCCCAGTTCATGTACGGGTTGGCTTCTTCTTCGAGGTCCGCCGGCGGAATCCACAACTTGTCCTTCTGGTAAACCGTCAGGTTCATGATCACCGGCACCTTCTCGGTGGTGTCGGGGCGGAACACGTCGGCGTACAGGATCGTGCCGTCGCGCATGGGAATCTGCACGTCCTTCTCGACGATCAGCTTGAAGTCGCGCGGCTGGGATACTTGGGGGGTTGCGGCGGGCATGCTTGGTCCTTTGAGATTGTTGACGGGTTATGAGTGCAGGGTGAAGAATTTTACGCAAGTCGTGCGTCGCGTCGGCGCCGCGCACGGGTTCAACGTTTCAATGCCGGCTCGTCCAGGCCAACGCCCTCGAGCGCGCCGAACAATTCATCCAGTTTTTGCGTGGCGCCCTGCGGCAACGGCGGCTTTAAGAGCGCGTTGATGTTCACTTCGACATGGGCGGGGTTGCCGGTACCGAACAATACGACATCTACGCCGGGTTCGTGCCGCGCGTAGCGGTAGGCCGCCTCGATAATGTCATGCGCCCCGCCGTCCTGCAGCAGAAAATTCAGCGGCTGCGGGCTGTCGGCCAGCGAAGCAGGCACCTTACCGGCGGCAGCCAGCGCCTTGATGTCCTGCTGCAGGCGCCCGGGGGCACTGAACAAACTGCGCACGGCAAACATGATCATGGTGCCGACATTGCGCGACAGCGTCGCCGGAAACACCCGGCTGCGCGCCTTCTGGTTGAGCATGTGAAATGCCAGCATCACGACGTCCCAATGATCGTCTGCAAGCGCGCTTTGCAGCATCTCCTCGTGCGGATCCTTAGGCGGCATTTCAGTGATGCCCAGAAAGCGGAACTTGCCTTTTTCCTGCTCCCTGAGCAACGCAGGCATGACTTCCGCTGCCGCATGGTGATAGGCGTCGGGCAACACGGTATGCAGAAAAAAAACGTCAACGTAATCGGTGCCCAGGGCCTTGAGACTGTCGTCCAGCCCGGCGACGATCTCGCTCGCCGGAATCAGCGCACCGCCCTGTGCCACCTTGTGTTTTGTCGAAATGACAACTGACTCGCGCGGCATCGACTTGAGCGCGGCGCCGACGATGGCTTCGGTGCCGTAGTGCTTCGCCGTGTCGATCAGATTCACGCCGAGATCGACCGCCCGGCGAATGACGCTGACGCATTGCGCCTCGCTGTGGCCCGCCGTCAGTCCCAAACGGCTGCTGCCGCCGCAGCCCAAACCCGCGACACTGACCTTAAGGCCGGTGCGTCCCAGGGTTGTGTATTTCATGCCCGGTCTTTCCGGCGCGGTCTTGTGGGATTCACCCGATTAGTCCTCAACAGCTATGCCGGCCTTGCGTATGACGTCCCCGAATCGCTTGAATTCCGCGGCAATCAACAGGTCGAATTCACGCGGCGTCCCACCGACCGCGACTCCCCCGTCGCGCGCGATGCGCTCGCGCACGTCGGGCAGGCTGACAGCCTTGGCCGTTTCAGCGTGCAAACGGCTGATGATGACCAGCGGCGTGCGCGACGGCGCCGAAAGTCCCCACCATTGGGTGATCTCGAAACCCGGCAAGGTATCCGCGACGGTCGGCAAATCCGGCAACGACGGATTGCGCCTGGCTCCCGTGGTGGCCAACGCGCGCACTTTGCCGCTTGCAATGTGCGGAGCGGCGGATAGCGGCGAGGTAACAATGAACTGCACTTGTCCGGCAATCACATCGAGCAATGCGGGTGCGGCGCCTTTATATGGCACATGCGTCATGCGCACGCCCGCCATGACGTTGAGCATTTCGCCCGCCAGATGCGCGGGACTGCCGTTGCCCGCGGACCCGAAATTCAAGGCACCCGGCTTCGCTTTCGCGAGCTGCAGCAACTCACCCACGTTTTTTGCCGGCACCGCCGGATTGATCACGAGCACATTGGAAGCGAGCGCTAGTTGCGTGATCGAAGCAAAATCCCTGATGGCGTCGTAAGGCAGACTCTTCTTCAGGTGCGGCAGCATGGCAAATCCCATGCTAGTAGCGAGAAACAGCGTGTAGCCATCAGCTGGCGCCTTCGCCGTCATCTCCGCGCCGATCGCACCGCTGGCGCCGGCACGATTGTCGATCACGACTTGCTGCCCCAGCGAGACAGTCAGTTTCTGCGCCACGGCGCGCGCGAGTATGTCCGGCGCGCCGCCGGGCGCGGAGCCGACAATCACGCGGATGGGTTTGTTCGGATACGCTTGCCCGAGCGCCGTGACGGGGGTGAGCATGAGCGTGCCGAACGCGATGGCAAGCGCCAACTGCAAACTATTGCATAAAGTCGATGACATGGTTTTCCTAGCCTAGACGCGCATCGAGATTCGCGTTCGCGGCCAGCGGCCGAAACGGCTGCGCGCGCAACACCGCGTCATCGAGTTCGACGCCGATGCCTGGCGTGTCGGGGATTTCGAAACAACCGTCGACGATCTGCGGGCGGAAACCGCCGACGACATCGAAGTAGAGCGGGCTTTCGGCGAGCTGGTGTTCGAGGATCAGAAAAGCCGGCGCCACGGCGCACAAGTGCATGCTGGCAAGATTGCACACCGGGCCGCTCGGATTGTGCGGAGAGAAATGCACGCCGTGCCGCGCGCAGGCGGCGGCAATCTTCAGCATCTCCGCGTAGCCGCCCGCGTACTTGATGTCGGGCATCACGACATCGAACAACCGGTCTTCGATAAACGGCGCGAATCCGCTCTCCCCGATCTGGCGCTCCGCGCCTGCCAATTGCAGGTCGTGTCGGGCAGCGTCTGCGCGCACGCGCTTCAGTGCCGAAAAATATTCAGGATTTTCGGAGATCGGGCATTCGAGCCAGTAAAGTTTAGCCGGCTGCAGATCGCGGATGAGTTGCAGAGCCGACGCCTCGTCGAAACGCCAATGGCAATCGACCATCACGGCGACGTCCGGCCCGACCGCCTCGCGGATTGCGTAAATGCGATCGACGCCGTCCTGCACGCGGCGCTTGATATCCACATTCTCCGCATCACCCCAGTACACGCCGTCGAAAGGCGCGATCTTGACGGCGCCGAACCCGGCAGCGACGGCGTTGCGCGCCGACTGTGCAATGCCGGACGGCGAACGGTCGCGCGCGCCGCGGTTGATGTTGGCGTAGACGCGCACAGTCTTGCGCGGATTCTTGCCGAGTAATGCGTGCAGCGGAACGCCTGCCTGCCTTGCACGCAGGTCGGTGATCGCCTGCTCCAGCGCGCTGACGATCGAACTGGCAATTAGTCCTCCCGGCGAATGCGGATATACCCGCAGCAGCGGCATGACCTCGTCGACGGTTTTACCGGTTAAATCCCCGCGCATGATTTCAAGACAGGCGAGCTGCGCCGTTTCCCAGCCGTTCAACGACGCCTCACCGATGCCGGCAATGCCGTTTTCAGCGGTGACTCGCACGAAAAACCAGTTGGTTTTTTCGGAAACGTTAAGTATCAGCGGTTCAACTTGCGCGATCTTCATGGTCTGCGACGCGGCCTGCACTACTCAAACTTGACGTTGTTTTCTTTGATGATGCGCGCCCAGCGTTTCTGCTCGGCGCGCACGAACTCCTGAAACTCTTCGGGCGACGCGCTCGGCGTGAGCGGCACGCCGGCTTTGGCGAACGCCTCCTGAATCTGCGGACGCGCCAACACCTGCGAAGTCGCCACCGCCAGCTTGTCGATAATCGCGCGGGGTGTTTTTGCCGGCACGAAAAATCCGTTCCAGTTGACGCTGCCCATGCCGGGAAAGCCGGCTTCGGCCATGGTCGGCACGTCGGGCAGCTCCGGCAGGCGCTTCTTGGCGGTGGTCACGAACGCTTTCATGCGCCCCACCTTCACCTGCGGCGTCACGGTCGCGGCGTTGAGGAAAGAGAAATGAATTTCGCCGGCGATGACCGGCGCGAACGACGAGCCCGCACCTTTCGACGGCACGTTCACCATCTGGATGCCGGCCTTGGACATGAATTCGAGCATATCGAGATGCGAATAAGCACCGATCGGGTTCGAATAATTAAGCTGGCCGGGGCGCGCTTTCGCGTACTCGATCAACTCCTTCAACGTGTTCGGCGGGAAATTCGCGCCTGCCACCAGCAGGTTGGGAATCGATGCGAGCAGCGCGACGCCCGTCAATTCCTTCGTCGAATCGTATTTGAGCGTCTGCGCGAACGCGAGCGGGTTGATCGCGCCGGTGGACACGTTGTTGATGACGACCGTGTAGCCGTCCGGCGGCGAGCGCACCGCCATTTCGACGCCGATATTGCCCGACGCGCCCGCTCGGTTGTCCACCACGAATTGCTGCCCGAGCGCCTCGGCAAGACCCTGCGCCATGATGCGCGCCACTATGTCCGTCGCGCCGCCTGGCGCAAATGGAACGATCAAGCGGACCGGTTTGGTCGGCCAGTCGGTCGCGCGCTCTGCCGCAATGGCGGTGGTGCTTGCCGCCGCGATTACGGCCCATAGTGCGGCCCGCAAAGTCCATGCGTATTCCATTGCCCCTCCTGACTGCTGATTTTTAAACTACTCCGGCTTCAGGTTCGCGAGCCGGATCGCCTGTGTAAAACGCGCGTATTCCTCGGCGACGAATTTTTTGAACTCCGCCGGCGTCGATGTCACCGGATCCGCACCCTGGCGCTCGAACAATTCGCGCGTCGCCGGTGTTTCGACCACCTTCACCAGCGTCGCGTGCAATTTATCGAGTATCGGCTTAGGCGTCTTTGCCGGCGCCATCAATCCCATCCAGCCGCTCGACAGGTAGCCGGGCACACCCGCTTCGATCACGGTCGGCAGTTCCGGCGTCAGCGGCGAGCGTTTGGCGCCCGCGGTCGCGAGCGCGCGCAAGCGGCCCCCGCGCACATGACTCAGCACGGCCGGCGCGGGCGTGATCGTCACTTGCGATTCGTTGCCGATCAGCGACGTTACCGAGGCGCCGCCGCCC
>JBKJMN010000205.1:0-19950 GCA_046596405.1 Burkholderiales bacterium
TGCCGAGCGCCTTCGCGGTCTTCATGTTGAAGACCAGTTCAAGCTTGGAAGGTTGTTCGATCGGCAGATCGCCCGGTTTCGCGCCCTTGAATATCTTGTCAACGTAAGTCGCGGCGCGCCGGTAATTCTCCGCGTTGACGCGCCCGTAACTCATCAAACCGCCGGCCTCCGCATACTGGCGCTCTGCGTGAATCGATGGTAGCTTTTGTTTAGTGGCGAGTTCGGCAATCTGCAGCTGATGCGCGATCAAGAATGGGTCGTCCATGACGAGAAGCGCGCCGGCGCGATCCCGCGCCATTTGGGAGAAACCGTCAGTTATTTCGCCCATAGTGCTAGCCTTAACGATCTGAAGTTTTCTGTTCAGTTTTTTGGCGGCCGCGTCCAGGACAGGAAGCATGCTCTGCATATTCGCAATGTTGTTTGGATTCACTAGCACAGTAATGAGGGTCGCTTTTGGCGCTACTATACTCAGCATTTCCAGGCGTTTGCCGTAGACGTCCTCTCCCATTGTCGACAACCCCGTGAGGTTGCCACCTGGACGCGCCAGGCTCGCGACCAGACCGCTGCCGACGGGGTCGCCAAAATTAGCGGCAACAATAGAAATGGTAGAGGTCGCCCCCTGCGCAGCACGCACACCTGGCGTTCCACTCGTGACGATCACGTCGACTTTCAACTTCACGAGTTCCGCTGCGAGCCCCGGCAAGCGATCATAGACACCATCGGCAATCCGCCATTCGATGGCGATATTGCGTCCTTCGACATAACCAAGCTCGCGCAGTCCGGCAATGAAGGCACCATTATAGTCTTCGCGCTGTGCGACATTCTGTGGGAAGGCCGACAAAATGCCGATCCGCCAGACCTTGCCCGCCGGCTGCTGCGCGTATGCCGCAAGCGGCGCAAGCGCGCCTGCACCAAGCGCGATGACGAGTTGACGGCGTCGAGAGTTCACTGAATTTTCTCCCTTCCGCTGCGTCGCGGATTTTTAATCATTCTACATAATTTGGAAGGGCCGGCCACCGGCCGCGCCACCCCATCGACCAAGGTCGATACCGGCCGCGATGGCCTTGATCCATCCTTGGCCATAGGCGTCGTCACACGATAAGTGTTTCCCGATCAAAAGGTTGCACGGACACTTGAAATCGCCCACGGCGCCCCAATAAGGGAAAGGTTGATAGTTCAAGGACGAATCCATGCAGGACCCGCACCAAGCACCGATAGTCGCCGAAGGCGAACAACCGCAGACCGCCGAAACCGGGCCAACCGATGACTTAAACGCACCCGAGGCAATGCCGTCGATTGAAACGCTGCTGAAGCAGGCCGAACTCACCGCGCAGGAGCATCACGACGCATGGCTGCGCGCGAAGGCCGACGCCGACAACATCCGCAAGCGGGCGCAGACCGACATCGCTAACGCGCACAAGTATGCGATCGAGAATTTCTCGACCGAGTTGCTTGCCGTCAAAGACAGCCTCGAGGCCGCGCTCACCGTCGGCAACGTCACCGCGGAAAACCTGCAAAGCGGCGTCGAACTGACCTTGAAACAGTTGAATTCCGTATTCGAAAAATTCCGAGTCGCGGAAATCAACCCGCTCGGGCAGAAGTTCGACCCGCACCGCCATCAGGCGATCAACACGGTCGAGTCGGACGCCGAACCCAACACCGTCGTGCAGGTGTTTCAGAAAGGCTATCTGTTGAACGAGCGCGTGATCCGGCCCGCGATGGTGGCCGTGGCCAAGCCCGAAGCGGGTTGAAAGCACGGGGATTATCCCCATATTCGATGCATGGAATAGCAGGCCGGTCAGCAACGACCGGCGCACACAATTTACGGAAAACGAGGGAATGACATGTCTAAGATAATCGGAATCGACCTGGGAACGACCAACTCGTGCGTGTCGGTTATGGAAAACGGCCAGCCGAAGGTCATCGAAAATTCGGAAGGTGCGCGCACCACGCCCTCGATCGTCGCTTATGCGGAAGACGGCGAGGTCCTCGTCGGCGCATCCGCCAAGCGGCAGGCAGTCACCAATCCGAAGAACACGCTGTATGCGGTCAAGCGCCTGATCGGCCGCCGCTTCGAGGAAAAAGAAGTGCAGAAGGACCTCGACCTGATGCCCTACAAGATCATCAAGGCGGATAACAACGATGCCTGGGTCGAGGTGCGCGGCAAGAAAATCGCGCCCCCCGAAGTCTCCGCGCAAGTCCTGATCAAGATGAAGAAGACCGCCGAGGATTACCTCGGCGAGCCGGTGACCGAGGCGGTGATTACGGTTCCCGCCTACTTCAACGACTCGCAGCGCCAGGCGACCAAGGACGCCGGCCGCATCGCGGGCCTCGACGTCAAGCGCATCATCAACGAGCCCACCGCAGCGGCGCTCGCGTTCGGCATGGACAAGAAGGAAGGCGACCGCAAGATCGCGGTCTATGACCTGGGCGGCGGCACGTTCGATATTTCGATCATCGAAATCGCGGCGGTCGACGGCGAGCACCAGTTCGAAGTGCTCTCGACCAACGGCGACACGTTCCTCGGCGGCGAGGATTTCGACCAGCGCCTGATGGATTACCTGTGCGATGAGTTCAAGAAGGAACAGGGCATCGATCTGCGCAAGGACATGCTCGCGCTACAGCGCCTTAAAGACGCCGCCGAAAAAGCCAAGATCGAACTCTCGTCGAGCCAGCAGACCGAAGTCAACCTGCCCTACGTGACGGCCGACGCGTCAGGCCCGAAACACCTCGCGATCAAGATCACGCGCGCCAAGTTCGAGAGCCTGGTCGAGGAACTGATCGAGAAAACGATCAAGCCATGCGAAATGGCCGTGAAAGATGCGGGCGTGAAGCTGTCCGACATCTCGGACGTCATCCTGGTCGGCGGGCAGACGCGCATGCCGAAAGTGCAGGACATGGTCAAGGAGTTCTTCGGCAAAGAGCCTCGCAAGGACGTGAACCCCGATGAAGCGGTGGCAGTAGGCGCCGCGATCCAGGGCGGCGTGCTCAGAGGCGACGTCAAAGACGTGCTGCTGCTCGACGTGACGCCGCTGTCGCTCGGCATCGAAACGCTCGGCGGCGTGATGACCAAGCTCATCCAGAAGAACACGACGGTGCCGACCAAGGCGGCGCAGGTGTTCTCGACCGCGGAGGACAATCAGTCCGCGGTGACGATCCACGTGCTGCAGGGCGAGCGCGACATGGCGTCCGGCAACAAGAGCCTCGGCCAGTTCAACCTGACCGAACTGCCGACGGCGCCGCGCGGCATGCCGCAGATCGAGGTCACGTTCGACATCGACGCCAACGGGATCCTGCATGTGTCGGCCAAGGACAAGGCGACGGGCAAGGAGAACAAGATCAAGATCCAGGCGAGCTCGGGGCTCAACGAAGACGAGATCAAGCGCATGGTGCAGGACGCCGAAGCGCACGCCGAAGATGACAAGAAGGCGATCGAGCTCATCACCGCGCGCAACCAGTGCGATGCGCTGGTCCATTCGGTCAAGAAGTCGCTGGTGGAGTACGGCGACAAGATTGCGGCCGACGAAAAAGCCAAGATCGAGACCGCGCTGAAAGAGGCCGAGGAAGCGCTCAAAAGCGACAATAAGGAAACGATCGACGCCAAGTCGCAGGCGCTGGCGACCGCGTCGCACAAGCTCGCCGAGCAGATGTACGCGAAGGAGCAGGCGACGCAGCAACCTGCGGGCGGCGGCGACGCGAATGCCCAGGGCGGCGCGAAGAAAGACGACGGCAATGTCGTGGATGCGGAATACGAGGAAGTCAAAGACAAGAAGTGAAGGAGTGAAGGAGTGAAAGCGTGAAGGGCTAGGAATTGCAGCGCAAGCACCGCGACCTCCGCGCATAGCGGGCCGCAGTCGAACTGGTGGAATCGATCTATCAGGTTACTGCGGCCTTCCCGCGTGAGGAGGCATTCGGCCTTACGTCACAGATGAGACGCGCGGCAATTTCAGTTCCTGCAAATATCGCTGAAGGCGCCGCCAGAGGAAGCCAAGGAACTGCTGCGTTTCCTCGCCATAGCATCCGGTTCGTTTTCTGAACTCGACACGCACATTGAGATCGCGAGCAAGTTGGGATTCATTAAAGATTCGACAAAATTGATTTCCGAACTCGACCAGGTATTTGCACTTTTAGTAGGCCTATCCAACTCGTTAAAACGAAAACTGAGGGACTGACGTCGTGCTTGCACTCCTTCACGCATTCACTCTTTAACTTCTTCACTGAATCACAATGGCCAAAAAAGACTTTTACGAAGTGCTCGGCGTCAACCGCGATGCGTCTGCAGACGACCTCAAGAAGTCCTATCGCAAGCTCGCAATGAAATTCCATCCGGACCGCAATCCGGATAACCCGAAGTCCGAGGCGCAATTCAAGGAGGCCAAAGAGGCCTACGAAGTTCTCTCGGACGCGAGCAAGCGGGCAGCTTACGATCAATACGGGCACGCGGGCGTCGATCAGGCGGCAGCAGGCGCGGCGGGCATGGGCGGCTTCGCGGATGCGTTCGGCGATATTTTCGGCGACATCTTCGGTGGCGGCCGCGGGCGCTCCAACGTCTATCGCGGCGCCGACCTGCGCTACAACCTCGAAATCGCACTTGAGGACGCCGCGCGCGGCACCGAAACCAAAATCCGCATCCCAACGCTCGAGGAATGCTCAACCTGCCGCGGCTCGGGCGCCAAGCCCGGCACGCAGCCCGTCAAGTGCACGACGTGCGAGGGCCACGGCCAGGTGCGCATGCAGCAGGGCTTTTTCTCGATTCAGCAGACGTGCCCGAAATGCCACGGCAGCGGCAAGATCGTGCAAACCCCGTGCGCTGCATGCCAGGGCGCGGGACGCCTGAAACAGCACAAAACGCTGTCGGTCAAGATTCCATCAGGGGTCGATGAAGGCGACCGAATTCGCCTGTCGGGCGAGGGCGAAGCCGGCGTCAACGGCGGGCCGGCGGGCGACCTGTACGTGGTGATCCACCTGAAAGCCCATGCGGTATTCCAGCGCGATCACAACGACTTGCATTGCGAGATGCCGATCAGCTTCACGACCGCGGCGCTGGGCGGCGAAATCGAAATCCCGACGCTCGACGGTTACGCCAAGATCAAGGTTCCGAACGAAACGCAATCGGGCAAGGTGTTCCGGCTGCGCGGCAAGGGCATCAAGGGGGTGCGCTCATCAGCGCATGGCGATCTTTTGTGCCATGTCGTGGTCGAGACGCCGGTCGATCTGACGGCACGTCAGCGCGAACTCCTGAACGAACTCGAAGCCATCAATGCCAAAGATGCAGGCAAACACAACCCGCGCGCCAAGTCGTGGATGGACAAGGTCAAGGAGTTCTTCGCGGAGTAGCGCCGGCCGCTGCGTCATGGCGCACGCTGCGCAGCGTAATCCGGCGTATCAGCAGCGGCCACAGTCCGGCCGCATCGGCGCTGAAAATCGTCTCGGCATCCGCCGGCAGCAGGTACCACCCCCCTGCCGTGATCTCCGCCTGCAGCTGGCGCGGCGCCCAGCCCGCGTAACCCGCATACGCGCGCACCGCCTTCACTTTCACTTCCGCTGCGACGATATTCTTTAACAGCGCCGGATCGCCGCTCAGGTAAACGTCGTCGAGCACGCGCAGGCCGCTGGCGATGTGCGCGTCGCTGTGCACCAGAAATATGATCTGATTGCGCGCAACCGGGCCGCCGGCGTAAATTTTATCGAATTGCTCGGGCACCGCACCCGCATCGCGCCACGCTTCGGACAAGCGCACGTCGGTCGGCCGGTTCAGAATCACGCCGAGCGGTCCGCCGCCGGGCACCGGCTGCGTAATCAACAAAACCGTTTCGCGAAAATTGGGGTCGACGAGCTCGGGCTTGGCGATGAGCAACAGCCCGTTGGCGAGCGAATCTCCGGCGGCGCTTGCCGGCGGCAGCGCCAGCGCAATCGGCAGCAGCGCGAAAATGAATGTTATGCAGCGCAGCATGCCGGCCGCGCGAGCTGCCTTACGAGCCGCAGGCGAGCGGATCGGTATTGGGCGCCGGCGCGGCGGCCGGCGCGCCGATCGATTCCAGCTTCACGCCGCGGCGCACCGCGGTGATTTCGGCGACGATGGACACGGCGATTTCCGCCGGCGTCTTGCTGCCGATGCGCAAACCGACCGGACCGTGCAGGCGCGCTATTTCGGCCGCCGACAAGTCGAAGTCGGCCAGCCGTTTGCGGCGTTTTTCGTTGTTGAGCCGCGAACCGAGCGCGCCGACATAAAAGGCCGGCGACTTCAAAGCCTCAGTGAGCGCCGCATCGTCGAGCTTCGGGTCATGTGTGACGGCGACCACCGCCAGATGCGGATCGGGATTCAATTGCAGCACGACGTCGTCGGGATAGCCGCGCTCGAGTGTTGCGCCCGGCACGTTCCATTCGTCCGCATACTCCGAGCGCGGATCGCACACAGTAACCTGGTAATCGAGCGCCTGCGCCATTTGGGCGAGAAAGCGCGACGTCTGGCCGGCGCCTATGATGAGCAGGCGCCAGCGCGGCCCGTGTATGCTTTTGAGCACCTTGCCGTCGAATTCGAGCACGTCCGACCAGTGGCCGGATTTGAGCTTCACATTGCCCGTCTCCATGTCGAGAAACCGCGCGACGAGCTCGTGGCGCTCTATCGTCTCGAGCAATTCCTTCAATTGTGATTCGGCCTTCACCGGCTCGAGCACGAGCTGCAGCGTACCGCCGCACGGCAGGCCGAAACGCGCGGCCTGGTCAGCAGTGACGCCGTAGGTCGCGAGTTCGGGCTTGCCGCCAGCCGCCTGGTGCGCTTTCACGCGCTCGATCAAATCGTCTTCGACACAACCGCCCGACACCGAACCGATCACGTGACCGTCATCGCGGATGACGAGCATCGCACCGACCGGCCGCGGCGCCGAGCCCCACGTCCTGATCACCGTGGCGAGAGTAGCTTGGCGGCCGGCATCGAACCACGCGACGGCGGTTTTTACAACTTCAGTATCGACGCTGTCCAATGTAAACCTTTCAATTCCCGCTGCACGCGTTTCACGATGATGCGTAGCCTAGGGTAGTGCACGTTTTACGGAGGGTCAAGCGAGGGTCACGCGGTTGCGCGCGTCACACGCATCGGCTAGCATCGGTGCGTCTGCCGCGGGCCTGCATCAGAGCTGTTTGCAGCCTGCGCGGCATAAAAACTTTGCCACTGCTGCTTCGACCCGATGAACACCCGAGCGTTCTTAAAACGTTTATTGCGCAGCGTCGCCGCCCCGGTCGACAGCGCCCGCTCGGCCGACCGCAAGGCGCGCGAGGCCGTCGAGTTGTGCCATGCGCTGCTGTCGGAGCGCGGCGAGGTTTCGGGCGCGGCGCTCGCGCGTGACGCACTTGCTGCGTACGATGCGTTGCCGGCCAACGCGTTCCAGCCGTATATCAGCCTGCTCGCCAAAGAGTTCTCACCGGCGCCGATGACGATAGCAGCGGCCGCCGCGGCCTATGCACTCGACGCGTCGCCGCACAACCTGGTGGGGCTGCAGCGCGCAGTGGAATCGCCGCGCCAGAAATTGTTCCGCCGTTTGAACGTGGCGCCCGGCGCCACCGCGGCGCTGGTCGACATGCGGCGCCGGCTGTTGCACGAATTGAAATCGAATCCGGACTGGGTCGGCGTGGACGCGGACCTCGAGCATTTGTTCGGCTCGTGGTTCAATCGCGGCTTTTTGCGGCTCGAACGCATCGACTGGCGCACGCCGGCGCTGATCCTCGAAAAGCTGATCGAGTACGAGGCGGTGCACGAAATCGCGGGCTGGAAAGACCTGCACCGCCGCTTGGCAAACGACCGCCGCTGCTTTGCTTTTTTCCATCCTGCCCTGCCGGAAGAACCGCTGATTTTCATCGAAGCGGCGCTGACCGAGCGCATCAGCACCACGGTGGCCCCGCTGCTCGATCCGGACTCGCCTGAGGCCGATCCCGCGCGCGCGGATTGCGCGATCTTCTATTCGATCACCAACTGCCAGGACGGGCTGCGCGGCATTTCGTTCGGCAACCTGCTGATCAAGCAGGTGGTCCACGAATTGGGGCGCGAATTTCCGCGCTTGAAAACCTTCGCCACGCTGTCGCCGGTGCCGGGCTTTCGCGCGTGGCTGGCCGGCATCGAGCGCGACCACGCGGCCAGCCTGCCCGCTCTCGCGCACCTTAAAACACCGGATTGGTTCGCGGATGCGCCACTCGCCGAGCGCCTGCGCCAGCCCTTGATGGAACTGTGCGCGCATTACCTGACGGCGGAGAAAAAGAACGACGAGCCGCTCGATCCGGTCGCGCGCTTTCACCTCGGCAACGGCGCGCGCATGGAAAAGCTCAACTGGCTCGCCGACACATCACGGCAAGGCATGCAGCGGTCTGCCGGCATGATGGTCAATTACCTGTACCGGCTGGCCGACGTCGAGAAGAACCACGAAGCGTTCGTGCGCGAGCACGAAGTCGCCGCGTCGCACGAACTGAAAAAACTGGCGCGCGAATGCGCGCTGACGGCACCGGTCCGTTTTTGAACCGCCGGGCTGGGGGCAAGTCGCTCGCATTGGCCGCGCGGGCAAGGTAACATACCGCGCACCATGGAAATCACCGGCGAACAGCTCATACCGAAACCGCAGCAGCAGACATGGGACGCGATCTGCGATCCCGCGGTGCTGCAGGTGTGCATTCCCGGCTGCGAGACGATGGAAAAGATTTCGGATTCGGAATTCCACATGACGGTGGCGGCCAAGGTCGGCCCCGTCAGCGCAAGGTTCAAAAGCAAGATTACGCTCACCGGCGTCGATGCGCCGCACGCCTACACGCTGATTTTCGAAGGCCAGGGCGGCGTCGCCGGCTTTGCCAAGGGCGAAGCCCACGTAACGCTTACCCCGGCGGGCGACCACACGACGCTCGGCTACTCAGCCAAGGCAACCATCGGCGGCAAGCTCGCGCAGGTCGGCTCGCGGCTCGTCGACGGCGTGGCGAAGAAACTGGCCGAGCAGTTCTTCACCAAATTCAACGCATACGTGAGCGCCCAACCGTCGTGACGCCTTGCGGCGCGCCGCTCGCCGCGTTGCACCCTGAAATGAAGCGGCGTAGAGTGTCTCGCGAGATGCCGCGAACGCGAGCGCCGCAAAAATAATAATAATCCTTTCGCGCACGGCCTCTTCCGTCCACCATAGGAGGCCACGCCATGAAAGTCGATTTTGTCGTCAACGGCAAGCGCGAGACGGTCGACGCCGATCCTGCCATGCCGCTGCTCTACGCGCTGCGCGACGATCTGGGGCTCAACAATCCGAAATTCGGTTGCGGCCGCGCGCAATGCGGCGCCTGCACGGTGCATGTTAACGGCGTGGCGACGCGCTCGTGCGTGACGCCCGTCAGCAGCGCCGCCGGCAAGCACATCACGACATTAAGCGGCCTCGGCACCGCGGACAAGCCGCACCCGCTGCAAACCGCGTACATCGCCGAGCAGGTGCCGCAATGCGGCTACTGTTTGAGCGGCTGGATGATGACCGCCGCCGCATTCCTGCGCGAGAATCCCAAGCCTACGGACGCGCAGATCCGCACCGCGCTCGCCGGCTTGAAATGCCGCTGTGGCACGCACATGGCAATTCTGCGCGCGGTGAAGCGCGCGTCAACCCTGCCCGCCTGAGGAGAACCCCATGGATCAACTCCAAGTCTCCCGTCGCGATTTTCTCAAAGCTTCCGGCGCGCTCGTCGTTACCGTCGCCGTGCCCGGCGCAATCGCCACCGCGCTGAGTCAGAACGCCGCCGGCAAGCCGCCGTTGACGCCCGATCAGCTCGACTCGTGGATTGCCGTGCTGCCCGACGGCAGCGTTACGGCGTTTTTCGGCAAGACGGAAATGGGCCAGGGCGTGGATGTGGCGATCGCGCAAATCGTCGCGGAAGAACTCGACGTCGCATTTGAGCGCGTCACGGTCGTCATGGGCGATACGGCGCTGACCTGCAACCAGGGCGGTGCGTCCGGCAGCACCGGCATCCAGCGCGGCGGCATGACGCTCAAAAATGCCGCCGCGGAAGCGCGGCGCATCCTCGTCGAGCGCGCCGCCGAGCGGCTGCAAGTGCCCGCGTCGCTGCTGGTCGTCGACGACGGTGTCGTCAATGTGCCGGGCTATCCGCTGCAACGCGTGAGCTACGCCGAGCTCATCGGCGGCAAATACTTCCACTCGGAGATCGAGTGGAACAAGGAATACGGCAATACTCTTGCGTTGAAAGGCCGCGCGCAACCCAAGCCGCCTTCGGCCTATAAAGTGGTCGGCAAATCGTTCCCGCAGAAAGTCGTCACTGAAAAAGTGATGGGGCGAACGCAGTACGTGACCGACGTCAAAGTCGAAGGCATGCTGCACGCGCGCGTGATCCGGCCGCCGACCGCGGGCTGCGGGCCGGTCGCGGTGGACGACAGCTCGATCCGGCATATCGCGGGCGCCCGCGTGGTACGCGAGCAGGATTTCATCGCCGTGGTCGCCGAGCGCGAATGGGATGCGGTGCGGGCAGCCGAAAGCCTCCAAGTTACCTGGGCGCCGCCGTGCGCACCCTTCCCCACCGCGGAGAATCTTCACGATCATATCCGCAAGGCGAAGGCCACCGGCAGCGGCGCGCCGGTGAATATCGGCGACGTCGCGGCGGTGATGAAAACCGCGTTCCGGATAGTCGAAGCCGAATACGAATGGCCGCTGCAGTCGCACGCGAGCATGGGGCCGGCATGCGCGGTCGCCGACGTCAAAAGCGACGGCGCGACGCTGTGGTCGGGTTCGCAGAAGCCGTATTACGTGCGCACCGGTTGCGCGCAGCTCGCCGGGCTCAAGCCCGCGCAGGTCCACGCGAAATGGATCGTGGGTCCGGGATCTTACGGGCGCAATGACGCGGGCGATGCCGCGCACGATGCCACTCTGCTGTCGAAACTCACCGGCCGGCCGGTGCGCGTTCAGTATATGCGGCATGAAGGCACCGCGTGGGACCCCAAGGGCCCCGCGGGAGTCTATCGGGGCCGCGCCGGGATCGATGCGACCGGCAACGTGATCGCGTACGAATTCTCCGGCAAGGGCTTCTCGCGCTGGGATGTGTCGCCGCGCGAAAGCTCGCCCAACGAGACGCTGGTCGGGCAGCTCACCCGGTGGCCGGGCAAGCCGATCGTCATGTTCCAGACGCCGTCCGAAGCGTACGGATTCGCCAACAAGCGCCTGGCCTGGGAAACCATCCCGGCGCTGCTCGATCGCGCTTCCCCGCTGCGCACCGGGCACTTCCGCGACCCGCTGGGCCCCGAGACTCATTTTGCAAGCGAGTCGTTCATCGATGAACTCGCGCACGCGACCGGCGCCGACCCCGTCGCCTTCCGGCTGCGCTACATCACGAATCCGCGCCATGCTGCCGCGGTCAAAGCGGTGGCCGAGAAAGCGCAGTGGCAGGCCCGCCCGTACCCGAATCCCGAGCGCGGCAAAGGCGAGCTAATGACCGGCCGCGGCGTGTCGTATACCGAGCGCGCGGGGACCATCGTGGCGGTGATCGCCGAGGTTGAGGTCGAACGCGCGAGCGGTCGCGTATGGGCAAAGAAATTCACCGTCGCGCATGACTGCGGCCTCATCATCAATCCGGGCAGCATGCAGGTGGTCATCGAAGGTAACGTCCTGCAGGCGACGTCGCGCACGTTGTTCGAAGAAGTCCGGTTCGATGCGGACCGCGTCAACAGCGTCGATTGGGCGAGCTATCCGATTCTCGATATAGCGGACGCGCCGGAAAGCGTCGATGTCGTTTTAATCAACCGTCCGGAAGTCGCACCGTCCGGCGCCGGCGAGCCGTCCACCCGTACGGTTCCCGCGGCTATCGCCAACGCGATATTCGACGCGACCGGCGTGCGGTTGCGCAAAGTGCCGCTCACACCACAGCGCATGAAAGAGGCGCTGGCTCGCGCGTAGCGTGCGCTGCGCCGTGAATGCGTGAAAGAGTGAAGGCGTGAAGGAGTGAAAACTCCTTCTTCCCGTCACCGGGGAGAGGGCTGGGGTGAGGGGTTCACTCATTCACCCATTCACTCCTTCACTTGCCCATCGCGTAGCAACTGAAATGACCCTCGGCCGGCTCTTCATCATCGCCGTGCTCGCGATCGGCGGTTATCAGTACTGGCATTCGCATCACATCCGCGCACCGGCGGTCGGCATCACCGCCTCCATGGACCGAGCGTGGAACGCGTACGGTCACGATATAACGCCGCTCGAAAAATTCGATTTCGAAGCCCGGGTGCTGCGCGCCGAGCATTATTCGATGGACCGCGAAGCGCAATTGGCGCCCGTGGACCTCGCGCTTGGCTGGGGGCCGATGGCCGACCCGTCGGTCATCGATAAAATAAATATCACGCAGTCGAACCGCTTTTACTACTGGCATGTCGACGCATTTCCGATCCCGCGGCGCGACATCGAAGTCAACAGCGCCAACATGCACATGGTGCCGGCCAACGCGGACATCGAACGCACGTTGCGCGACCTGCAGCCCGGACAGCGCGTGCGGTTCGCGGGCTATTTAATTGAAGCGCGCGCGCCCGACGGCTGGCGCTGGCGCAGTTCCCTCTCGCGCGAGGACACCGGCGCGGGCGCTTGCGAACTCGTCTGGGTGGAAAAAATCACTGTGCTGTGAATCGCGCGGATAGGCGCCGTTCCTGACGACGGATCGCTGCGCTCTCGTTGCCGGTCGGCGGCACCCAAGCTAGACTACGGCCATCATTTCGAGTCAACACTCAATCCGCAGGGGCGTCCAATGTTGAAAATCTGGGGTCGCACGAATTCGATCAACGTGCAGAAGGTTCTGTGGTGCTGCGGCGAACTTAACATCCCGTTCGAGCGCATCGACGCCGGATTGCAGTTCGGCGTCAACAACACGCCGGAATACAAGGCGAAAAATCCGAACATGCTGGTGCCGATGATCGATGACGCCGGTTTCGTGCTGTGGGAGTCGCAGGCGATCGTGCGCTACCTCGCGCGCAAGCACGGCGCCGGTTCGCTGTGCCCGGCGGACCCGCAAGCGTGCGCCGACGCCGACCGCTGGATGGACTGGAACGCGACCACCGTGTGGCCCAACCTGCGACCGATTTTCTGGAACCTCGTGCGCACGCCGGTCGAGAAACGCGACATGCCGCTCGTCGAGACTTCGCGCAAAGGGCTGGCGGCGAGCATGGCCCTGCTGGACAACCACCTTGCCAATCGGACCTTCGTGACGGGCGCCGGATTCACGATGGGCGATATACCGCTGGGCGTGTCTATCCATCGCTGGTTCAGTATGGACATCGAGCGTGAAAACCTGCCCAATCTCGCCGCTTACTATAAACGCCTGCAGGCGCGCCCCGCGTATGCGAAGCATGCCGAATTTCCGTTGACGTAATGGCGTTCGGCAAACTCTTCGCCGGTTTCAAGCCGCCCGCGGCGACGCCGGTCGAGTATCCGCTCGAAACCGAAGCGGCGTTGAACCGGCTGCACGGCGCGGCGCCGGTGGACGAGCACCTGCGCATCCTGTTCCGCGATGTGCAGGTCGGCAGCGAAGATTTTGTCGACTTGTACCGGCGCTGCCTCGCGCAGACGGGCACGCCGGTCACGCCGTTCAACGTCTTTCACCGCTTCCAGAGCCGCCGCGATCTGCTGCAGTATTTTTTTGCGACGCTCACGCTGCCCGGCGCACGCGCGGAATGCGGCACCTACCGAGGCGCCACCGCGCTGCTGCTCGCGCACGCATGGCGCAGCCGCGATCCCGCGTTTACGGGTAAGGACCTTTACCTGATCGACAGCTTCGTCGGCACCAGCGAATCCGGTGAGCACGACCTGATTCCCGTGCGCGACGACGGCGGCGCCACCCGTCGCGAAGCCTTCTTTCCGGTCGCCAAAGCGGACATTTCGCCGGAACTCGTGCGCGGCTTTTTCGGCGAGTTCCCGCACACCGGCATTTGCGCGGGCTGGATACCGCAGGTGTTCGCCACGGTCCCTGAGCAACGCTGGGCCTTCGTGCACCTCGACGTCACGCTTTTCGAGCCGACGCTCGCCGCGCTCGAGTATTTCCATCCGCGCCTCACTGCGGGCGGCGTCATCATCTGCGACGGCTCGATTTTCTGCCCGGGCGCCAAAAAGGCGTGGGACGAATTCTGCGCGCAGCGCGGGCTGCCGTTCGTCACGCTGGGCAACCGCGAGTCCATCCTGATCAAAGCAGCTTAGGGGCGACCCGCGCTGATGCTCGGCAGCCTGTTAAAACGCCTGCTCGGCGCGCGCGCGCCCTCGCCGGCGGCTGCGCCCGGCATCGACGCACAGTGGATCGCCGAAACGCTGCTCCTTCAAAAAGAACGCGCGCATACCGAGGTGGTCGCGCGTTGCGAAGCGGCGCTCGTGCGCGCACCCGACCAGCCGAACGTGTTGAACCTCCTGTCGGCGGCGCTGCTCGCGCAGGGCAGGACCGGCGAGGGCATCCGGCATTTGCGCCGTGCGATTGCAATCGAGCCGTCGGCCACCGCCCATGCCCAACTGGGCAGCGTGCTCGCAGCGACCGGCGAATTCGAGGACGCGATCGCGAGTTATCGCGCCGCGCTCGCGGTCGAGCCGCGCTTTACGGACGCGTGGTGTACGCTCGCCGCGCTCTTCAAGGCGCTCGGGCGCTACGACGAGGCGGAAGATTGCTGTGCGGCGGGCCTGCGCCTGGAGCCGCGCCATGCAGGACTTAAACACACGCTGGCGACAGTGCTGTTCGAGCAGGCACGCGTCGAGGAAGCGATTGCGGCCATCCGAGAATCGCTTGCGCTCGAGCCCGGCAATCCCGCTGCGCACAGCGCGCTGCTGCGCATGCTGTGTTTTTCCGATACTCAGGAGCCGCAGGCAGTCTTCCATGAACACCAGGCGTGGGCCGCGCGCCACGCGCAGGCCCTCGCATCCACGGCGGCCCCGCATTCGAACGACCGCGAGCGCGAGCGCCGGCTGCGCATAGGCTTCGTCTCCCCCTACATCCACAAGCATGCGGTGACCTTTTTTCTCGAGTCGGTCATCGAGCATCACGACCGCTCGCAGCTCGAAATTTTCTTATACGCCGATGTCGCGCGGCCGGACGATTATTCGGCGCGCTTGCGGGCGCACGGCGCGCACTGGCGCGGCACGCTGGCACTCGACCATGAAGCGTTCGCCAGCCTGGTGCGCGAAGATGCGATTGATATCCTGATCGACCTGAGCGGCCACACTGCCAACAACCGGCTGCTCGCATTCGCGCGCAAACCCGCGCCCATCCAGGTCAATTGGCTGGGCTTTCCGAGCACCACCGGAATGCCCGGCATGGACTATCGCATTACCGACGCGTATTGCGACCCGCAGGGGATGACCGAGCACCTGAATTCCGAACAGCTCGTCCGTCTGCCGGGCATTTACATGGCGTGGCGGCCGCCCGACGGCACGCCCGCGGTCGCGCCACTGCCGGCGGCTGCGAATGGATATGTCACGTTCGGCACGTTTCACAGCGCGTTCAAAATTTCGCCCACGATTGCCGCGTTGTGGGCGCGTATTCTCGCGCGCGTGCCGGACTCGCGCCTGCGCGTGCTGGCGGTTAGCGGCGTCGCAGCGGAACGCCATATGCGCGGGCTTTTCATGCGCTGCGGCGTCGGCGCGCACCAACTGGAGATTCTGCCGCGGCTTTCGTTCGACGATTACCTGGCGGCGTACAGCCGGGTGGATATCGCGCTTGATACCTATCCTTATCATGGCGCGACCACGACTTGCTTCTCTTTGTGGATGGGCTTGCCAGTCGTCGTGCTGGAAGGCAATACTCACGCGTCGCGCGCCGATGTGTCGATGTTGAACAACGTCGGGCTGCCGCAACTCGTCGCGAAGACCGGCGCTGACTATGTCGATATTGCGGCGCGGCTCGCGCAGGACCTGCCTGCGCTGGCGGGCTTACGCGCGAACCTGCGCGGCATGATGGAGCGCTCGCCGAACGCGGACGGTCGCGCGTGCGCGCGCAATCTTGAAAGCGCGTTTCGTGAGATGTGGGTTAAGTGGTGCGTGAAAAACGTGAAGGAGTGAAAGAGTGAATGCGTGAAGGAGGGTTCAAGCCTGAGCGCTGAATCGCGTTTTTCCCTTCACTCTTTCACTCTTTCACTCCTTCACTCCTTCACTCCTTCACTCCTTCACTCCGCAGGCTAATCCGTCCACAACACGCCGACTACCGCGCCCGTCATGCAGGTCGCAAGCGTGCCGGCGACGATGGCCTTGACGCCGAGCCCGACGATCTCGTCGCGGCGTGCGGGCGCCATGGTCGCCATCCCGCCGATGAGGATGCCCAGGCTGCCGAAATTCGCGAAGCCGCACAGCGCGTAGGTCATGAGCATACGGCTCCTGAGCGACAGCGCGCCCTCGGGCAGGTGCGCGAGATCGAGATAGGCGATAAATTCGTTGAGCACGGTCTTGGTGCCGAGCAGCGAACCGGCGGCCGGCGCTTCGCTCCACGGCACGCCCACGAGCCATGCCAGCGGCGCGAGCACCGTGCCGAGCATGCGCTGCAGCGTAATGGGCCTGCCGTGCAGCGTCGGCAGCGCTTCGAGCATTAAATTGGCGAGCGTCACGAGCGCTATCAGCACGACCAGCAAAGCGAGAATATTGAGCAGCAGCGCGAGCCCGTCGAGGGTGCCGCGGGTGATTGCGTCCATGCTGCTCGACGCCTGCTGCGCCGGCACCAGCCGGCCGGAGGTCGCCGCGCCCGCCGGCGGCACCATGAGCACCGCGATGACGATCGCGGCAGGCGCACTGATGATCGACGCAATCAGGATGTGCCCGAGCGCATCGGGAATGACCGGACCGAGCAAGCTCGCGTAGATGACCATCACCGTGCCCGAGATGCCCGCCATGCCGCACGTCATTACGATGAAAAGCTCGCCGCGCGACATCTGCGCGAGATACGGACGGATGAAAAGCGGCGCCTCGACCATGCCGACGAAAATATTGGCCGCCGTCGACAAGCCAACCGCGCCGCCGACGCCCATTACCGCCTCGAGCACGCGCGAAATTCCGCGCACGACGAGCGGCAGGATGCGCCAATAGAAGAGGAGCGCCGACAGCGCGCTGATTACCAGTATTAGCGGCAGCGCGCGAAACGCCAGCACAAAACTCGCGCCGGGCGCCGACTCCGCAAACGGCAGCGCGCCGCCGCCCAGATAGCCGAACACGAACGCGGTGCCGGCCTGCGTCGCTTTCTCCAGCGCGAGCAGCGAGTCGTTGAGCGCCAGGAAAAAATGCTTGAATACTGCAAGCTTCAGCAGCGCCGCCGCCAGCACTATTTGCAGGATGACGCCGGCGCTCACCGTCCGCCATGGGACGACGCGGCGGTTTTCGCTCGCCAGCCACGCGATTGCAAGAATTGCGGTAAACCCGAACGCGCTCTGCAGGGTTAATGCCAAGATCGATCCGCGCGCCCGCGGCGGCTAACTACGCCGCCACAACGTACCCTTGGGCCCGTCTTCGAGCACGATGCCCGCGGCCAGCAGTTCCTTGCGGATGCGGTCGGCTTCGGCGTAGTTCCTGGATTTTTTCGCCGCGGCGCGCGCGATGATTTCGGCTTCGATCCGCCCGGGGGTCCAGGCGTCGCTGGCGGGCGCCGCTTGCAGGAATTCCGTTGGCGGACGCTGCAACAGGCCGAGCAGGCCCGCCAGCGATTTGAGCAGGGCTGCGGCCTCGCGCGATTGGTTGCGGTTCACCTCGGCCGCGAGCTCGAACAGGATAGCGACTGCCTCTGGCGTGTTGAAGTCGTCATCCATCACTTCGCGATAGCGCGCCGCGACCGGATTATTCCAATCGACCGCCGCGGCCGCGCCGTCGTGCATTTTGAGCGCGGTGTACAGCCGGGTCAGCGCCTGGCGCGCATCGTCGAGATGCTGGTCGGAGTAGTTCAGAGGGCTGCGGTAGTGCGCGCGCAGGATAAAAAAGCGCACGACTTCCGCGTCGTACTTCGCGAGGATCTCGCGCACGGTAAAGAAGTTGCCGAGCGACTTCGACATTTTCTCGTTGTCGATGCGCACGAAGCCGTTGTGCAGCCAGTAGTTTACGAATGTATTACCGTGTGCGCCCTCGGATTGCGCGATCTCGTTCTCGTGGTGCGGGAACTGCAGGTCCTGGCCGCCACCGTGAATGTCGAAATGATTGCCGAGCAGCGTGCTCGACATCGCCGAGCATTCGATATGCCAGCCCGGCCGGCCGTCACCCCACGGACTGGGCCACGCCGGCTCGCCTGCCTTCGAATGCTTCCACAACACGAAATCAAGCGGATCGTGCTTGGCCTGGGTGATCTCGACGCGCTCGCCCGCGTTCAGGTCGTCGAGCGACTTGCCTGAAAGCTTGCCGTAGCCGGGAAAATTGCGCACCGAGTAATTTACGTCGTGATCGGGCGCGACATACGCGAGCCCTTTTTTCTCAAGCACCGCGATGATGTCCTGCATCTGCTTGATATAGTCGGTCGCGCGCGGCTCGAAATCGGGCTTGATCACGCCGAGCGCCGCCGCGTCTTCGTTCATCGCCGCGATAAAGCGCGCCGTCAGCGCCTCCATCGGCTCCTTGTTCTCGGCCGCGCGCTTGATGATCTTGTCGTCGATGTCGGTGATATTACGCACGTAAGTGACCTTGAGCCCCGCCGCGCGCAACCAGCGGGTGATCATGTCGAACACGACCATCACGCGTGCGTGCCCGAGATGGCAATAGTCGTAGACCGTCATGCCGCAGACGTAGATGCGGGCCTCGCCGGGCACCAGCGGGGTGAATACCTGCTTGTCGCGGGTGAGAGTGTTATAGAGTTTGAGCATGGCGGGGAATTGAAGAGACGGACACGATCGGCGCCTTCCTGGTGCCCGCCATCAAGAGCCTCAACGGAGCGGGACTTTCTCATCCAGAGCAGGTCCGGAGGCCGCGCGCGCCGGCCCGTTTCCGGGACTGGCTAAACACGGGTTTAAATTGGCTTGGGTTCTTGGTAAAATCTGTTAGATTAGTCGACTAAGACCCTGAAATTCCAAAAAGTATAGCACAATGACTTTAACGCCCGCGCTAAGCCGGATACCCCACATCGCAGTGTTGCTCGGCGGTCTCGCATTGGCGGCAATTTCAGGCGCGCAAAACGATGAATTTGCGGAAGCGGGTAAACTTTTTCGCGGCGGGCAGCAGGCTCAGGCGCTCGAGCGCGTCGACAATTTCCTCAAGGCGAATCCGCAAGACGCGCGCGGACGCTTTCTGAAAGGCCTGATTCTCACCGAGCAAAGCAAGCAGACCGAGGCGATCAGAATATTCACCGCGCTCACCGAAGATTATCCCGAGCTGCCCGAGCCGTACAACAATCTCGCCGTTCTGTACGCGTCGCAGGGCCAGTACGACAAGGCGCGCACCGCGCTCGAAATATCGATCCGCACGCACCCGAGCTATGCAACCGCGCACGAAAATCTCGGCGACATCTACGCGAAAATGGCGTCGCAGGCTTATGACAAGGCGTTGCAGCTCGACAAGAGCAATACCGCCGCGCAAACCAAGCTTGAAATGATCAAGAAATTGTTTTCGAGCGGCGCCCGCGCCACCAGCAAGCCCGCGATAAGTGAAGCAATGTCGACGACGATAGTTGCGGCAACCAAGCCGGCGCCGGTTGCGGCGCAGGCCGCTGCGATAGCGCCACCGGCGGCGCCGGCCCCGACCGCCACGCCCGCGGTCATGCCCCCCGAACTGGCGAAACCCGCCGCCGCGCTGGGCGAAGGCGACGTGCTGAAGAGCGTCAACTACTGGGCGAAAACGTGGTCGGACAACGATGTGGCCGGCTATCTCGCCTGCTACGCGCCGGATTTCAAGACGCCCGGCGGCGAACCGCGCGCCGATTGGGAGGCCGCGCGCAAAGCGCGCATCGCCAAGCCCAAAAAGATCGACGTGCGCGTCGAGTCGCCCAAGGTCAAATTTGCCGACAGCAACCGCGTCGCGGTCACATTCC
>JBKJMN010000154.1:0-16701 GCA_046596405.1 Burkholderiales bacterium
CCCACCCTTCTCCCGGAGGGAGAAGGGCTTTTCTTCCCTCGCCCTTCGGGAGAGGGACCGAGGGTGAGGGAAAGTTTTGACGAGCGGCGCCATTGTCATCTATTACGTAATACTCAAATAGGTTGAGTGGAAGCTTCCGACACTGTGGCTTCGCAGTCAAGGTGCATGAGTTCGCGGAGCGGGGATTTATTCATTCTTCATCCTGCCGCCTTCATCCTGATGCTGCGTTACGTTATCATCAAATTCAAATCGCCATCCAGGAGGGGGAAGTCAATGATCAAGCTCGAATTCCACGATCCATCCGGCACGCTCGATAAAGCGACGCCGCACGCGCCGCGCCTCAACTCGTTCGCGGGCAAAAAGGTCGGCATGCTCTCCAACGGGCAATGGCAGGCGTATCGCATGCTCCCGCTGCTGAAGACCATGCTCGAAGCTGATTTCCCCGGCATCGAAGTGCTGTCGGAAGACCATTTCCCGCAGGGCAATGCGTTCATCGGCAACGAAGACGTGGCGCAACTCGTCAAGGACAGCGGGGTCGACGCCGTCATCATCGGCAATGCCGCCTGAGGGGCGTGCTCAACCTCGTGCGGCCGTGCAGCCGCCAGACTCGAAGCGATGGGCATTCCCACCGTCACGCTCACGCGCAATGAATTCGTCGGCGTCGTGAAGAATGCGGTGTCGGGTATCGGGCTCGCCCCCGATACCGCGATGGTGACCTTTCCGACGGCGACGTTCCTGCCGGATGCGGATTTGTCGGCGCTCCAGGCGCGCAAGCAAGAGTTTTACGATGCGCTGACGAGCTGGACGACCGGCAAGGTCAAGGGCGGCGCCGGGCGCATGCTCGCTGTCGACGGCGAGACGTACGAAGACGCACTCGCGCGTGCGAACGAGCTCTTCATCGCGAACTCATGGGGCGACGGCCTGCCGCTGTGGCCGGCGACGCAGCAGCGAGTCAACTGGATTTTGCGCGGCGCAGCCCGGCCGCGCGCGCACGTGCTCGGCAAATTTCCGCCGCGCGGTGCGCTAGTCACTATCGAAGCGTGCGCGGTCGCGCTCGCGATGGCGGGCGGGCGGCCGGAATATCTGCCGGTGCTCGTGGCCGCGGTCGAAGCGTTCCTCGATCCCCATGCGACGGGCGAGCTTTTGCAGGCGACGTCGGGCAGCCCTTTCCCGGTCGTTATCGTCAACGGCCCGATTGCGAAACAAATAAAACTCAACTCCGGGTTCGGCTTGCTCGGTCCCGATCCGCAGCATCCCGCGGGCGCGAGCATAGGCCGCGCGCTGCGGCTCATGCAGCAAAACCTCGGCGGCGCGCTGCCCGGCACCGGCACGATGGCGGTGTTCGGCCACATGCGCTACACCAACGCGGTCTTCGCCGAAGACGAGGAGGGTTTGCCCGCCGGCTGGGAGCCGCATAGCGTCGACCGCCACGGCTTCAAGCGCGGCGCCAATACGGTGTCTCTGTTCTACGCGAGCGGCGCGGCCAACATCATTCGGCGCGGCGCCAAAAAAGAAACGCTCGAAGAAGACGTGATGCAGGGGCTGCACCGCGTTGCCGGCTATCTGCGCGTGCCCGACGTGCATTACCTGCACGGCTACACGCAGGGCACGCCCGGCTTCGTCGTGATTTCGAAAGTGGTCGCCGCCGATCTTGCGGCTATGGGCTTTACCAAGCAATCGATCCGCGAATTCCTGTTCGAGCATTCGAAGGTGCCGCTGGAGGAAATGCGCAAGACGGGCTGCATGGCGTGGATGGAAATCGCGGCCACTGAAGCAGCGCGCGAAAGTGCCAGGCAGGACCCTTGGCCGATCGCGGAAAAGGCCGCGAACATCGGACTCGTCGTCGCGGGCGGCGGCCATTCGAGTCATGCGCTGTGGCTGCAGGCCTATACGTACGGCGTTATCGGTCGCGAGATCAAGCTGCCTGCGGCATTCGGCGAGCTCGTGACCGGGACCGACAGCGTGCAAGCTGCCGCGCCATGATGTATTCGGGCGGCAGGTCGAGGCGCGGTTTCAATCCGCGCAGTCTCCTGTTGTTTTCAGCGTTGGTGCTCCCGGCGCCGTTCGCGTCGGCCGCGGAAGCTTATCCCGTCAAGCCGGTGCGCCTGCTCGTGCCCACCGCGCCGGGCGGCGGCGGAGATATCACCGCGCGCGAAATCGCGCCAAGGTTGAGCGAACTCTGGGGGCACCAGGTCGTCGTCGAGAACCGCGCAGGTTCAGGCGGCACGCTGGGCATGGGACTCGCGGCGCGCATGCCCGCCGATGGCTACACGTTGATAATGGGCGCTTCGTCTTACGTCGTAGTCGCGCCCGCGGTGTATCCGAAGCTCGCCTACGACACGGTCAGGGATTTCGCCGCGGTCACGCAAATTCTGTACGCGCCCCTGCTGCTCGTGGCGCACCCATCGCTGCCGGCGCGGGATGTCCGAGAGTTGATTGCTCTCGCACGGGCTAAACCGGACGGCATCAGTTATGCGACGCCGGGCAACGGTTCCGTCGCGCACCTCGCGATGGAAGTTTTCAAAAGCAGTTCGCATACGCGCATCCTGCACGTGCCTTATCGCGGCGCAGCGCAGGCGTTGACCGACGTCGTCGCCGGCCAGGTCTCGGTTTTTATGTCGACGATCCCGGCGGCGCTGCCGTTCAGCCATTCATCCCGGTTGAAAATGCTGGCAACCACCGGGCTCAAACGCTCGCGCATCTTGCCGAAAATACCCACCGTGGCGGAGTCGGGTCTCAAGGATTACGAAGTCACGACCTGGTACGGAATTCTGGTGCCCGCCGGCACGCCTGACGCGCTGGTTCAACGGTTGAGCGCCGACGTCACGCGCGTGATCCGCCAGCCCGACGTGCAGGAGCGCATCGCGAGCGAGGGCGGCGATGTCGTGGCGAGTTCGCCCGCGCAGTTCGCAGATTTCATCAAGCGTGAACTCGCGAAATGGTCGAGCGCCGCGAAACAATCAAACGCCACCATCGACTAGCCGGCGGGTCCGCGCAGGGAAACTCTAAAGCTCGAATGGCTTGCCGTTGACTTCGATCGTGCTGTTGAGCGGCACCTTCTGTTCGATCAGGCCTTCGGCAAAACAGCCCGCTTTGGCGTTCTTGATCAGATGCGCGAGCCGGTCGGCGGGCGCGTCGGATTCGAGCGTCAGATGCGTGTCCACGCCGTCCCAGCGGTTAAAGACCGTGCCTTTCAGGACCGAGCCGCCGAGGAATTTGCGGAAGCGCACTTTGGCGCTCGCGTTCTTGACCGTCAACTTCATCATGTGCGCGTACCGCGCAACCTGGGTGAGCAGTCAGAACCCGATGCCCATCGCCATGTAAGTCATAGGCGAAGGATACTTGTCGTCGCCGCCGATGCGCTGCGCCTCATCGGAAAACACTTCGAACTGCCGGAATGTGCCGCGCTTGAGCTGGCCCTGGCCGACCACGACTTCGGTATAGACTTCGTTGTCGGTGGTGACCCCCTGCGCCGGCAATTCAGGCTTGTCGATGATGCGGCTGCCGACTTCCGCAGGCAGGTTGTTGCCGTCAACGGGCTTTTCCATACTCGAATCTCCTCGCATAATTGCAGTGACCCGGAACATAGCGGCATTCGGGCGGCAAGTCTATCCGCCCATGGCGACGCACGGGAAACGGCATGCCAGGATGCTCCACACGGTGAGATAATCCGACTCGTCACTATCCACACGGCCACTGCAACCGACCCATGGAAAATCTCGATTTCACCCAGCCCTCCGAAAGCCCGGTCTACGATCCCGAGGCGGCTAAAGCGTTTTTCAAAGCTGGCATGGCCGAGACCGTCGAAGCCGGCAAGACGTTCTTCGTCGAGCGCCAGGGCGGCGGCGGCTTCTTCTCCGCCGACGACCGCATGTATTTTCTGGTCGACGGTTCGGTCGCGCTCACCGTCGGCGGCAAATCCCTCGACACCGTCAAGCCGAACGAAATATTCGGCGAGCTCGCGACGATTACCAACTCGAAGCGCAGCGCGACGGCGACGGCCAGGACCGTCTGCCGCGTGCTCACGCTCGACGGCAGGCAATTTCAGAAAGCGATCGAGAAAACCCCCGGCTTCGCGCTGATGCTGATGAGCATCATGATCGACCGTCTGCGGCTGCGGCTCGCGCGGCTCACGATGTTGAAGGCGCTGCCGGCAAACCCCGGTGCCGAGCGCCGCGTGTTCGACGACGCGACGCTCGACGAAATCGCGCGCAAGCTCGGCAACCCGCGCCTGCTGAAATTTACCGCCGGCCAGCCCATCATCAATGCGGGCGAGACCGGCGTGCTTATGTACCTGCCGCGCGAAGGCCGCGTCGCAATTGTGGCTGACGGGAAAACGCTGGAGCGGGTTGTCGAAGGCGGCGTGTTCGGCGAGATGGCGCTCGTCGATCGCGCAATGCGCGCAGCCAACGCGGTCGCCGAAACCGATTGCGCGCTGATGGCGGTCAACCGCAAGCAGTTCCTGGAGCTCGTGCAGACCAATCCGGCGTTTGGACTCTCGTTGCTGAAAGTGCTCGGCCAGCGGTTGCAGGCCACTACCGTCTAAGCGGGCCGAATCACGAAGACTTGGTTTTTCCCCCGCTCGCGCGGTCCGGCGTAGCGATCGCGACTCCAGCGTTGCCCTGATCTATGGAGTCCGCCGAGTGCAGGCGCGACGGCACGCTGAATAGGAAAGCGAGGAAGCGTTCGATTGGCCGTTCGAGCTGTTTGCGAAAGCGGTGCTCGACCGTCAGGCTGACGAGCGTCGCCAACAGCAGCGAAACCGCGCACGCCAACGCAATGCGCAAGTACTCCGACGAAATCGCCGGCGCCGTCTCGCGCAGGACGACGAGCCCGACGTTGTTGTGGAGCAGATACAGCGGGTAGCTGATGAAGCCGATGAACACGAGCGCCTTCGGCACCTGCAGGTTCTGCCAGCCTAGCGCGAATTTCGAGATTGGCAGCAGCGCGAAAAGCAGTGCGCGTTCGGTCCATGTATTGGTGGCTGCGTAACAGGCCCACGCGAATGCCGGAACCGCGACCAGCTTCAGCCAGCGCGGCGTCGAATCCCAGCGGTAGATCAGCATGCCCACCATAAAGAAGCCGCTGTACGGGAAAGCGAACGTGCCCAGCGTGAACGTGCTGCGAATGATCTGGGCACCGTTGTACTGCAGGTCCCAAGTCCTGATGCAGGCGCCGACCAGGAACAGCACCGTCCACCAGACCACCGGATCGCCGCGTCCGCGCAGGCCGAAGTAGACCAGCCCGAACAACAGATAAAGCTTGAGCTCGACCATCAGCGACCAGTACACACCGTCAACGGGCGGCGTCAGGCCGACCGCGGGCAGCCACGCCATGTTGGCGAGCGCGGCGATCCAGTCGACGCGCCGATCGGGCAGGCCAGCGTACGCGACGATGCAGAACGTGATGACGATGCATGCCATGAAGGCCGGCTGCAGGCGCGAGAAGCGGCGCGCCCAGAAGAGCGCCAGGCTGCGGCAACGCGTCGCGGTCATGTAAATGCAATAGCCGCTGATGATGAAAAAGAGCTCGACGCCCATGTAACCGTAGCGCACCGGCCACACGGCCTCTGCGTAGTTCAGGTATTCGAGCGGATAGCGCGCGGTGTAGTGATAGAGCATGACCGCCAGCACGGCGAGCGCGCGCAGCGCCTCGATGTTCGCGAGACGCGCGTGGTGCGCCGGGGCAGCGACTACCTGCGGATCTGCGTTCATCGCGGCGGCGGTGCTCGATGCTGCATGGTTCTTCCCTTTGTATCCGCATGCATCGCGGGCTATGGCGATTATAGGCCTTGGCAGCAGGCTGGTTGCACGTGCTTGGGTGGCAAAGCGCACGCGGGGGCGCACGGCAATTCATTCGGCAAGACATTCGTTCCTTTTTGCATGCGCGTTGCGCGCGGAGTAAAGTTTACGCAGGAGGAGTCGGATGCCGGAATCAAAACGCTTATTGCTGGCCTGCGCAATCGCGTGGCTGTTCGCGATCGGTGCAGCGCATGCGCAGACGGCGGATTATCCGGGCCGGCCGGTGCGGCTCGTGGTGCCGTTCGCCGCGGGCGGCACCAATGACATCATCGGCCGCATCGTCGCGGAAAAACTCGCGGAAAAATTCGGCCAGTCGTTCGTTGCCGACAATCGCGCGGGGGCCAACACCGTGGTCGGCTCCGAGATCGTCGCGCGCGCGACGCCCGACGGGCACACGCTCTTGATCGTCTCCGCGAGCATCGCCGTAAATCCGAGCCTCGTGAACGCGCTGCCATACATCACGCTGCGCGACTTCGCGCCGATCGGCATGGTCGCAGGTGGGCCGTATCTGATGGTGATTCATCCCGCGGTACCCGCGAAGTCCATCAGTGAGTTCATCGCATGGGTCAAGACGCAGCAAGGCAAGGTGAACTATGCCTCGACAGGCACCGGCGGCCCGCCGCACCTGGCGGCCGAACTGCTCAAGATCACCGCGAACATCGACATGCAGCACATTCCGTACAAAGGCGGCGGCGCCGTGCTGCCCGACCTGATCGCCGGCCGCGTCTCGATGTTCTTCGGTTCGATCGCCACCCTGCGGCCGCACGTCGAAAGCGGACGCTTGCGCGCGGTAGGGATGACCACCGCGCAGCGTTCGGCGGCGATGCCGGACGTGCCGACGTTCATCGAATCGGGATTGGCGGGCTACGAAGTGAACGGCTGGTATGGCTTGCTCACCACGGGCAGGACTCCGCGCGCGATCGTCGAGCGGCTCAGCCTCACGCTGCGCCAGATCCTCAACGATGCCGAGACGCGCGCGCTATTCGTCAAAAACGGCCTCGATCCGGCGCCCGGTAGCGCCGACGAATTCGCGCGTTTTCTCGCGGCCGAAATCGTAAAATGGGCCAACGTCGTCAAAGCCGCCGGCATCAAACCCGAGTAGTCGTGCCGGACTTCCTATCCTTCATCCTTCCGCCTTCATCCTTTGTTTCTTAGCTCGCCCCTATCGTCAACCCATACACTGATCGGATGTCCCGGATGCCTACGCAACCTCCCACCTGGTCCGACGACGTGATGCAGATATTCCGGGCGCAGAAAATACGTCAGGTCGCCTACGTGCCCGACACGGGCCTGAAACGCCTGATCGAACTTGTGCGCGCCGAGCAGAGCATCGAAGCCGTGCCGCTGACCACTGAAGAGGAGGGTGTCGCGATGGCCGTCGGCGCGTGCCTCGGCGGCGAGCGCGCCGTGCTGCTGCTGCAATCGAGCGGCACCGGCAACTGCATCAACATGCTGGGCATGATTACCGAATGCCGCGTGCCGCTCCTGTTGCTGGTAACGATGCGCGGCACGTGGGCTGAATTCAATCCGTGGCAGATCCCGATGGCCGAAGCCGTCGCGCCGGTGCTGTCGGCCATCGGCTGCCTGATCAAGAAAGTCGATGACGCAGCACAGGTCGGCCCGACCGTATCCGCCGCCTGCCAGCTCGCGTTTAACACGAATCGAGCGGTGGCGGTGCTCATGGATCAGCGGGTCGTCGGCGTGAAGGAGTTCAAATGAGCGCGCGCCGGAAAGCGGTGCTCGACCGCCGCGCAGTGGTGGCGGCTATTCTCAAGCAGCGCGGCGATGCGCTCGTCGTCGCGGGGCTGGGCGCGCCTTGCTTCGACGTGATGGCGTGCGGCGACAATCCGCTGAATTTCTACACCTGGGGCGCGATGGGCGGCACGGCGATGATCGGTCTTGGCCTGGCGCTCGCGCAACCCACACGGCGCGTGCTCGTGATCACCGGCGACGGCGACATGTTGATGGCGCTGGGCAGCTTCGCGACGATAGGCGCGAAACGGCCGGCAAATCTCGCTCTCGTCGTCATGGACAATGAGCACTACGGCGAGACCGGCATGCAGCAGACGCACACCCAGCTCGGTACCGAGCTTGCCGGCGTGGCAAAAGCCACCGGTTTTCGCGCCGCGGGCACGCTATACACCGAAGCCCAGTTGAAGTCCTGGCTGCCGCGCATTCTGCGCGAGAAAGGGCCGGTTTTTGCCGGCGTGAAGGTCGCGATTGATCGCGGTGAGTTCATTCTGCCGCCACGGGATGGGACGGAGCTCAAGCTCCGGTTTCAGCAGGCGTTGCAAAGGGTCTAATGCCCGCAGGGGCGTACCCGCCCGCTGCGTTTATCCTCCGCTTCGAAACGGGCACCAACGATGGATGGTTGCGCTTGAACTTCCCGCGTTGCGTCACATCAAACCAGCCGTCAGCGTTTCTGACCGAAAAATTCCATAACTCGCGGCACTCCTCGAGGCACTGTGACCCTTGAGAGACGCCGCGTGGCCGGACCGGGCGCGTGAGTTCCGCTAACAGGTCACGGCGCGCAGGAGCCGCCGGGACCGGCGGCTGTGGAATAATGGACGCATACCTAAAATACCGAACGAGGAGCAAGCATGAACGTACCCACTAAAAAGAGTCTCGAGACCCCCAAGCCGTCGCTGCGGGGGCTCGATCTCCTGCGCGATCCGCTGTTGAACAAAGGCAGCGCATTCACCGCGGAGGAGCGCGCAGCGCTGGGTCTGCGCGGTTTATTTCCGCCGCATATCTCGACGCAGCAGGAGCAGGTCGCGCGTTTCATGCACTCGCTCCAGCGCCTGCCTGACGCGCTTGAAAAATATATCGCGTTGAATGCGCTGCACGATCGCAACGAGGCGTTGTTCTTCCGCGTCATCGTCGATCACATCGACGAGATGCAGCCCATCATCTATACGCCGGGCGTCGGGCTCGCCTGCCAGAAGTTCGGCATGATCTTCCAGCGTCCGCGCGGCATTTTCATCACGCCGAATGACAAGGGGCACGTTGCTTCGATGCTGCGCAACTGGCCGCATCGCGCGGGCCTCATCGTGGTCACCGACGGCGAGCGTATCCTGGGCCTGGGCGATCTGGGCGCCAACGGCATGGGCATCCCGGTGGGCAAACTGGCGTTGTACTCGGCCTGCGCCGGCGTGCATCCGGCGCTCTGCCTGCCGGTGATGATAGACACGGGCACCGACAACGGCGAGCTGCTGGTCGATCCGTTTTACATGGGGCTGCGCCAGCGCCGCCTGCGCGGGCAAGCCTATGACGACCTGCTGGAAGAATTCATGACCGCCGCCGAGGAAGTGTTTCCCGGTGTCGTTATCCAGTTCGAGGATTTCGCCAACCAGAACGCCTTTCGCCTGCTCGAGAAATACCGCGACCGCGCCTGCGTTTTCAACGACGATATCCAGGGTACCGCGGCCGTCGCGCTGGCCGGCATGTTTTCCGCGCTGCGCCTCACGGGGCAGAGTATCGCGGAGCAGAAAGTGCTGTTTCTCGGCGCGGGCGAGGCGGCAACCGGCATCGCCGATCTCGTCACCACCGCGATGATGGCGCAGGGTCTCGACGAAAAAGCCGCGCGCAACCGCAACTGGCTCGTCGATAGCCGGGGGCTCGTGGTCAAGTCGCGCAAAGATCTCGCGCATCACAAGCTCGCTTATGCGCACGAGCACAAGGAAGTCGTCGGTCTTCTCGACGCGGTGCGCGCGCTGAAGCCGACCGCGATCATCGGCGTGTCCGCCGTCGGCGGCACATTCACGCAAGAAGTGCTCGAAGAAATGGCGAAGCTCAACGAGCGGCCTATCGTGTTTGCGCTGTCGAATCCGACCTCGCAATCCGAATGCACGGCGGAAGAAGCGTACCGCCATACCGGCGGGCGCGCGCTCTTTGCATGCGGCAGCCCGTTCGATCCGGTGACGCTTGACGGCACGACCTTCGTGCCGCGTCAAGGCAACAACTCGTATATCTTCCCCGGTATCGGGCTCGGCGCGATCATGAGCCGGTCGCGCACCATCACCGACGAAATGTTCATGGGTTCCGCGCACACGCTGGCAAGTCTGACCACCGAATCGGACCTCGCGCAGGGGAGCCTTTATCCGTCGTTGAGCCGCGTGCGTGAAGTGTCGGCGCATATCGCGGCCGGACTGGCCAAGACCGCGCACAAAAACGGCATGGCCCAGGAGCAAGAGCCTGAGGATTTGCTCGCGCAGGCGCACGCGACGATGTACGACCCGCGGTATTAGCGGCTGCGATGCTTCGCGTCGCTCGACGGCATATAAAAACGCGCGCTTCAGTCCGCCTTCAGTCCGACCTGCATCGCGCTATTGCTGCCGCAACCGCACCTATCCCACGCGGAAGAAAAATGGCAAGGAAAGGTGGATATAACGCGGTGCGGTTATGCATAGTCAATTCGGCGTCAGCCCCGCCGCTTTGCCCAGGTCTGACCACTTGGCAATCTCACGCGCGAGGTGCGCTTCGAGTTCCTTCGGCGTCGTGCCGAGCGGTTCCTGCCCGTCCGGGAGGAGGCGGCTGCGCATATCCGCACTTTTCGCGATCGTGGAAATTTCGCTGTAGATGAGGTTGATGATCTTCGGCGGCATCTTGAGCGGCGCGAACATCGCGTACCAGTTCGAGCTTTCATAGCCCGGCACGCCTGCTTCAGCGACGGTGGGCACGTCGGGCAGCGTCGGCCAGCGCTTGGCGCCCGTCACGCCGACCGGGCGCAAGCGGCCGCTGCGGATCAACGGCATCGCCCCCGCGATGCCCGCGAAAGCAAGCTCCGTTTCGCCGGCCGACGTCGCCACCATCGCCGCCGGCGAGCCTTTGTACGGCACGTGCAGGATGTTGATCTTGGCCATGTACTTGAAAAGCTCGCCCGCCATATGCGTTGCGTTGGCAAGACCCGACGACGCGAAGCTAAGCTTGCCGGGCTGCGCCTGGGCGGCCGCGATGATGTCGCCCAAGTTGCGGAATTGGCTGGTGGTCGGCACGACGATGATGTTGGGACCGGCGGTCAGTTGCGAAATCGGCGCGAGATCGCGCCGCGCGTCGAACGGCAATTTCTTCACGAGCGCCGGATTGGTGCCGAGCGCAGTTGGCACGATCAGCAGCGTGTAGCCGTCGGGCACGGCTTGGATCGCGATTTCGGTGCCGATGATGCCGCCGGCGCCGCCGCGGTTGTCGACGACGAACTGCACGCCGAAACGGTCCGTCAGCTTCTGCGCGAACGAGCGCGAGACGAGATCCGCGTTGCCGCCCGCGGGCTGCGCCACCACGATGCGCACGGGCCGGTCGGGATAATCGGCGGCGCCGGACAATGGGCACGCGACCACGCCAACGAATGCGCCGAAAGCGCGCACCGAACGCGCCAGGCCGCCGCGTTGCTGTCGCCGCATGATGATCTCCTCTCTTATGATTTCAGGAACGCGCTGAGTTCCGCATAGACCTGGTCCGGCACCTGCTCGGCCGGGTAGTGCCCGCACGGCAGCGGACACAGCTTGTAGATGTTTTCAGCATACTGCGGCCATGCGACGCGCGCGTCGAACATTTTCTCGGTATGGCTTTTTTCGCCCCAGATGATGAGCGCCGGGCACTTAACTTTGCGGCCCGCCTCGAAATCCGCCTTGTCCATGTCGAAATCGAGCGTCGCGCCGGCGCGATAGTCTTCGCACACGCCGTGCAGGTTTTCCGCCGTGCAGCAGCGGGTGTACTCCGCAATCGCTTCCGGCGTGAAACCGCCTTTTCCGATGCCCAGGGTCGTCAATTTTTTCTCGATGTAGTATTTCTCCTTGCCGGCGAAGAACTGCTCAGGAACATCGTAGGGCTGCGCCATGAAGAACCAGTGATAGGAATTCAGCGCCCATTCGCGCGTGATGTGCGTGAGCACGTAATGCGTGGGTATCACGTCGAAGCTCGCGAACTTCGTGATGCGATCCGGGTGGTCGAGCGCCATGCGAAACGCAGTGCGCCCGCCGCGGTCGTGGCCGCCGAGAAAAAATTGGTCGAACCCGAAATGGCGCATGACATCGACGTGGTCCTGTGCCATGCGCCGGTAGGTGTAGTTGCTGTGGTCCGGCAGGCCGCGCGGCTTGCCGCTGTCGCCGTAGCCGCGCAGATCGGCGCACACGACCGTATAGTCTTTTGCCAGGCGCGGCGCGACGTGGTGCCAGTGCACATGGGTCAGCGGATTGCCGTGGAGCAGCAGCAGGGGCGGGCCATTGCCGCCAATGACGCCGTGGATCTTGACTTGCGGGTCGCTGGTCTGGATGTCGAACTTCTTGAAGCCGTCGAACACTTGTCAACTCCTTGAAAACCGGCGGATGAATGCGGGGAACGCCGAAGCTACTGCCCCTGCGCTACAGCGTCAAGGCACGTTGCGGGCGCGTTGCCGTCGCGTTTCCGTTTATATGTCGGCGCTGACACCAACGACCGCTCATCCAATCGCGGCAACGGTTAAGCCAACGGGTTAAATCCTCTGCGCAATCAGGGCGGGCATGCTGCGACATCGCCCGCCCTGTTTATTCGAGGAGCCAACTTAGTAATGCGGCGGAATTTCTTCGCGCGTCGCCTCCGATTCGCCGGGCATGTCGCTGCGCACCTGATCGCGTAGCGCCGCCAGTTCATTCTTCAGTTGATCGATCTGGGACTGCTGGCGATAGACGGTTTTGTTGAGTTCTTCCAACAAGTCTTCCGTCAAGCTCAGCTTGGCTTCTATCTCTTCGAGGCGGGATTCCACGGCGGCTCCTGGTCGCAACGCGATAAACGCGAGTTTAGACTAGCGCGGACCCGGGGATTCGACTTCATCATCCTGCACCGCGAGGCGATCGACGTTCCACAACGCCGGAAACCAGAAGATCCACAGGCCCACGACCAGCAGCGTGCCCGCGCCGCCAATAATGACGGACGAGACGGCGCCGAGCCATGCAGCAAGCAGGCCCGATTCAAACTGGCCGAGCTGGTTCGAGGTGCCCGTAAAAACCGCATGCACGGAGCCGACGCGGCCGCGCATGCCTTCGGGCGTTTGCAGTTGCACGAGCGACTGGCGGATCACCATGCTCACCATGTCCGAGCCCCCCAGCACGACGAGTGCGGCGAACGACAGCGCAAACGAATCCGACAGGCCGAACACGATGGTCGCCACGCCGAACGCGGCGATCGAAGCGAACAGCACGCGGCCGACGCGGCGCTCGAGCCGCACGCGTACGAGCACAACCGACACCAGCACCGCGCCGACCGCGGGCGCGGCGCGCAGCAAACCGAGGCCGCCCGGACCGACGTCGAGAACGTCCCGCGCGTAAATCGGCAGCAGCGCGGTCGCGCCGCCGAGCAGCACCGCGAACAGGTCGAGCGACAGTGCGCCAAGGATCACTGGCCGTGTCCAGATAAACGCGATGCCGCCGAACAACGATTTCATCGTCATCGGCTCGCGAACCGGTACCAAACCCTGAGTGAGGCGGATGCGGGCGAGCAAAATGCCGGCGGCGAGAAAGCACACCGCGCCCGCGCCATAGGCGGCGACCGCACCGATTAGAAAAATCAGGCCGCCGAGCGCGGGTCCGGCGATGATGGCCGCTTTCTTGACGCCCGCGGTCCATGCGATGCATTGCGGCAGTTCGCCGCGCGTAACCAGCGTCGGCATGAGCGCGCGCAAGGCCGGCTGCTGAAACGCATGCGCGACGCCGAACGCGAAAGTGCATGCATAAAGCATCTCGACCGACACCGCGCCCGCGTAGCTGCCGGCGGCGATCCAGGCAACCGCGCCGAACTTGACAAGCTGGCACAGGAAGTTGATACGCCGCCGGTCGAAATTATCGGCGACGTGGCCCGCGGGCAACGCGAGCAAAAACTGCGGCAGGAACTGCGCGAGCCCGATCAAGCCGAGGCTCAGCGCGCTGTCGGTCAGTGCGTAAATCTGCCAGCCAACCGCCACCAGGAAAACTTCCTGGCCGAGCGCCAGCAGCGTTTCGGCGACCCAATAACCGGTGAATGCGGCATTGCCGGGCGGCGCAATGCGCATCGGCGGTGAGCCTTCTGTTTTGCTTAAGGAGGGAGCGAGCGCAGCGCGCTCGTCAGTGCGGTGAATGATAGCAGGCGCCGACGGCCTGTGGCCGCCTGGAAGACGCCGGCATCGTCGCGCGCGCCGCTTGTCTGGAGCGGCCGCTGCGCGGGGGAAATCGCAGAAGTGATAGAGTCGCAGGCTGCGAATGTCGCGAGCATTGAGGAGCCAGCAATGAAAGAAACAATCGGCGTGATCAGCCCTGAAGGCCTGGCGGTGGGCGCCACCGGAAATATCGCCCCGCATCTGAGCACGCTCGAGGGCAAGACCATCGGTGAGGTCTACAACAACCACTTCAAGGGCGAGCTCATGTTCGAGACGTATCGCCGCCTGTTCAGGGAAAAATACAAGAACGTCAAAATCATTCCGTTCACCGAATTCCCGATCGTGTACGTCGGCGGTGATGCGGAATCGCAGAAAAAACTCGCCCGGCAAATCGCCGCAATCGCCAAGCACAAAGGCGTCGACGCGGTCATCACCGGCAACGGGGGTTGAGGGACCTGCACTCCGTCCTCGGTGAGGCCGGCGGTCGAGTTGGAAAAAGCGGGGATCCCGAGCGTAGTCATTACCACGACGGGCTTCACGACCATCGCGCGGGCGGTAGCGAAAGCCGAAGGCATGGCCGATTTGCGAATCGGCGAGTATCCGGGCGCGGTGGGCGTGCACGCCGAAGAACTCGTCGTCAAGAATGTCGAGAACGTGCTGTTCGATCGAATTGTCGATCACCTGACCAAACCGCGTGATGGCGGCAGCGGCGTAGCGCCCGCCGTCGTGCGTAGCGCGACCGAAATCATCTACGAAGGCAGCTTCGAGGACGTCAACGAATATTTCAGGCAGCAGGGCTGGACCGACGAGCTGCCGATTATCCCGCCGACGATCGAGCGCGTCACGGCATTCCTGAAACACACCGACCGCGCGCCGGATGAAAGCATTGCCGTGCTTGCGCAGGCCAACCTCGTCGCGACGCCACGCAACATCGCGGCGAACGGCGTGATGGCCGGCTGCGGCCCCGAGTGCATGCCGCTGCTGATAGCGCTGGTGGAGGCGATCGCCGACAACACGTACAACCTCGCCAACATCGGCACGACGTGGGGCGTGTTTCCGTTTCTGCTGGTCAACGGGCCCGCGGTCAGGAAAATGGGCATAGAGAGCGGCGCGCACCTGATTTCGAAAGGCAATAATCCGTCGCTTGGCCGCGCACTCGGCTTGATCATCAAGAACATCGCCGGCTACCGGCCGGGCCGCAATTACATGGGGACGTTCGGTTATCCGCAGTGCTTCACACTCGCCGAAAACGACGCGGAGAATCCGTGGGAGCCGTTCCACGTCGAGCATGGCTTTAAGCGCGAAGACAGCACGGTCACCGCCTGCGCGAGCGTGACGTGGGGCTGGGCGCCTGCAATATACGGCACGCCCGACAAGACGGCCGCCCAGACCGCGCTCGAATTCATGGCGCTCGAACTGACCAAGAAGCCGTGCCTCGCGCGCCTCGCGGAGCGCGGCCCCAACGGGTTTCGCAACATGGTGAGCATCCTGATCGCGCCGCCCGTGGCCAAATCCCTCGCGGCCGCGGGTTATACGAAACAGCAGATCCGCGACTACGTGCACGAGCATGCGCGGGTCACGCTGCGCGAGCTCGAGTTCCTGCTCAAGTACGGTCACTCTGAGGCCTTCACGATCCGCGAGGCGGTGAAGCGCGGCATCTACCCGGAGGAATACCTGGTCGGACCCGACGATCTCGTGCGCGTGCTGCCGAGCCCCGACATGATTCACATCATGGTGTGCGGCGACCCCAACCGGAACCGGCTGATGGTGCTATGGGGCGGCTATGTGAATCCCGTCACGAAGAGAATGACGTTCCCTGCAGCCCCTTGAGCGTGGCGGCAGGATTGATGGCGGAAAGGTGAATAAAAACCGGCGCGCAGCTCCGCCGCGCTGGGCCGCCAGCGAGCGTAATTATGACGATCTGATTCTCGCTGGTTGCCGCGGCAACTCGATAGCGCTGCGGGTAATTCCATACAGCGCCCACATCAGTAGAAACGGGATGACCGTCGTCTGCAGCAAAAAAATCACAATGATTTTGAGGATGTGTTCGATTTCGCGCTCGACCGAGCCCTTCAGATTTTCGAAACGCTGCTTCAAGTCGCCGGTCTGCGACAGCCACCCTCTGATCGTTTCAACTATGCCCTGGCTTTCGGTGGCCGCCGGAACGGACGGGCTGCCTTTGGCGGCCTGACTCGACGAGGTGTCGATCATGAGCTGGCTCGCTTCATACTCCGCGGCGAGAAATTTCTGCGACAAGAGATCCGTGCCTATCGTCACCACCGGCACTGCGAAGCGCAGCATCAACAGGATTACCAGCGACCGGGAAAGCCACGCGGGCGCCGGCCGGCGCCGAAAATAAAGCACGGTCCAGCCCAGCACGGCGATGGTCAGCACCAGCGATATCAACCAGTAGCTCCCTATGCTGATCAATATTTTCTGCACCCCGAAAGCAATGCTTGCCCCAAGCATTAGCGTGGAGAACTGTTCCACCACGTCGTTGAGCGGGTCGAGCGCCTGACCCGGCGTGAGCGTCACGCCGACGCCGAGCGGCTGCGCCGATATTTCCGTGCCCTGCGCGACCGAGATAAGCGCATTTAACGTTCGCGCCGCGGCAAAGCTGACGAGCGCCCGTTTCAAGCCGGCATCGACCTGCTTGATCGCGGGCGCGTCGAGCGGCGCGAGCCACGAGCAGAGAATCACGATCAACGCGACCGACGCCATGATGATGTTGCGAGTGTTGTGCATTGCAGTCTCCTACGGAAAGTGGTGTCCGGCAGCAAGTATGCAGGCAATGGA